>JBKHVJ010000460.1:0-25969 GCA_046570145.1 Alphaproteobacteria bacterium
CGGAGCGTCTGGAGTCGGTGCTGTCCAAGGCGGCCTGACGCCGGAAGGACCCGTCCCAACAATCCGTCCGTGACACGAACGGGCGCGCGGCTGCTACGGCAAGCCGCGCGCCCGTCTCGTTTTTTCACCTTTGTTTCGGCGGCATGACACGCCTAAACTCCCGGCCGCCTTCCGGTCCCGGCATTCGCCGGCACGCCGGACTGGCCGCTGACACCGGCTTCGCGAACGATGTCGAAGGGGATCGAGTTTGGGTCTGCCGCCGCGCCTTGGTCATCCTGCCCGCCATGCCGGGACCATCGTCGCCGCCGTCGAGGACGACAGCCGCTTCGCGTCGCTGGGCCGTCCGCGCCGCGTCTGGGCCATCGGCGCGATCCATGCCCAGCCCGACCGGCTGGACGTGATCCACCATGCCATCGCCCAGCGCTTCCGCCCCGGTGACCGTCTGGTCTATCTCGGCAACATGATCGGCTTCGGCGACCGGGTGGTGGAGACCATCGACCGGCTGCTGGCCTTCCGCATCGCACTGCTGGCGATGCCGGGGATGATCGCGTCGGATATCGTCTACCTCCGCGGCCAGCAGGAGGAGATGTGGCAGAAGTTGCAGCAACTCCACTTCGCTCCCGATCCCCGCACCGTCCTGGACTGGATGCTGCGCCAGGGCGTGGCGCCGACGCTGGCGGCCTATGGCGGCAACCTGGAGGCGGGCATGGCGGCGGCGCGCGGCGGCGCCGTGATGCTCGGCCGCTGGACGCGCGAACTCCGCCAGTCGATGGCCGCCCATCCCGGACACGAGGCGCTGTTCAACGCCCTGCGCCGTGCCGCCTACACCGGCGGCCCGGTCGGAAGCCCGATTGGAATTCCGGGCGGCGACGGGACGGATGACGGAACTCCCGGCGCCAGCAGCAGAGGTGGCGGCAGCCTGCTTCTGGTCAGCGCCGGCATCGATCCGCGACGGCCGCTGACCGGCCAGGGCGATGCCTTCTGGTGGGGCGGCGGCGCCTTCGCCCGGCTGGACCAGCCCTATGGCGCTTTCCGCCGCCTCGTGCGCGGCTACAACCCTCTCTGGTCGCCCGAAGAACCCAATGTGGATGTCGGCCCGGTGACGGTGACGCTGGACGGCGGCTGCGGCCGTGGTGGGCACCTCGTCTGCGCCTGCTTCGATTCTTTCGGCGAGATGCTGGACCTTTTCCAGGTGTGACCCACCCTTAGGTTCACCCCAGACCTTCCGCCCGTCCATCCTGCCCGCACATACCGCTCCCGCCATCCTCCGGAATGCCATGGAATAGGCCTCCGGCAAAAATCGTCCATCCCTTGTGATCCATTCCCCCTACACCTGCGTATGATTCCGCAACAGGGCGCGCTCATGCTTGTTGTGTAACCCGACGGCATCGACCGGGGGCAGGCGGCAAAGCGGCGAAGACCCGATAGTACGGGGATATGCGAAGGAACACGATGCCGCCCAGACGGGAAGGAAGGGACGGATGGCATACATCGACGATCCGGAGACTCAGCGTGCAAATCTGAGCTTCATCAAGGCATCCATGCGCGAACCGTTGCTGTCGCGCGACCATGAATTCGACCTCGCCCGAAAATGGCGCGAGGGGAATGACGAACGCGCCCTGCATCAGCTGGTCCGGGCTTATACCCGTCTGGTGGTGGCCACCGCGTCCCGCTTCCGCAACTACGGCCTGCCGATGGGCGATCTCGTCCAGGAGGGGAATGTCGGTCTGATGCAGGCGGCCAGCCGCTTCGAACCCGACCGCGAGGTGCGTTTCTCGACCTACGCCGCCTGGTGGATCCGCTCGGCCATGCAGGACTACATCCTGCGCAACTGGTCGATCGTGCGGACCGGCACCACAGCCGCGCAGAAATCCCTGTTCTTCAACCTGCGCCGCCTGCGCGCCAAGATCGACAGCGCCACCCAGAACGGCAGCGGCGCGCCCCTGACCAGGGAAGGCCGCGAGTGGATCGCCGGCGAACTGAAGGTCGAGGTCGCCGAGGTCGAGGCGATGGAGATGCGGCTGTCCGGTTCGGACCAGTCGCTGAACACGCCGGTGGCCGACGGCTCCGACGACGACTGGCAGGATTTCCTGGCCGACCAGCGCCCCTCGCCCGAGGACGTGGTGATCGGCATGCGCGACGCCAACACGCGGTCGCAATGGCTGGCGGAGGCGTTGGGCGAACTGAGCCCGCGCGAACGTACCATCATCCGCGAACGCCGGCTGCGGGAGGAAGGCGCAACGCTTGAGGAACTCGGCCGCGAACTGGGCGTCAGCAAGGAACGCGTGCGCCAGCTGGAGCACCGGGCCCTGCTGAAACTGCGCCAGTCGATGCTGAAGCGGGTCGAGGATTCCGACGACCTGCTGGCGGAGGCCTGAGGTAAAGCCCTCTCCCGCCCCGGGAGAGGGAGGGGACCCGCGCCGTCAGGCGTGGGGAGGAGGAGGGGTCATTCAAGAATCCCGAAGCGCAAGGGCTTCGTGCCCAACCCCTCACCCTTCCCATGGCGATGCCATGGACCCCTTCCCTCTCCCGGGACGGGAGAGGGAGAGTCATCACACCGTCAATGCCGGAAGTGCCGCATTCCGGTCAGCACCATCGCCAGACCCTTCTCGTCCGCGGCAGCGATGACATCGTTGTCGCGGATCGAGCCGCCCGGCTGGATCACCGCCGTCACACCCGCCTCGGCAGCGGCCAGCAGGCCGTCGGCGAAGGGGAAGAAGGCGTCCGACGCAACCACCGAACCCTTGGTCAGCGCCTCCGGCAGGCCGGCGGCCTTGGCGGCCTCGGCCGACTTGATGGCGGCGATGCGGGCACTGTCGACGCGGCTCATCTGGCCGGCGCCGACGCCGACCGTGGCGCCGTTCTTGGCATAGACGATGGCGTTCGACTTGACGTGCTTGGCGACGCGGAAGGCGAACAGCAGGTCGGCCAGTTCCTGTTCGGTCGGCGCGCGCTTGGTTACGACCTTCAGCTCGGCCGGGTCGACGCGGCCGCTGTCGCGGTTCTGCAGCAGGAAGCCGCCCGACAGCTGCTTGATCATCATGCCGGGCTCGGCCGGGTTCGGCACGTCCTTGGTCAGCAGCACGCGCAGGTTCTTCTTGGTCGCCAGCAGCGCGCGGGCGGCCTCGTCGGCGTCAGGGGCGATCACCACCTCGGCGAACAGCTTGGAAATTTCCTCGGCCGTCTCGGCGTCCAGGCTGCGGTTGACGGCGATGATGCCGCCGAAGGCGCTGACCGGATCGCACAGCAAGGCCGACTTGTAGGCCTCCAGCAGGTTGGACCCTTGCGCCACGCCGCAGGGGTTGGCGTGCTTGATGATGGCGACGGCCGGCTGCTCGAACTCCGCCACCAGCTCGAAGGCGGCGTCGGTGTCGTTCAGGTTGTTGTAGGACAGCTCCTTGCCCTGCAGCTGCACGGCGGTGGCGACACCCGGACGCTTCTCCCCGGTGACGTAGAAGGCCGCCTGCTGGTGCGGGTTCTCGCCATAGCGCAGGGTCTGGGCCAGCGCGCCCGACAGGGTGGTGCGCGGCGGGAAGGTCTCGCCCAGCTGGCCGGCCAGCCAGGTGGAGATGGCGGCGTCGTAGGCGGCGGTACGGGCATAGGCGCGCTGGGCCAGCTTGCGGCGCAGGGCCAGGGTGACGCAGCCGTCATGGGTCGCCAGTTCGTCCATCACCGCCTCGTAATCGGACGGCTCGGTGACGATGGCGACGAAATCGTGATTCTTGGCGGCGGCGCGGATCATCGCCGGCCCGCCGATGTCGATGTTCTCGACGCAGTCGTCGTAGGCCGCGCCCTTGGCGACCGTCGCCTCGAACGGGTAGAGGTTGACCACCACCAGATCGATGCCGGGGATGTCGTGCTGGGCCATCGCGTCGGCATGGATGTCGCGACGGGCCAGGATGCCGCCATGGACGCGCGGATGCAGGGTCTTGACGCGGCCGTCCATGATCTCCGGGAAGCCGGTGTGGTCGGAGACCTCCTTGACCGGCACGCCGGCCTCGGCCAGACGCTGGGCCGAACCGCCGGTCGACAGGATCTCGACGCCGCGGGCGGCGAGCGCCTTGCCCAGCTCCACCAGACCGGCCTTGTCGGACACGGAGATCAGGGCGCGGGCGATGCGGACCTTGTCGGGGGCGGGGGCGTGGTTGGCTTTGGGCGGGCTCATGGCGTCATCCTGATCGCTGCGGGTGGTGCGTTGGGCCGCAGGCAACCGGGGAGACCCGGACAAGCACGGAAGAAGAAAAGCACGGACGGCCACGGAAATGCCGCTCAGCTGTGCTTATCCCCGTCCGTCCGCACATCGTCGGTCCGGCCGGACATGGATAAGCACGGCGTGAAGAGTCCCGTGGTCGTCCGTGCTCCGAATCCCGTGTTCATCCGTGTTTCCACGCCCCCTCCCAAAGGGAATAGGCCCGGCCACCGCGGATGGGCGCGATTTACGCCGCCTTGCGCTCGCGGCGCAAGGCCCATTTCACCGTCAGCCCCTCGGGGCCGCATTGTCCCTGCATCATGATCTGCCGGGTGCGGCGCGGCTCGTCCCCGCTGCCGAGATAGACGCTCTCCGCCACCTCCAGCACGGCGCCGGTCACCCGCATGCGCCAGGCATTGCCGCTGGGCAGGCGCAGGAGCACCTGATCGTTGCGCCCGTCACCCTGCCCCTGCACCGGCACGACCTCGACATTCGGATGCAGGTGGAAGCGGATGGCGTAGGGTTGCGGCTGCGGCGTGGCGCCGATCACCGGCTCCAGCGTGTCCTCGCCGCGCAGATCCTCGCCATTGTCGGCCAGATAGACGCGGCGGCGGTGCAGCAGGCCGAAGCCCTTGCTGTAGCCGTTGTGGCTGGCGACCACCAGCATGGCGCCATCCGATTCCTGCCGTTCGCAACTGACATTCGTCGGCCGGCGGCCCAGCCCGCCCTTCTCCAGAACTTCCGACGAGTTGGTGTCGGCGACCACCATTGTCGAATGCGCCGATGTCCCGGCCAGCGCCGCGCGCCAGGGGCCGCGCTGGGACGGGTGGCTGCCGCAATTGACGATCAGCCGCTCCTTGTTGACGGAGACCTCCATCGACAGGGTGCCGGCATGGGCGGTGCGGTCCAGCCCCGCCGGCGGCGGCGCGCCGGTGTCGAGCAGCACCAGGGTACGGCCGGCAAGCAGCCGCTCGAACCCGGTGTGCGGCGCGCTCTTCAGCGGACGGCCGCGGGCGTCGGCCTGGGCCAGCACCGTGTCGATCAGCGCCGGATCCTCCTCCCGCCCGCCGTTGAACAGGGCGAGCGCGCCATCGACATGGCGGAAGAAGCGGAGCGCCGGCGTCATGCGGTCGATGGCGTGCTGGAGGCTTTCCGGCACCTCCTCCTTGGCGACGCGCAGAACGGCGCGCATGTCGATCAGGTCGCGCAGAACCCGCATCTGGATCGACGGGTTGCGTTCGACATGGCCGCCGTCGGGCAGGATCTGGCGCGGCAACTCCTTGTCGAGCAGCCTCAGCGCCTCCCGTGCCGCCTTGTCCTGGTCGGGCAGGCAATAGCCGCCAAAGAGCAGCCCCTTGATCGCGCCGATCAGCCGCTCGCCGTCCAGCTTGGCCGGCGCCACGCGCAGCAGGTGGCGAAGCTGGCGCGCCATGCTCTCGAACACCCGGGCGCGGAACTCGTCGTCGGCGGATGCGCAGTAGAAGTCATGCAGACCGATCCAGCTGGCCAGCCGCGTGCCCAGCACGTCGGGCGCCCAGCTTTGTGCATGCCACCCGCCATTCTGGTCCAGCCAGGACCACACCAACACCCGCGCCCGGCGCCGCGCCGTATCGCCGCCGACCGCGCGAAGGTCGCGCAGCCATTCGAAGCCGTGGGCGGCGCGCAGCCAGCCCGGGCTGGCGCCCTGGGGCCGCCAGTTGGGTGCGCCGTTGGGGTCGACCATCACGGTATGCCCGGCGAAGCCCATCCGGCCAGCCAGAATGGCGTTGCCGTTGCCGGTATCGCCCGGCCAGGGATCGGGCGGGACAACCGCGAGCGCTCCCGGCGCCTTGCCGCCCAGCATCAGGGCGTAGAGGGGATTCCCATAGGCAAGGCGCGCCATGCCGCTGCGAAACCGTCCGTTCCCGTCGCCCATCAGCGCCGACTCCTTCAGGACCGCGAGCGGCGTCGGCGGCCGGCGGAGGGTGATGATGCGGTGCGGGAGAACACGGACGAAAGCATAGGTCGTGTCGTATCAATTCGCCGCCCGCACCGCAAGACGGGCCTGGGATTTATCCCTCGCTGCAGAACGGATACGGCCTTAGTCCGGGCTCCATTAGTCAGGTCGGCGGCGCAGCCGTGCGACGAAGAAGCCGTCGATCCCGCCGAGATCGGCCAGCATGCCCGGAAGGCTGCGGACCTCGCCGGCCTCGTTGATCGGCTCCGACAGGCCGCCGAGTTCCTCGGCGGTGACCGGCCAGCGCTCCACCCGCTTGTCCTGCTGCAGCAGGCGGGCGACCTGCGCCTCCCCCTCCTCCGGCTGGATCGAGCAGGTGCAGTAGACCAGCGTGCCACCGGGCTTGACCAGCTCGACCGAGCGGGCGAGCAGCCGCGACTGGGCACGGGCCAGCTTGGCGATGTCGTCGGGCGACTTGACGCGCAGGATGTCGGGATGACGCCGGATCGCTCCGGTGGCCGAGCAGGGCGCATCGAGCAGCACGGCGTCGGCCGGCTCCTCCGGCTCCCAGGTCGCGGCGTCGGCGGCCAGAACTTCGGCCTCCAGCTTCAGGCGCTTCAGGTTCTCGGTGACCCGCTCCAGCCGGCGGGCCGAGCGGTCGATGGCGGTGACCTGCGCGCCCTGCACCACCAGCTGGGCCGTCTTGCCGCCGGGGGCCGCGCAGAGGTCGAACACCCGCTTGGACCGAAGATCGCCGAACAGCTTGGCCGGCAGCGAGGCGGCAAGGTCCTGGATCCACCACTCCCCGTCCTCGAACCCCGGTAGCTCGGTCACCGACCCGCCGGGCGGGCGGCGCAGCGATCCGGTCGGCAGCAGGGTGGCGCCCAGCCGCTCGGCCCAGCCCTCCGGGTCGGACTTCACCGTGATGTCCAGCGGCGCCTCGTGCAGGTGCGCCTCGACGATGCCGCGGGTGCGGGCGGTGCCGTAGGCGGAGCGCCAGGACAGCCACAGCCAGTCCGGCGTGTTCAGCCGCCCGGCATCCTGCCGCGCCGCCATCTCCGCCCCCTCGCGCCCGATGCGGCGCAGCACGGCGTTGATCAGCCCCTTGTAGGGAGCGGCGTTGCGCGCCGCCGCCAGTTCCACCGCGGTGTCGACCGCTGCATGGGCGGGGGTGTTCAGGAACACCAGCTGCGCCGTTCCCAGCCGCAGCATGTCGTGGATGGCGGCCTTGGGCAGGCCCGGCTTGGCGAGGCTGGACTGGATCAGCTCGTCGATCTGGCCCAGGCGGCGCAGGACGGTGGCGACCAGCAGGCGCACGAAGCCGCGGTCGCGCGGCTGCAGCGCCGCCAGTTCGGGATGCGCGTCGAACGCGTCGTCGAAGGGAACGGACTTGCGCAGCACGTCGCGCAGCAAGTCGAGCGCAACGCCGCGGGCGGCGAGGGAAGTGTCGGTCATGGATAAGGATCTAGCGCGCCGGACGGCCACTGTCGATACGGGATGCCCGGTGTTTCCAAACAGTTTCCAAACAGCGCGTTTCCGGGCTGCGGAAAGGAAAAGGCCGGATCGGAAAAGCGAAGGGCCGGCGCGTCGCCGCCCGGCCCTTTGGTCTTCGCTTTACCGGAGAACTGGAGCGGGCGAAGGGATTCGAACCCTCGACCCCAACCTTGGCAAGGTTGTGCTCTACCCCTGAGCTACGCCCGCGCTCCCGTCGTCCGGGAGCCGCTTTCTACGGAAACACGGCCTCGGCCGCAAGAGGAAAATTCACGGCCCCGTCACTTTTTTCTCCGACGCGTCAGCCGGCTCTGCCGCGCTGCGGCACCGGGTGCCTTGCGTCCCTTTGGCATGGCGCTATGGTATGCGGCCATACGGCAACGGATGGAGACTGCGGCATGGCCGGCACCATCACCCTCGGCCGCGATGGAGCCGTCGCGACCCTGACCCTGTCCAACCCGGACAAGCTGAACGCCTTCGACAAGCCGATGTGGCACGCCCTGATCGGCCACCTGGGCGCGCTGGAGGCCGACGAGGAAACCCGCGTCGTGGTGATGTGCGGCGGCCCCGGTTCCAATGGGTCCCGCAGCTTCTCCCCCGGTGCCGACATCTCGGAGTTCGAGAGCGAGCGCAACAGCCCTGAACAGGGCGCCAACTATGGCGACCTGATGGACGAGGGGCTGGACGGCCTGCGCGCCTTGCGCCACCCGGTGCTGGCCGCCATCGACGGCCCCTGCTGCGGCATCGGGTTGGCGGTGGCGCTGGCCTGCGACCTCAGGGTCTGTTCGGAGAGCAGCCGCTTCGGCGTGCCGGTCAGCCGGCTGGGCATTTCCATGGGACCGACGGAGCTGACGCTGGTCGCCGACGTGGCCGGCGGCCCGGCGGCGCTGGAGATCCTGCTGGAAGGCCGCGTCTTCGGTGCGGCGGAGGCCAAGGACAAGAAGCTCGTCCACCGGGTCGTTCCCGACGAGGGATTCGAGGCGGAGATCGCTGCGACCGTCCAGCGCATCGCCGCCGGTGCGCCGCTGGCCGCCACCCTGCACAAGCGCTATGTCCGCCGCCTGTCCGACCCGGCGCCGCTGACCGAGGCCGAGATCGCCGAATGCTACCGCTGCTTCGGCACGCAAGACTTCCGCGAGGGCTACCGCGCCTTCCTGGAGAAGCGCAAGCCGGTGTTCACCGGGCGCTGAAGTCGACCGCCGATCCGACGGCAAGTTCCGGCTTACGCATGGCAGGGCTTTCGCATGCGCGATGGTCAAGGCGGCGGAACGCCTCACATTCGTGAGATTCCGCTTCCTGTCTGACGGTCCGTCATGTCGCGCGTCACCCCGCTGATCATTGCCTGCGCCCTGTTCATGGAGAATCTCGACGCGACGGTGATCGCCACCGCGCTGCCGGAGATCGCGCGGTCGATGGGCGAGGATCCCCTGCGGCTCAGTCTGGCGATGACCTCCTACATGCTGGCGCTGGCGGTGTTCCTGCCGGTCAGCGGCTGGGCGGCGGACCGGTATGGCGCGCGCACCGTCTTCGCCAGCGCCATCGGCGTCTTCACGCTGGGCTCCGTCGCCTGCGGCCTGTCGAACGGGCTGGCGGAGCTGGTCGCCGCCCGCATCGTCCAGGGCATCGGCGGAGCGATGATGGTGCCGGTCGGCCGGCTGATCCTGCTGCGCACGGTGCCCAAGGACCAACTGGTGACGGCCATGGCGCGGATGACCCTGCCTGCGCTGATCGGCCCGGCGCTGGGCCCGCTGGTCGGCGGCGCGATCACCACCTACGCCTCCTGGCGCTGGATCTTCTTCATCAACGTGCCGATCGGGCTGATCGGCATCGCGCTGGTTCTGGCGCTGATCCCCAACCTGAAGGAGGAGCAGCGCGACCCCTTCGACGCCCGCGGCTTCCTGTGGAGCTCAATCGCGCTGGCCGCCTTCATGTTCGGCTTCGAGAATGTCGGGCGCGACCTGCTGCCGGCCTATGCGGTGGCGGGGCTGCTGGGGGCGGCCCTGCTGGCGACGCTGGCCTATCTGCGCCATGCCCGGCGGGTGGTGCGGCCGGTGCTGGACCCGTCGCTGTTCCGGCTGCCGACCTACCGCGCCTCGGTTCTGGGCGGCACGCTGTTCCGCATCGGCATCGGTGCCGTGCCCTTCCTGATGCCGGTGATGCTGCAGGTCGGCTTCGGCCTGACCGCCTTCGAGTCGGGCGCCCTGACCTTCGCCGGAGCCGCCGGAGCGCTGACCATGAAGGCGTTGGCCGGCCCGATCCTGCGCCGCTTCGGCTTCCGTCTGGTGCTGGGGCTGAACTCCCTGGTCAGCGGCCTCATCCTGATGGGCTACGGCGCCTTCCGTCCCGACACGCCGCATCTGCTGATCCTGGGCGCGCTGCTGCTGGGCGGCTTCTTCCGCTCGCTGCAATTCACCGGCATGAACACGTTGAGCTACGCCGAGGTGCCGCAGGCGATGACCAGCCGGGCCAACACGCTGGCCAGCGTGATGCAGCAGCTGTCGCTGAGCCTCGGCGTCGCCGTCGGGGCCACGGCGCTGCACCTGACCGTGCAGTGGAGCGGCGGCGTTCTGACCCCGGCCTCCTTCGTCCCGGCTTTCCTGACGGTGGGGCTGATGGCCTGCGCCTCCAGCCTGCCCTTCTGGCGACTGCCCGCCGATGCCGGCGACGAGATCAGCGGGCACATCGGCGTCGGCCGCAAGACGGCCGTCTCCGAAGGGAGTTCCCGCGGCGCAACGGTCAAATCCGCCGCCTTGACCGATGCTGCGGATTAGCAAAACTGGGTCAAGCAGCCGTCCGGCCGTTTCCGAGCATCGACAACAGCCCTATCCATTCTGCGGATATAGCCGGATCGCTGGGACTTCGGATGAGAATAATTCCGGCGATCATGATTAATTTTCGTGCGAGTCAGGGTTGGTAGCGCGTGCGTTCCGGGCGCGTTCCCGCTATAAACATGCATGGCGGCCATGCGCCGTCCTCAAGATAATGGGAGGCTCCGGGCGGCTGCGCATCGGGGCGGGACAGCATGATGGATTGGGACAAGCTGCGGGTTTTCCACGCGGTGGCCGAAGCCGGCAGCTTCACGCATGCCGGCGAGACGTTGAACCTCAGCCAATCGGCGGTCAGCCGCCAGATCAGCGCGCTCGAGGAAAGCCTGGGCGTTCCGCTGTTTCACCGCCACGCCCGCGGGCTGATCCTGACCGAGCAGGGCGAGCTGCTTCACCGCACCGCCCGCGACGTCTTCGCCAAGCTGTCGATGACCGAGGCGATGCTGACCGAAAGCCGGGAGCATCCCAAGGGTCAGCTGCGGGTGACGACGACGGTCGCCTTCGGATCGACCTGGCTGACGCCGCGCATCAACGAGTTCATGTCGATCTACCCCGACATCCAGCTGACTCTGCTGATCGACGACGACGAGCTGGACCTGGCGATGCGGGAGGCGGACATCGCCATCCGTATGAACACGCCGCGCCAGCCGGACCTGATCCAGCGGCACCTGATGTCGATCCGCTTCCATCTCTATGCCAGCCAGAGCTACCTGAAGAAGAAGGGTACGCCCAAGACGCTGGCCGAGCTGGACAACCACGACCTGATCACCTACCCGCCCGACGTGCGGGCGCCGATCCCCAACGTCAACTGGATCATGGAGATGGGCGACCCGTCGCCCAACCGGAAGCCGATCCTGCAGGTCAACAGCGTCTACGCCATCTACCGCGCGGTGGAGAGCGGGCTGGGCATCGGCGCGCTGCCCGACTTCCTGGTCGACAGCTTCTCCAAGGACGTGACCCGCGTCCTGCCCGATGTCGACGGCCCGAAGGTCGACGCCTACTTCGTTTATGCCGAAGAATTGCGCCATTCCAAGCGCATCGCGGTCTTCCGCGACTTCCTGGTTAAAAAAGTGGCAGAAACCCCGTTCTGATCCGGGCCGCTTTTCGACAGTTTGCAAGAGAGTTGCCGAAATCGACCGCGCCGCACCATCTTTCAGGGGCAGCTCGGCCGATTTCGGCATTTTTATTAGCCTTCTAAGGGTCCTTTCTAGCCATGCGTGGCTTGCATGGTAGATTTATTCATTTGTGCCTGGAAAGTTGGCAGCGAAATGGCCAAATTTTGATCGTTGGATGCTGCGACGCAGCACCCGATGTTTCGTCCCGGAGGTCTCCCCTCCGGGGTTGGGTCCTCGGACCCAGCGTCTCCCAGACGTGAAGCCTCCCTGTTCAACTCGCCGCTAATCCAATGGGTTAGCGGCGGTTTTTTTATGTGGATAGGGGCTGGGGGAACTCAGGGGGAACAATGTTCCCCGGCTTGGGTGGCCGCTTCTCCCCAATGCCGCGGGCTGCCCCAAAGCACGAACGGGTGCTCGCCCATCCGCTGATCATGACGCCATCCGGCAACGGGCCGGGCCCTTGATGGCCTCCTTGAACCTCGCAACGCCGCGCCGCAGCCCAAGACAGCCTATGCTGCCGATCCCCTCGCCTCCAACCGGTGCGAGTCGCGGCCCCCGCTGCGCCAGGAGGCTTGCCGTCGGCAGCGACGGAACCGCCGCGTAGCGCCGCAGATCGACCGCACTCCAACCGCGGGGCAGCAGCGCGCACCGCGGCGCCCCACAGCGGCGGTTCTGGGCCGCAATCACGGCACGCTGGCGATGGCTTTTGGCGTGATCGGGGATGTAGGCGCACTAACGCAAACATAGGGGGCGGCATCATTGCTTCGGTAGCGGGTGATCCGGACACTCCACCGCGGTCAGAACAGGCCTGCACCCGGCCCAGTCTTCTCCAACCCGCCTTCTCCTCGCATGCCCAACAGCGCTTGCCAGCCTCATGGTGCCGGCCGCACCACTAGTGGTCTGCGCCGAACGGGCAGTTACGTTCTTCAAAAGGATGTCGGCAGACTGCAGGGCATGAATGTCTCGCAGTGGGCCACTGACCTGAAGCTGGCTTCGGCCGACCTGGATCGGTTGGAAGGCCTCCTCCGCAGCGGCAGCACACCGCAGAAGCTGGTGCGCTGCGAAAGAGGGGTGTTCTTCAGGTTGCTCGATCTGTCGCGCAACTGACCTCGTCCCACGCCTGGACAGTGAGGTGCTTGGCGATCCGGCCGTTCCGCAGATCGAGGGTCATCGCTGACATCACATGGCACCCGTCCGGGTAGGCGCACTCCTCGACGAAGGCGGCGCGGTTCGGCCCAACAACCTCATGACCGACGTGGTGGGTCATGTCCCTGGAGCACACATCGCGCCAGAACGCTGCAATCGCCTCCCTACCCGACAATGTCATCGGCGAACCGGGGGGGCGATTGCGATCGACGATCACCATCTCGGCATCATCGGCGTAGAGCCCGATCAGGGTGGCGGCGTCGCTGTGTTCAAGGGCCTGCTTCAAGTCACCGAAATCGAAGGTCTTAGTTGCGGATGTCGTCATGGCACATCCCCTGGGAAGGTTTCGTCCCAACTCCTTTAAGATACCCCTTCATAGGCCGCGCGTCCGCAGCGCGGACGGCTACTGAAAGGCAATCCCGCGCATGCCACTGCAAACTGGTGCGGTTTTTCAGACAGCTTGAACGTCCCTATGGCGTCAGGTCCGGGCCCCGCGCGTCGTTGTGGTCAGGCATCATCCATGCCCCTCAGTTCCGCTTCGGCCAACAGGATGAAGTCCTTCCGGCGCGAAGGCTGCGTTCGAAGCGGAGCGGATCTATCCTGACCGCCGGCAGGACCGATGCGCCGGCATCCTACCGTCCTGCTTCAGAGCTGAGAGAGTTGCCGTGGCAAAGGCGAAACGGAAGACGCTGCCGAAGGATTTCGAGAGCCTGTTGAAGACGGGTGACATCGAGGCGCTGAAGGCGGTTTTCGACTGTTGCGACGTGCATGCCCGCGGCGGGGTGTTCAAGCAGACCGCTCTCGCCTTCAACGATTGCCCAGACGAACTCGCTCGCTGGCTCATCGATCACGGCGCGGATGACTCCGCGCCCGACAGTTACGGCGACACCCCGCTTCATCCCTGCTCAGCCGCCTCTTCGGCACGGGCGATGACGACGGGAGCGTGGCTACGCCGGAGATCGCGGCCCTGGTGGAGCGCATCGGCAAGCAGTTCGAGTTCCATCGCGCCGGATACAACCCCGAGGACGTCGGTGCGACGAGTGCGGCGCTGGACCGGCTCTATGCGTTGTTCGGCGTGACACCCGTTCCGCGACGGGTGATGCATGACGGCAAATCACCTGTCGTCGCCACGGCTGCCCGCTGGGAAGACCGATACCAGGAGCTTTGGATCCTGCTGGTGCCATCGGCCGGCCACGCGGACACCGTGCAGGGTGAAGTCATCCGGATCGCAGGCAGGATCGACGACGAACTGGAACGCAATGGCGGCGTCAACTGGGATGCGGAGTATCGGAAGATGGCCGACGCCTTTCTGCACCACATCCGCTCCGCCACTCCCCTCCCCGAGTCCGCGCTGTCGGAAGCTGACGGCATAGTCGCCGAGGCGAAAGCCGGGATCGGTGACGACACCGCCCGGCATCGCGCGCTCGCCGTCGACTGGGTGGCATTGAACCCGGCACCCCTGCAGCTGTCACAGCCGACCTACAGACGCTGAGATCAGCCCCGGCTGGCGTTCCGGCGAGGGCGTTCCAGGCGTCGCCGCAGGCTTGGACGACGGCACCGTAGTCGTCGAGACGCCGGTGGGACGCTATGAAACGGCGACTTCCACATTATGGCGCAAATATGATAGTGATTGTCATTCTCATATTTGCGCTCAGGCGGACCAGGGGCCGGGGGGTCAGTATATGTCCATAAAACAACCTGTACTCGAAGAAGCCTGTGGGACCGCTCAGTTTGGACTGTTCTATAGCGAGCATCACGGTTGGCTGCACAACTGGTTGCGACGCAAGTTGGGATGTACGCACAACGCGGCCGATGTGGCGCAGGATACATTCCTGCGCATCCTGGCCTCACGCGACGCGCTGCTGGGCATCCGTGAACCCCGTGCCTTCCTCACCACCACGGCGAAGCGTCTGCTGTTGGATCGTGCGCGCCGCCAGACGATCGAGCAGGCCTATCTGGCCGAGCTGGCGCTCGCTGCCGAGACGATAGCCGGCCATCCGTCGCCGGAGGATGTGCTCGCCGCGGTGCAGGCGCTCGAGCAGATCGGCGCTGCCTTGCAGGCGGTGTCGGTCAGGGCGCGGGAGGCCTTCCTGATGCATTATCTGGACGGCCAGACCCATGCCTCCATCGCCGGTCACCTCGGCGTGTCGACGCGGATGGTGCAGAAATATCTGGCGCAGTGCCTGTTGCAGTGCTGCCGGGTGCGCGACAGCCATCTGTGAGACGCCTGACATGAGTGCGAAGACCCGGAACACGACCGACGATTCCATTGCCGAAGAGGCGGCGCGGTGGGTGGTTGCGCTGACGGCGGACAGTGCGGCCGAGCGCGAACAGGCCCGTGCCGGTTTCGAGCGCTGGCGTAAGGAGGATCATCGCCATGCCGAAGCCGCCGCCGGCATGGAACATCTGGTGGAGCAACTGCAGCGCATGCGCGCCGGGGGCACCACCCGGCCGGCCCGCGCCGCCTTGAGCGCGGCGCTCGCCAGCGGCAGGCGCACACGCTCCCGCCGTCTGGTGGCGGCACTTGCGATCGTCCTGGCGCTCGGCCTGCCGGGCTGGCTGGCGGTTCGGGCCTATCCCCCCGCCGAACTGATGGCCGCCCTGACCGCCGATGCGCACACGGGGACCGGGGAATGGACCACCCGAACGTTGGCCGACAACACCCGGTTGACGCTCGGCAGCGGCAGCGCCGTCGATCTGCGTTTCGACGAAAGCCGGCGCACGGTGGAACTGCTGCGGGGAGAGATATTCGTCGACGTGGCCCCCGATGCCAGCCGCCCGTTCGTGGTGGAGACGCCGCAAGGCCGGATGCGGGCGCTGGGCACGCGCTTCTCGGTGTCCCGGGAGGCGGGCAGGGGAGAGGATGCCACCGTGCTGACGGTGGTCGAATCCAAGGTTTCCGTCGAAACCCCGGTGTCGCCGGACCGTATGGTCGTCCAGGCCGGCCAGCGCTTGCGGCTGACCGCCGCCGGGCCTGGGCCGGTGACCGCCGTCGACGTGCGCAGCGTCGAAGGCGCTTGGCGTTTCCGCCAGCTGGTGGTGCAGGGGGAACCGCTGCCGGACGTGCTGGAGCGGTTGAGCCGCTACCGCCGGGGCCTCATCCACTACGACCGTGCCGCGTTGCAATCCTATACGGTCTCCGCCGTCCTGCCGCTGGACGACACCGACCGGGCGCTCAGTCTGCTGGCGGCCAGCTTCCCGGCCATCCGGGTGCGGACCCTGACGCCCTGGGTGGTGCTGGTGGACGCGCCAGGCCACCCATAAACGGAGTGCCGAAAAAAGTTCGTCGGGTTGGTTCGGCTTTCCGGATCTCGTCCGTCAAGGGAAGCGAGACCTCCGCCATGGAAAGCCGTCCGACATGCCGTTCAAGCACGCCCGCGCCACCGTCATCCCACTTGCCGCAGCCCTGCTGTTCACCACCGCCGGCATCGTACCGGCCCGCGCCCAATCCGCCGTCCAGTCCACTGCCCGCTACGACATTCCGGCCGGACCGCTGGCCGACGCGCTGAACCACTTCGCGCAGCAGTCCGGCACCGCCATCGTCGTGGATGCCGAAAAGGTGAAGGGGCTGCGCTCTCCCGGCCTCCGGGGCAGCTATGGCGTGGACGAGGGGTTCGCGGCACTGCTGCAAGGCAGCGGCTACCGCATCGCCAGGACGCCGGCCGGCTATGTCCTGGTGCCGGCATCGGTGGCGGGGCAGGCCGGGGCCGACGGGGCGATGACGCTGCCGGAGGTGACGGTGTCCGCCGGCGCGACGCATCCGGACGCGTTGCCGCAGGCCTACGCCGGCGGACAGGTGGCGCGCGGCGGGCGCATCGGCGTGCTGGGCAACCGCGATATCATGGACACGCCGTTCAGCGTCACCAGCTACACCGCCAAGAAGATCGAGGACGATCAGGCGACCACCGTCGCCGACGTGGTGGCCGGCGATCCGTCGGTGCGGACCAGCGGCCAGACCGGCGGGATGCTCGATGCCTTCTTCATCCGCGGCTTTCCCGTCGGCGAGGGCAATCTGGGCGAGATCAGCTTCGACGGCGTCTATGGCGTGGCTCCCAACTACCGCGTCTTCGCCGACTACGCGGAGCGGATCGAGGTGATCAAGGGTCCCACCGCGCTGCTGTCCGGCATGTCGCCCAGCAGCAGCATCGGCGGCGGCATCAACATCGTTCCCAAACGCGCCGCCGACACCGACCTGACTCGGCTGACGGCCGAATATGTCGGCATCTCCCAGTTCGGCGGACAGCTGGACGTCGGCCGCCGCTTCGGCCCCAACGGGGAATTCGGCGTCCGCTTCAACGGCAGCTACCGGGGTGGCGACACGCCGCTGGACAACCAGTCGCGCGAGGCGCGCGTCGGCGCGCTGGCGCTGGACTATCGTGGCGAACGGCTGCGCGCGTCGCTCGACCTGCTGGAGCAGAAGGAGGAGTTCAACGCGCCGTCCCGTCCGTTCCTGATCGCGGCCGGTGTGCCGGTGCCTTCGGCGCCCGATGGCCGGCGCAACATCACCCAGCCCTGGGCATGGTCGGAAGTCACCGACCGAGCGGCGCTCCTGCGCGGCGAATACGACCTGACCGACAGCGTGACGGTGTTCGCCAATGCCGGCGGCGGCTGGACCGATGTGGAGCGGCTTTTCGGCACGCCGACCATCCTCAACGCGCGCGGCGACACCAGCGAGACGCCGGAGCACTACAAGTTCGATGTCGAGCGCTCGACGCTGGATGCCGGACTGCGGGCGCGCTTCGACACCGCCATGGTCAGCCACAGCATGACCGTCCAGGCCAGCCGCTACCACGACACGCTGTCGCGCGGCCTGACCGGCGGCCGGGCGGTGACGTCGAACATCTACAGCCCGGTCGACCGGATCGCCCAGTCGGTCGCCGCGCCCAGGTGGGTGCCCAAGATCTCGGAAACCGACCTGACCGGCGTTGCGCTGTCCGACACGCTGGGCATCCTGGACGACCGCGTGCAACTGGTCCTGGGCGTCCGGCAACAGACCATCAAGTCGGAGAATTTCAGCGCCACGACCGGCGCCACCACATCGTCCTACAAGAAGAGCACGGTCACGCCCATGGCCGCCCTCGTCCTGAAGCCGCGCGACAGCGTCACCGTCTATGCCAACTACATCGAGGGGCTGAGCAAGGGCGACGTCGCGCCGACCACCGCCGTCAATGCCGGCGAGGCCCTGTCCCCCTACGTCGCCAAGCAGTACGAGGCCGGCGTGAAGCTCGACTTCGGCCAGCTGGGCGCCAGCGCCAGCCTGTTCCAGATCACCAAGCCGTCCGGGCAGCTGACCGGCAACGTCTATTCGGCCGGAGGCGAGCAGCGCAACCGCGGCCTGGAACTCTCCGTCTTCGGCGAGGTGGCGCCGTCGGTCCGGCTGCTGGCCGGCGTGACCTTCATCGACGCCGAACTGACCAGGACCAACAGCGCCGCCACCCGCGGCAACACGCCGGTCGGCGTGCCGAAAATGCTGGCGAACCTCAGCGCCGAGTGGGACACGCCGTTCCTGGACGCCCTCACCCTGGTCGGCAACGTCGCGCACACCAGCGGGCAGTACGTCAACCTCGCCAACACGCAGCGCATTCCGGCCTGGACCCGGCTCGACCTGGGTGCGCGCTACCGCACCACCATTCACGACCGGCCCGTCACCATCCGGGCGACCGTGCAGAACGTGCTGGACACCGAATACTGGTCCGGCGTGGCGAGCTGGGGCGGCGTGTCGCAGGGGGCGCCGCGCACCGCGCTGCTGTCCGTCTCGACGGATTTCTAAAGCCGGATGACCAGCGTTTCCCTGGCGCCGGACCGTGTCCGGCGCGCCGTCCGGATCCTGTTCGCGGTCCAGTTCGTCTCCATGGGCGCCATGGAGATGAGCGGCCCGTTCTGGCCGGTCCATCTCGCCTCCTACGACCCGCCGGGCTGGCTGTTCGGCGTCGCGGGGACCGCCGTCTATGTCGGGCCGATGCTGGGCGTCGCGCTGACCGGTTCCTTCTGGGGACGGGTCGGCGACCGCTTCGGACACCGGCCGATGATGATCCGGGCCCTGCTCGGGCTCGCGCTGACACAGCTGGCGCTGGCCTTCGCCGGCGACGTCTGGTCCATCCTGGCGCTGCGTTTCCTGCAAGGGGCCTGTGCCGGATACATCGCCCCGGCCCAGGCCTATGGGGTCGGCATCGAATCGCCCGCGGCGCGGACGCGTCTCTTCGCCCATCTGCAGGTCTCCACCAACGTCGGTTCGGTCGTCGGAGCGGTGGCGGGTGGCGTGATCCTCGATCATGCGGCGTTCTTCTGGATCAACGCCGCCGCCGCCGCGATATGCGCCGCCTGTGCGGTGGCCGTGGCGCTGCTGCTGCCCGACATGCCTCCGCCCGCCAGCGCCTCTGGCCCCAAGGCCCCGGCGCCGACGGCGCGGCCCGCGGCAGGATCCCGGCTGCCGGCGCCGGTTCTCGCCCTGCTCGGCGTCATGGGGCTGCTGCTCGCCGCCCGCATGATCACGCAAGCGCCCTTCTCGCTGTATGTGACGTCGGTTCTGGGTGCCGGCACCGGGGTGACGGGGCTGTGCTACGCGATGCTGGCGCTGGGCTTCGTGATCGCGGCTCCCGCCTGGGCCCGGCACTTCGAGGGCATGGCGCGGACGGCGGCGCTTCGCCGGATGACCTGTGTGGCGGCGGGCTGCGCCGGCCTGATGGCGGTCGCCGGCCTGACCGCCAGCGTCGCCGTCTTCGCCGCCGTCTATTTCGCCTGGGGCGTCCTGCTGGGCGCCACGACGCCGGTGCTGATGGCGCTGGTCTCCCGCGCGACGGACGGGGCGCGGCAGGGCCGGATCCTCGGCGTGGCGCAGAGCACGACTCAGGGCGCCTCCATGGCCGGCATCGCCCTGGGGGTCGGGCTGGGCCAGACGCTCGGGTTCGAGCACACGTATTTCTTCGTCGCCGCGGCCTACGCGGCGGGCGCCGTCGCCCTGTGGACGACGGCACGCGACCGAGACAGGTGACATCATGGCGTTCCTTGGCAAGGCGTTCCTCGGCAAACCGACGATCCTCGCGGGCCTCTGCGCCCTGTGCATCCTGTCGGCGTTCGACATCACGGCATCCGGTGCGGCGAAGGCGGCATCGGTGACCGATCTCGCCGGACGCACGGTGGAGGTCCGCACGCCGGTGCGGCGCGTCATCCTGGGCGAGGGGCGGCAGCTCTATGTCGTGGCGCTGCTGGACCGCGAGGATCCGACCCGCCGCATCGCCGGCTGGCGCAAGGATCTGATCCAGGCCGACCCGAACACCTACAACCAATATCTGCGGGCCTTCCCGGAGATCGCCCGCATCCCGACATTCGGCGGGGTCGACGACGGCACCTTCGACCTGGAAAAGGCGATCGCCCTGCAGCCCGACGTCCTCATCCTCAACATCGAGGCGCAGCGGTCCAGCGAGGACGCGCGCGTCATCGAGAAGCTGGGGGCGCTGGGCATCCCGGTCGTCTACGCCGACTTCCGCCATAAGCCGCTGGAGAATACCGAGCCGACGATCCGCCTGTTCGGCCGGCTGTTCGGGCAGGAGGAGCGCGCCGAAGCCTTCATCGCCTTCCGC
This sequence comes from Alphaproteobacteria bacterium, assembly GCA_046570145.1. Taxonomy (GTDB): domain Bacteria; phylum Pseudomonadota; class Alphaproteobacteria; order Azospirillales; family Azospirillaceae; genus Azospirillum. Next base: position 20,283 of record JBKHVJ010000460.1, read on the forward strand.
ACCGAGCAGATCCGGCGCGTCACCGACGTGATCGCCGCCAGCAAGCCGCCACGCCCGAAAATCTTCATCGAGCGCATCGGCGGCTACACCCCGGACTGCTGCCTGACCTTCGGCGACGAGAATTTCGGCCGGCTGGTAGAGATGGCCGGTGGCAGCAACATCGCCAGGGATCTGATCCCCGGCACCTTCGGCCAGTTGAGCCCGGAGCGGGTGATCGCCGCCGACCCCGATCAGGTCGTGGTGACCAGCGCCAATTGGGAAGCCTACGTCCCCGGCGGCGGCTGGATCGGCGTCGGGCCGGGCGCCGACCTGGGGGAAGCCGCGCGCAAGCTGAACGCCTTCACCGGGCGTCCCGCCTACACCGGCATCCGGGCCAACGCCACCGGCTCCTTCCACGCCATCTGGCACCAGTTCTACAACAGCCCCTACCAGTTCGTGGCGCTCCAGCAGCTCGCCAAATGGTTCCATCCCACCCTGTTCGCCGACCTCGATCCGGAAGCGACCTTCCGCGCGCTGCATGAGCGTTTCCTGCCCATCCCGTATCAGCCCGGCTACTTCGTGTCGCTCGGCGGAAAGGCGACCAGCCCGTGACCCAAGCGATGCCATTGCCGGACTCACCGACCCGCCACGGCTACCGCGCGGTGGTCAGGCGCAAGCGGCTGCTGCTCGGCCTGCTGGCGCTGGCACTGCTGTGCAGTCTGCTGCTCGACCTCGCGCTTGGGTCCGTGCGCCTCGGCCCGTGGGAGGTGGTGCAGGCGCTGCTGTCGCCAGACAGCGTGCCGCCGCAGGCGCGCGTGGTGATCTGGGACATCCGCCTGCCCGTGGCGCTGATGGCCGTGGTCGTCGGCGCGGCGCTGTCGCTGGCCGGAGCGCAGATGCAGACGATCCTCAACAACCCCCTGGCCAGCCCCTTCACCCTGGGCATCTCGGCGGCCGCCAGTTTCGGCGCGGCGCTGGGTCTCGCCTTCGGCCTGCGGCTGCTGCCGGTGGCGGCGGAGTACATGCTGCCGCTGAACGCCTTCGTCATGGCCATGCTCACGGCCCTGATCATCCACGCGCTGAGCCTGCGGCGCGGGGTGACGGCGGAGACCATCGTCCTCCTCGGCATCGCGCTGGTCTTCACCTTCAACGCCCTGCTGGCGCTGGTGCAGTATTTCGCGACCGAGCAGGCGGTCGCCGCCGTGGTGTTCTGGACCATGGGAAGCCTGACCAAGGCCACCTGGGGCAAGCTGGCGATCACCACGGCGGTGCTGGTCGCGACCCTTCCGCTCTTCCTGCGGCGGGCCTGGGCGCTGACGGCGCTGCGCCTGGGCGACGACAAGGCGGCCAGCTTCGGCGTGGACGTGCGCCGGCTGCGCCTGCACACGCTGGTGCTGGTCAGCCTGCTGGCCGCGTTCCCGGTGGCCTTCGTCGGCACCATCGGCTTCATCGGACTGGTCGGCCCCCACATCGCCCGCATGCTGATCGGGGAGGACCAGCGTTTCTTCCTGCCGGCCTCGATGCTGGCGGGGGCTGTCATCCTGTCGCTGAGTTCGGTCGTCAGCAAAATCCTGATTCCGGGCACGATCTTTCCAATCGGGGTCGTCACCTCGCTGATCGGCATTCCGTTCTTCATCTCGCTGATTCTGGGAAGCAGGAGGCGCGCATGGTGACGCTGCAACTCGACGGCGTCGGCGCCTTTCACGGACGCCATCTCACCATTTCCGGGATCAGCACCCCGGCCTTCGCGGGTGGCGAGGTCGTGGCGGTCATCGGCCCGAATGCCGCCGGCAAGTCGACGCTGTTCAAGCGCATGGCCGGCCTCCTCGGCGGTCCCGGCGAGGTCGCGGTGGCGGGGACGCAGCGCGGGGCATCGGGCATCTGCTACATGCCCCAGGACCCGCCGACGAGTGCGGCACTGACCGTCTACGAGTCCGCCCTGCTTGCCCGCAAGCAGAACGCCTCATGGGTGGTGCATGACACGGATCTGGCGGCGGTCGACGAGGTTCTGGCGTCGCTGGGCATCGCCGACATCGCCTTCCGCAGTCTGGGTGAACTCAGCGGCGGTCAGCGGCAGCTCGCCTCGCTGGCACAGACGCTCGCCCGCGATCCCGAGATCCTGCTGATGGACGAACCGACGAGCGCGCTGGACCTGCACCGGCAGATGCAGGTGCTGACCCTCGTCCGCGACCTCGCGCGGGAGCGAGGGATTCTCGTCCTCATCGCCCTGCACGACCTCAACCAGGTCCTGCGCTTCGCCGACAAGGTTCTGGTGCTTGCCGGCGGAACCTCCCGCGGCAGCGGCTCCTGCAAGGATGTCATCACCGTCGACCTGCTGCGTCAGGTCTACAGGATCGACGCCCGGATCGAGCGCTGCTCCCAAGGCAGCAGCCATGTCATCATCGATGGGTATAGTGCTGCAGGCGTCGGAATTCCTCATCGGACTGATTGACGGGCTTTTCGAGCCTCTTGCTCTGTCGACGGCCTCAGGCGGAAGTACCGGGCGGAGCAATCCGGTTGACGTGTGGACAACACTTCCGAGCGATGCCTGCGACCCGCCGTGATCGCCAAGCCCGCGACTGCCGGGCCGATCATCTCTGCCTCTCGCTTGGCCTTGAGGGAGCGTAAGCAATCGGAGGTGCAAGCTCTATCGATCGAAGACAATACCAGCATCGGGATGAAAGCAGCGCTACCCCGTCCCCGCCGGTCGACTCCCGTCCTCTACAGCGCAACCCTGTCCGCTTGACCGAACTTCGGGGCGCCGAACTCATCCAGCATCGGGGCGCAGTGGCAAAGTTCGTGCTCGATCAGGGCGCAGAACGTCGTGTCGTCGACCTCGGCAGCGTGCTGGGCATCGAAAGTCAGGACGAAATCCGGGATCGCCCCGAACCGCTCCACCATCTGCTGTTCTTGCCGCGACTTGCTCCAGGCGCTCCCGCTCCATGCGCTCCGCGGAGATCAGCAGCATCCGGCGGCGCCCCTGGATCGCTGTGCACGCTTCGAACAGCTCGGCGACGGTGGGCAGGAACCGGAGGGTGCGGACGATGGTCCGGTGCGCCTCCCGGATCACGTCGGCCGGCCAACGGGAGGCTTCCTTCGCCAGGCGCCGCAGTAGATGACGGGATTGTCCGGCTGGCGGGGAAAGCTGCCGATCAGCGTCATCACCTCGGCACGGGCTTCCCGCTCCTCGGCCGGAGGCGTCGCCAGCACGGCGGTCTCCTCGTCGACGATGGCGGCCAGGGTGCGAGCGCCCAGTAGGCCGCGGAACGATTCAGTCGGCCGGCTGATGAACTCCAGCAGCGTGTCGGCGTGCTGCTCGCGGTGGAAACGCAGATGGTCCCGGCGACTGCGGCGGTGGGGGATTTGGTGACGGTGATGGCGTTGGACATCAAAGGGCCTCTCGAAAGGCTCGCGCTTCGAGGGTGTCGGCGAACACCCTGCTGGCCGCGTCCTGGATGGACTGGCGGCGCGGGCTGCTGTTGCCGACGGCATGGGGGCTTTGATCTTCGGGGGTGTCCTTCCAGGCGCCGCGGCGCAGGAAGTTCGCGGCCTTCTTGATGAACTTCGTTGGGGTATCGTCCTGGGCGACCGCGGCGGCGTAGCCGCTGGCGCTGGCGATCAGGCCGGCAGGCGTGGCCCCCTTCTTCAGGGCTTTGCGTTCGCACCAGAAATTCAGTTTAGGCGTGCCAGAGGACGGACTTGAAGAAGAAGTGGATTACAGGTTAGGATCATTCAATATTTTTCAGACCGAAAGCAAACTATAGAGCCAGCGCGATCCTTTTTTATTAGTTTTTTTTGAATATCAATTGAAAAATTTGACACGATCATTTTAGTGAATGCAGAGTAACCATCGAATCCATAGCAATTAAATATCTGATTTCATTATTTACTTACATTGGCTTTCTACTGCGCCCCAGCTCCGGTCATTTGGACGCTATACAAAACACTCCGGTTTGACGGTGAAGCGCCCATAGGAGATTTGAAAACAGTTTCTCACCAAATACGGCATTAATCATCAGTATAAACCAAGTCAACACTTGGGTTATCACATTTAGTTCCAAAAATACAATGCAATTTTCTTATGGTCCATGGGAAATCGATTGATTAATTCTGCATCTATATATCGATGCCATTGGCTCCATGACCACAATTGCACCATTTCGTTGATTTTTTCTCGTGTTTTATCTTAGCCATAAAGTGGAACGGATTCTATAATTGGGGGGCGTGACCCATTGGTCGTAACGCTCACGCCCCGATTGCAAGGTGAAACGCCCATGCCGCCGTCGCCGTCCCCCCTGGAGTCGATCCGCCAGAGCTTGATGGCGGGCGGCCGCCTTCCGGCCGTGGTCGCGGCTCCCATCGCGCTCGGCGTGTCGTTGGCCGGCAGCGCCGCGTCAGCGGAAACACTGTCCACGGTCCAGAACCAGACCTTCTACCCGACTGGAAGCAACATCCTGATCACCAGCACCGGCGGCGTGGTCGATAGTGGCACCGGCAACCAGAACACTGATCTGACCACAGGCGTGTGGGTCAAGTCGTCCGGTGGCTGGACCCTGACCAACCAAGGCACGATCAGGATTTCGGTCGACACGAACTTCTATCAGGCCGACGGGATCTACGGTCAAACTTACGGCACCGTCATCAATTCCGGACTGATCGACGTGCAGAAGACCTACCATGGCGTCCTGTTCGCCAATTCGGCGGGGTCGCTGAGGTCGGTCGTCGAGAACACCGGGACGATCATCGGCAACTGGGCCGGCATCGAATCCGCCCACGCGCTCAGCCTCACCAACGGGTCGGCATCCAACGGAGCGGCGCTGATCAAGAACGTCCGGTTGGCGACGGCGTCCATGCAGACGGATTACGCGGCGGTCATGGTCTCCGCGCTGACCACGCCCTCCTTCGTCACCAACTATGGCACGATCATCGGCACCACCGACGCGCTCTCTGTCACCGGTGTCTCGACCATCGTCAATTATGGGACGATCGCCTCGGGAAACGGCTACAGCGCGATCAAGACGTATGGGATCGGGGCCGGCAGCCTCATCAACCTGAAAGACGGCAGCGTCGTGGTCGGCGGCATCCAGGCCGGGGGCGCCAATCAGGTACTGCTGCTGGAAGGCAGCGGCAGCCTGTCCGGACCGGTGTCCGGCCTGACCACCCTGACCATGAACGGAACCGACTGGACGCTTGGCGGCGTGAGTTCGGCCACCACCACGAACCTCCAGGCCGGCACGCTGCGCATCAACGGCTCGCTCACCACCGGGCTGCAGCTCAGCAGCGGCACGACGCTCGCCGGCACTGGAACGGTCGTCGGGAACCTGACCACCCCATCCGGCACCATCCTGTCGCCCGGCGGCTCCAGCACGCCCGGAACTCTGACGGTCACCGGCAACTACACGCAGGACAGCGGCAGCACCCTGGCGATCCGGACAACCTCGTCCACCGCCAGCAAGCTGGCCGTCACCGGCACCGCCACAATGGGCGGCGCGCTGTCCGTCACTTCGACCGGCAGCGGGTACGGCGCCAGCACGACCTATACCATCCTGACCACGACGGGTGCTCTGTCCGGCGCCTTCACCTCCGTCACCAACAGCGACGCGACGCTGACCCCGACGGCCACCTTCGACACGGCGAACAAGGAAATCAAGCTCACCCTGACCAAGGTGACGTCCCCGCCGCCTCCCCCTCCTCCTCCTCCGCCTCCG
>JBKHVJ010000461.1:0-8827 GCA_046570145.1 Alphaproteobacteria bacterium
TTCATCGCGATGAACATGCGTCTTTCCTTCCCGGCGTTGTCAGCAAGCACGACCTTGGACCCGACCTTGACCAGGATAGAGGTTGGGACCGCCGCCCGGCAATCAACCCGGTCCGACGCCGACAGTCTTTCCGAACGCTTACGATCCCTTAATGCAATGAAGCTCTAATATGAGAAAATCGGTATAATAGCTGCCGGCCGGATCGGCCGAGCACGCAGCCCCGGGGGAACGGCATGACCGGAACAAGCGTAGCGCAGACGGCGGCGGGCAGGGTCCGCTCCAAGCCGCCCGGCACCATTGCGACCATCCTCACCCTGGCCGTTCCCTTCCTGCTGGTCCTCGAAGCGACGTGGCCGACCGGTCCGGTCGATCTCGCCCATTACCTGCCTCTGCACACCTTCTTCGAGATCTTCGCCATCGCCGTGGCCGCCCTGATCTTCGCGATCGGCTGGCATTCCCACACGGACGAGACGCCGCCGGCCCTGCTGGCCCTGTCCACCGGCTTCCTCGGGGTGGCGCTGCTCGATTTCGGGCACCTGATGTCCTATGCGGGCATGCCCGATTTCGTCACCCCGTCGGGGCCGGAGAAGGCCATCGCCTTCTGGCTCGCCGCCCGTGGGATGGCGGCGGCGGCACTCCTTCTCGGCGCCGTCCTTCCCTGGTACCCCGGATCGACGGCTCTGCGCTACCCGCTGATCGGTGCCGTTCTTGCGATCACCGCGGCAGTCTTCTGGCTCGTGCTGTGGCATCCGGGCCTGCTGCCGCGCACCTTCATCGCGGGCGAGGGGCTGACGGGGCTCAAGATCGCGGTCGAATACGGGCTGGTCCTGCTCTATGCCGGCGCCGCCCTGATTTTCCACAGGTGGCGGCGCCAGACACGCACGCTGGACATCCAGCGCATGGTGATCGCCGCCATCGCCATCGCGATCAGCGAACTCTGCTTCACGCTCTACTTCAGCGTCTACGACCTCGCCAACATGGCCGGTCACCTCTACAAGGTCATCGGCTATTGGTACCTGTACCGGGCCGTGTTCGTCACCGCGGTCCATCACCCCTACGAGGCGCTGCACCAGTCCGAGCGCGACCTGTGGCGGGAGAAGGAACGGGCGCGCGTAACCCTGTTGTCGATCGGCGACGGCCTGATCGCGACGGACACCGCCGGCCGCGTGACCCTGATGAACCCGGTGGCCGAGCGGCTGACCGGTTGGAGCGGCGGCGAGGCGGTAGGCCGTCCGGTCACCGACGTGTTCGACATCGAGAATGCCGAAACCGGGGAGCGGGTTCCGGTGCCGGTCCAGCAGGTGTTGGAGAACGGCCAACTGATCGGACTCGCCAACCACACGGTGCTGGTGGCGCGCGGCGGACGCCGCAGCCACATCGCCGACATGGCCTCGCCGATCCGCGACCGCGACGGGACGCTGCACGGCGTGGTCATGGTATTCCAGGACGTAACCGAGACCTATGCCAGCCGGGAGGCGCTGAAAGACAGCCTGTCGCTCAACACCGGCATACTGGAAAGCGCCGCCTGCGGCATCATCGCCACCACGCTGGACGGCATCATCCGCGTCTTCAACCGCGAAGCCGAGCGGATCTTCGGCTATCCGGCCGACGAGATGGTCGGCACGGCATCCCTGCCGCGCCTTTACGACGGGGAGGAGCTTCGCGCCCATGCCGGCCGGCTTACCGCGGAACTGGGGCGCGTGACACCCGTGGGCTTCGAGGCGCTTGTCGCCCGTACCCGCGACAGCGGCCTGCCCGATACCGGCGAATGGACCGGATTGCGAAAGGACGGCGACCGCGTCGCCCTTTCCGCCGCCACCAGCGTGCTGCGCGACAGCGGCGGGGTGGTGCGCGGCTATCTGACCGTGGTGATGGACGTCACCGAGAGGAAGCGGGCGGAACGGCAGATCGAAAGCCTCGCCTACTACGACCCGCTGACCGGCCTGCCGAACCGCCGCCTGCTGCTGGAACAGCTGGACGGCCAGCTGCGCACGGCACGGCAGAACCGACGGTGCGGCGCATTGATGTTCCTCGACCTCGACGACTTCAAGGGGCTGAACGACGCCCGCGGCCATGTCGCCGGCGATACGCTGCTGCGCGAACTGGCGGCCCGGCTGAACGCCACCGTGCGCCGGAACGACTTCGTCAGCCGGCTGAGCGGCGACGAGTTCGTCATCCTGCTGCCCGACCTGGGCGCCACGACGGAGGAGGCCTCAAAGGTCGCGTGGCGGGTGGCGGAGAAGCTGCGGCTGGCCGTCGCCCAGCCCTTCCGCCTGGACCGCTACGAACACAGCATCTTCGCCAGCATCGGGCTGACCGTCTTCCCCAAGACGGCGGAGGAAACGGTGGAGGACCTGCTGAAACAGGCCGACACCGCCATGTATGCCGCCAAGGACGGCGGTCGGAACACCGTCCGCGACTATGATCCCGCAATGCTGGTTGACGCCCAGGCTCGCTTGGCGCTGCAGCAGGATTTGCGCAAGGCGGTGGATGCCGGAGAGTTCACGCTGTTCCTGCAGCCGCAGACCAGCGCCGACGGCACCCTGGTTGCGGCGGAGGCGTTGATCCGCTGGCAGCATCCGCAGCGCGGCTTCGTGGCGCCCGGTGCCTTCATCGCGGTGGCCGAGGAATCGGGCCTGATCCTGCCGCTGGGCGACTGGATCCTGACGGAGGCCTGCCATGTCCTGCGCCGTCTGGCCGATGCTGGCAGCAGCTGCCACCTGTCCATCAACATCAGCCCACGCCAGTTCCGCCAGCAGAATTTCTGCGCCGGCGTCGTCGCCGCGGTCCGCGCCAGCCGCATCGACCCACGCCTGCTGACGCTGGAGATCACCGAAGGGATCGCCATCGACGACTGTGCCGACACCGTCGCCAAGATGTCTGAACTCGCGGCGGTCGGGATATCCTTCTCGCTGGACGATTTCGGCACCGGCTTCTCGTCGCTGTCCTACCTGAAGCAACTGCCGGTGGGAGAGCTGAAGATCGACCGCTCCTTCGTCCAGGATGTGGACCGCAACAGCCACAACGCCGTGCTGGTGGAAACCATGCTGTCGATCGCCAGCCGGCTTGGATTGAAGGCGGTGGCGGAGGGGGTGGAAACCGCGGCGGAGCGGGATTTCCTGCGCGACCACGGCTGCGCGATCTTCCAGGGTTATTATTTCGACCGACCGATGCCCGTCGACGACTTCATGCGCAAATACGTGGCCCCGGCGGAGCGGGCCGCCACCGAAGAGCCGGCGCTCGCGTGAAGCCGTGATACTTGAACCGGCGGGGAGAGGCCGCTTGGCCGCCCCCCGAACCGGCATTCCGCTTACTTCTGGGCAACCATCTTGGGCTGGCCGTTGCTCCAGACATACATCACGTAGTTCGGCTTGGTGATGTCGCCCTTCTTGTCGAACTCGACCGGGCCGACGACGGTGTCATAGCTGCCGGAATGCAGCGCGGTCGACAGCTTCTTCCCGTCGGGGCTGCCAGCCTTCTGCAGGCCCTGGGCGATCACCTGCACCGCGGCGTAGCTGTAGAAGGCGAAATTGCCCGGTTCCGGCAGGCCGGCCGCCTTGAAGGAGGCGATCAGTTCCTGCGCCTTGGGGTCGCTGGCGGCCGACGGGCTGTCGGTGTAGAGCGTGCCCTCGCCCGCCGGGCCGGTGATCGCCCAATATTCCTGGTTGTTCAGGCCGTCGCCGGCGATGAATTGCGGCTTCAGCCCCTGTTCCTGCGCCTGACGGACGATCAGCCCCAGTTCCGGGTGATAGCCGCCGTAATAGACGGCATCGATCTTCTTGTCCTTCAGGGCCGTGATCAGCGCCGAGAAGTCGCGCTCGCCGGCCGTGACGGAACCGCGGTAGGCGACCTTGCCGCCGGACTTCTCCAGCGTCTCGACCACGACGTCGGCCAGCCCCTTGCCGTAGGCCTGCTTGTCGTCGAGCACCGCGACGTTCTTGCCCTTGAAGGTCTCGGCCAGATACTTGCCGGCGACCACGCCCTGCTGGTCGTCGCGACCGCAGACGCGGAAGATGTTCGGATGGCCCTTGGAGGTCAGCAGCGGGTTGGTGGCGGTCGGAGTGACCATCACCACGCCTTCCTCCTGGTAGACGTCCGCCGCCGGGATGCTGGCGCCGGAGCACAGATGGCCGACCACCGCCGCGACCTGATCGCGGACGAACTGGTTGGCGACGGCCACCGCCTGCCGCGGATCGCAGGCATCGTCACCCACCTTCAGCACCAGCTTCTGGCCCAGCACGCCGCCCTTGGCGTTGATGTCCGCGACCGCCTGCTTGGCGCCGTACACCGACTGCTCACCCAGGGCCGCCACCGGACCGGTGGTCGCGGTGCCGAGTCCGATGACGATGTCCGCCTGCGCCGTGCCGAAGCCGGCCAGCAGTGCCGTCGCGCTGACGAAGGAAAGGACGGTGAGACGCATAATATTTCTCCTGGGATGACCATTTTGCGCCGGTCCACGTCCAACGGACCCGGCGCATTCCCATTTCTGACCCAAGCGACAGGATTTTGAAAGCGCGATCATGGGTGTCGCAGCGCTCCGATCGCCCCCGCGACCGTTCGTCGCCCTCCGCAGGATGTCTCAGTATTTGGCATCGTGGAAAACTATTTGACACATCTTGGGACATGCGCAAGCATGCGAAAAACAACGGTAGCCAAACAAATCATGGGCGGAATCATCCAAGCGACCGAGCAGGAATCGGAGGCCGGCAAGCCGCAGGGCACCGGAACCCAAACCCTGCTGCGTGGGCTGGCCTTGCTGGAATGCGTGGCCGCCGGCATCGGCGACGTGAAGGGAATCGCGGCCCGGCTGGGCACCCCGCGCAGCACCACCCACCGCATGCTCGTCAGCCTCGTGGCGGAAGGATATCTCCATCACATTCCCTACAAGGGCTATCTGCTGGGCCCGAAGCTGATCCAGCTGGGGATGAAGGCGCTGGAGCAGCGCCCCCTGGTCGCCATCGCCCGCCCGCACATCGAAGCACTGGCACAGGCCACCGGCGACACCGTCCATCTCGGCGTCGAGGACAACGGCGAGGTCTTCTATCTCGACAAGATCCCCGGCACCCGGGGGCTGGAGATGCGGTCCCGCACCGGACAGCGCATGCCCATCGCCTCCACCGGACTGGGCAAGGCCCTGATGCTGGGCATGGCGCCTGCACGCTGGGCATCGCTGCACGCGCTGCTCTGCTCCCCCGACGCGCCGGCCGACCGGCCGCGTCCCGCGGACTGGCCGCAGTTCGAAAGGCAATTGAACGGCTATGTCGCCCAGGGTTGGGCGAAGGATTTGGAAGAGAACGAACTCGGCATCCGTTGCGTCTCCGCACCGGTACGCGACGGCCGGAATCTGGTGGTGGCGGCGATCAGCGTCGCCAGCGCCGTCCCCTACATGCCCGACGACCGCATGGACACTCTGGGACCGCTGGTCCGTGCCACGGCGGACGCGATATCCAAGGATTTGGGATGGATCGCACCATAACCTCCTCCGCCGACACCACCACCGAACCGGCGCTGATCGCGCTGGACTGGGGGACGTCGAGCCTGCGCGGCTTCCTGATGGACGGCGGCGCGCGCGTGCTTGCCGAACGGGCGTCCGCCCACGGCATCCAGAACCTGCCGCAGCCCGGCCCCGCCGGATTCGACGCCGCACTGGCCGCCCTGTGCGGGGACTGGCTGGACGCATATCCCGGCTTGCCGGTCGTGGCCGGCGGCATGGTCGGCAGTGCCCAGGGATGGGCCGAGGCACCCTATGTCGCCACCCCGGCCGATGCGACGACGCTGGCCGACAGGGCGGCGCGGGTGGAGACGGCATCCGGCCGCCCCATCCTGATCGCCCCCGGCGTTCTGCACGACCCGGCCGGTACGCCCCCCGACGTGATGCGCGGGGAGGAGATCCAGATCGCCGGCGCGCTGGCCGAGAATGCCGACTGGGCGCCGAACGCCTGCATCGCCATGCCCGGCACCCATTCCAAATGGGTCCGCGTCACCGACGGGCGGATCGCCGCCTTCTCCTCCTACATGACGGGGGAGCTGTTCGCGGTCCTGAAGACCCATTCGCTGCTCGGCCGCCTGATGCCCGCCGACCGCGACGCGTCGCCGGAGGATGAGGCGGCGGCCTTCACCGTCGGCATCCGTGCCGCGCAGTCCGCCGGTCCCGGCGACCTGCCCCACCAGCTGTTCGCCACCCGCACGTTGGGCCTGACCAGGCGCATGCCGGCCGAGGCGCTGGCCCATTACCTGTCGGGCCTCCTGATCGGGCACGAACTGCGCTCCGGCCTCGCACTGCTGGCGGAAATGCCGGCGGGCACGCCGCTGCTGCTGATCGGCGCTCCGGCGCTTTGCAGCCGCTATGGCCGCGGGCTCGCAGCCTTCGGCGTCACGCCCACAGCCCAGCTGGGCAATACCGCCCCGCGCGGCCTGTTCCGGTTCGCCGCCGCGGCCGGGCTGCTTGCCGCCGGCACCACCCCCAGCACGATGAGCCCGCCATGACCGAGCTTTCGCTTTCCGCCCGCTTCGACGCCGCTTTCTCCGCCCTGCCGTTGGTCGCGATCCTGCGCGGGCTGACCCCGGTGGAGGCGGAGCCGGCGGCGGCGGCACTCTACGAGGCGGGATTCCGGCTGATCGAGGTGCCGCTGAACTCGCCCGACCCCTTCGACAGCATCGCCGCCATCCGTGGCAGCCTGCCGTCCGACGCGCTGGTCGGGGCCGGCACGGTGCTGACGCTGGACGCCGTGGACCGGCTGTCCGCCATCGGCGCCGATCTGGTGGTGATGCCGCATGCCGACACCGCGATCATCCGTGCCGCGAAATCGCGCTCGATGGCCTGCACCCCCGGCGTCGCCACCGCGACGGAGGCCTTCGCGGCGCTCGCCGCCGGGGCCGACGCGCTGAAGCTGTTCCCGGCCGAACAGATCCCGCCGGCCGTGGTGAAGGCCTTGCGCGCCGTCATTCCGCACAGCGTTCGGCTGCTGCCGGTCGGCGGCATCACCCCCGACACCATGCAGCCCTTCCGCGCCGCCGGCGCGTCCGGCTTCGGCCTGGGTTCGGCGCTCTACAGCCCCGGCCTGCCGGTGGCGGAGATCGCAGTCCGCGCCAAGCGCTTCGCCCAGGCCTGGGCAGCGGGATCGTCCGGCCGCTGAACACCCCTTTTCCTTTTTTGATCGTCGCCTTTCAACGACCGGCGCACAAGCCGGCACACCCAGAGGGAATGCCATGAAGGTCTCTACCCGCCTGACCCGTACCGTTCTGACGGCCGGCCTGTCCGCCGGCATGCTGTTCGCCGGAGCCGCGACCATCTCCGGCGCCGCCCTGGCCGCCGAGTATCCGGCGAAGCCCGTCGAGCTGATCGTCCCCTATGCCGCCGGCGGCGGCACCGACCTCGTCGCCCGCGCCTTCGCCGATGCGGCCAAGAAGCAGCTGCCGCAGTCGATGGGCGTGGTGAACAAGACCGGCGGCGGTGGCGCCGTCGGCCTGACCGAGATCATGGCCGCCCGCGCCGACGGCTACAAGATCGGCATGGGCACGGTGGAAATCACCCTGCTGCCGCATATGGGCGTCGCCCGCTTCACGGTGGACGACTTCACCCCGATCGCCCGCCTGAACGCGGAGCCGAGCGCCATCACCGTCAAGGCCGACGCGCCGTGGAAGACGGTGGAGGAGTTCCTGGAGCATGCCAAGGCCAACCCCGGCAAGGTGCGCATCGGCAACTCCGGCACCGGCGCCATCTGGCACCTCGCGGCAGAGGCGCTGGAGGAGAAGACCGGCACGACCTTCAACCATGTGCCGTTCGACGGCGCCAACCCGGCCGTGACCTCGCTGCTGGGCGGCCATATCGAAGCGGTGTCGGTCAGCCCGGCCGAGGTGTCGAGCCAGCTCGCCGCCGGTCAGCTGCGCATGCTCGCCGTCATGGCCGAACAGCGCAGCAAGACCTTCCCGGACGTGCCGACGCTGAAGGAAAAGGGCATCGACCTGTCCGTCGCCACCTGGCGCGGCATCGTGGTGCCGAAGAAGACTCCGTCCGCCGTGGTCGACACCCTGCGCACCGCCAGCAAGGCCGCGGCGGAAGACCAGGCCTTCCGTGACCAGTTGGCCAAGATGAACCTGACCTGGGCCTATGCCGACGGTCCCGAGTTCGCTCAGGTCATGCAGAAGGACAATGCCTTCTTCAAGGACCTGATGACCAAGCTGGGCATGGCGAAGTAACGCCGGACCGACTCCGCGCCCGGCGGTTCGCCGCCGGGTTGCGCCTTCATCGGTTGAGGAGACCGGACCATGAGCAACCCGCCCGCCGGGAGCGAACGCCCCGGCTCCAGCGACGATTCCGGCAACACCATGCCGCTGACGACGAAGATCGCCAACCTCGTGATCTCCGTCGTGCTGATCGCAATCGCGGCCTCGGCCATCGCAGCGACCGGCGATTTCCCGAAGAGCATGCTGGCGGCCGACGTCGGCGCCGCCCGCTTCCCGATCATCCATGCCGGCGCGCTGATCCTGCTGTGCCTGATCCTGATCGCCAATACGCTGCGTGCGCCAACCGCCCCGGCTGGCACCGGAGAGGCGCCGGTCGGCATCGCCGGCTACGCGGGAGTCGCCCTGGGCATGCTGGCGACCGCCGGCTGCATAGCCGCCATGGAACATGTCGGCTATGGCATCGCCACCGCGGCCTACATGGCCGTGATCATGGCGCTGATGGGGCAGCGCAGCCCGCTCTGGAACCCGGTACTGGCGGTCGGCGTGACGGCGATCGTCTATGGGAGGCGGCCAGGCGCATGCACGAGCACCTGACGCGGCTGGAGTCGCAACTGGCCTTCGATTCGCGGCCGGAGACGGC
>JBKHVJ010000462.1:0-4797 GCA_046570145.1 Alphaproteobacteria bacterium
GTCCGCGATCCGCGACCATGTTGCGGCCGGCCGCACCGTCTTCGTCGACGTCACGGCCGATTGGTGCATCACCTGCCAGGCCAACAAGAAGCTGGTGCTGAACCGCGATGAGGTCGCCAAGCGGATGGAGGACCCGTCCCTGGTGGCGATGCGCGCAGACTGGACCCGCCCGGACGCGGCGATCGCCAAGTTCCTGGCCGATCATGGCCGTTACGGCATTCCCTTCAACATCGTCTACGGCCCCGGTGCGCCGGACGGCATCGCGCTGCCGGAACTGCTGAGCGACGGTGCGGTGCTGGAGGCGCTGAGCAAGGCGGCTGGAAAGGGGATGGGCAAGGGGGTCTGACCGGCATCCGGAAAAGGCCTATGGCCGCTGCGGCTATTCTGCTGTAACAGGGCGCCTCCGGGAGGCTATCCCGCGCCATGAGGACGATGATGGACGATCAGATCAACTGCCCGCAGTGCGGCTCCGAGAACGCCTACAATGACGGAAGCCTGTGGAACTGCCCTGACTGCGGGCACGAGTGGAACCCCGACACGGCCACGGCCGCTGCGGACACCGAAGCCGGGCAGGGCGTGCGGGACGCCAACGGCAACCCGTTGAGCGACGGCGACAGCGTGACCGTCATCAAGGACCTGAAGGTGAAGGGATCGTCCCTGGTGGTGAAGGGCGGGACCAAGGTGAAGAACATCCGTCTGGTCGACGGCGCGGATGGGCACAACATCGCCTGCAAGATCGACGGCATCGGCGCCATGAACCTGAAGTCGGAGTTCGTGAAGAAGGCCTGATGCCATCCCGCGTGGCACGCGAACCGCGCCTTGCGGCCATTCGCCGCGGGGGATAGAACGGATGCGAGGCCGGGCTCCGCAACGGGGTCCCGGCCCAACCCAAAGGGTCAAACCCGAAAACGGGAAGGACCCAAGAAAACGGGAAGGGTTAGAGACGATGAGCATCCAGGTTGGCGATACCATTCCGTCCGTCACGCTGAAGTGGCTGACCGACAACGGCATGCAGGAAGTAACCACCGACGAGCTGTTCAAGGGCAAGAAGGTCGTCCTGTTTTCCGTCCCCGGCGCCTTCACCCCGACCTGCTCCGCCAAGCATCTGCCGGGCTTCGTCCAGCAGGCCGACGCGCTGAAGGCCAAGGGCGTCGACAGCATCATCTGCCTGGCGGTCAACGATCCGTTCGTGATGCGTGCCTGGGGCGACAAGGGTGCCGTCGGCGACAAGGTCGCGATGCTGCCGGACGGCAACGCCACCTTCACCACGGCTCTCGGCCTGACCATGGACGGCTCGGCCCACGGCCTGGGCACCCGCGGCCAGCGCTTCGCCCTGGTGGCGGAGGATGGCAAGGTCACGCACGTCGCCGTCGAGGCGCCCGGCAAGTTCGAGGTGTCTTCGGCCGAAGCGGTGCTGGAGAAGCTTTGATGTTGATCGCCCTCTCCCCCTTGGGGAGAGGGTCGGAGTGAGGGGGATGCTCGGGGTGGATGCTCGGTGGAGATTCGCCCCGCATTCCCCTATCCCTGCCCCCAGGGGGAGAGGGGATATGTTCCGGTCAGCCCCGCGCCCGCACGTCGGATACGCCGCGCCGGGCCAGTTCGTCGGCGCGTTCGTTCTCCGGGTGGCCGGCATGGCCGCGCACCCAGTGGAATTCGATCTGGTGCTGCCGCTTCGCCTCTTCCAGGCGCTGCCACAGATCGACATTCTTCACCGGCTTCCTGTCGGCGGTCATCCAGCCCTTGGCCTTCCAGCCATGGATCCATTTGGTGATGCCGTTCTTCACATATTCGCTGTCGGTGAAGAGACGGACGGTCACCGGCTTCTTCAACGCCTCCAGCGCCATGATGGCGGCCATCAACTCCATGCGGTTGTTGGTGGTCGCCGGCTCGCCGCCATACAGCTCCTTCTCCACCTCGCCATAGCGCAGGATCGCGCCCCAGCCGCCGGGGCCGGGAGTGCCGCTGCAGGCGCCGTCGGTGAAGATGTCGACCGTCTTGCGGCCTGCCTCGGTCGGGGTGGCGTCGTCCGTCATCCGGTCAGATCCCGCCCGCTTCCGAGTCGTCGAGGAAATAGTCGCCCAGGCCGCGGACCGTCTGGTGGAAGCGCAGCTTGCGCAGATATTCCAGCGGGTCCTTCGGCCGCACGAAGGCGCCCGGCGGATGGTTCAGCCAGTCATAGAGACGGGTCAGCAGAAAACGCACCGCGCTGCCGCGGCAGAGCCAGGGCAGGGCGTCCAGCTCTTCACGGGACAGAGGTCGGACCTTGCGGTAGTTGGACAGCAGAAGCCGCGCCTTGGTGGCGTTGAAGGACCCGTCGATCTCGAAACACCAGGCGTTGATGCAGATCGCCACGTCATAGACGAGGAAGTCGTTGCAGGCGAAATAGAAGTCGATCAGGCCGGACAGGCTGTCGCCGCGGAAGAAGACATTGTCCGGGAACAGGTCGGCATGGATGACGCCCGCCGGCAGGCCCACCGGCCAATTGGCTTCCAGCGCCGCCAGTTCGGATTCCAGCGTCGCGCGCAGGCCCGGCGCCACCTCGTCGGCGCGCTCGGCGGACTTGGCGAACAGGTCCTTCCAGCCGGGTAGGGCCAGGGCGTTCGGCCGCTCCATGCGGAAGTCGCCGACCGCCAGATGAAGGCGGGCCAAGGCCTCGCCCAACTGGGCGCAATGCTGCGGCGTGATCCGGCGCGGCCACATGCCGGCCAGGAAGGTGACGATCACCGCCGGACGGCCGCACAGCTCGCGCAGCGCCACGCCGTCCCGCGCCGCCACCGGCAGAGGACAGGCGATGCCCTTTTCCGCCAGATGCTCCATCAGGCCGAGGAAGAAGGGCAGATCCTCCTTCCGCGTGCGCTTTTCATAGAGCGTCAGGATGTAAGGGCCGCGTTCGGTCACCAGCAGGAAGTTGGAATTCTCCACCCCCTCCGCGATGCCTTTGCACGACAGCACCGCGCCCAGATCGTACTGGGCGGCGAAGGTGCTGAGATCCTCGTCGGTGACTTCGGTGTATACGGCCATGATGCCCTGCGCCTTACCGGGTTTCCGGCTTGCGGTCAATTTCAGGAGTGATCGGCTCGTAATATTCCGGGCCGAAACCGGCAAGCTGGCGGCTGCTGACGTTGAACGGACGCTTCAGCCCGCCGCGGAAATGGCGTCCGACCAGCTCCTGCCACAGGGCGACCGGCTCCGCCCCGCGTTCGGCGCAGAGATGGACGAACCAGCGGCGGCCGGCGGCGACGTGGCTGATCTCCTCGTCATGGATGGTCTGCAGCAGGTCGGCGCTCTCCGGGTCGCCGAAATCGCGCAGGCGGCGCACCGTTTCGGGCGTGACGTCCAACCCGCGCGCCTCCAGCACCATCGGCACCACCGCCAGCCGGGCGGCGAGGTCGTGGGCGGTCTCGGTCGCCGCCTGCCACAGCCCGTCATGGGCCGGCAGGTCGCCATAGGAGGAGCCCAGCGCGTTCAGCCGAGTCTCCAGCATCTGGAAATGCCGCGCCTCGTCGTCGGCCACCCGGACCCAGTCATCGGTGAAGCCCTTCGGCAGGCCGAGGGATGCGAATCGGGCGACGATGTCCCAGGCGAGATCGATGGCGTTCAGTTCGATGTGCGCCAGCGCATGCAGCAGTGCGATGCGGTTCTGCGCGCTGCCGCCGCGCCCGCGCTTGGGCATGTCGCGCGGCAGCTTCAACTCCGGCCGGTCGGGGCGGGCAGGGCGGGCAGGCGGCGGGGCGGGCACGTCGGGGGACAGCAGGCCGTCGCGCCATGCGGCAGCGTAGTCACGGGTGAGGCGCACTTTCTCCAGCGGCGCCGCGGTGGTCAGCACCGCGGTCGCCGCCTCGCCCAGGCACGTAACGGAAGCGGTCATTTCCAGCCGTAGGCGACGAAGTTCGGGTTGAGGATGTCGTCCTTGCCATAGACGAGCGGCGAGCCGTCCGGCTGCTCGACCCGGCCGCCGGCGCCGATCAACACGGCATGGCCGGCGGCGGTGTCCCACTCGCTGGTCGGTCCGAAGCGCGGATAGAGGTCGGCCTTGCCGCTGGCCACCGTGCAGAATTTCAGCGAGCTGCCGCAGGACACCAGGTCCTTGACCGTGTAGTTGCCGAGGAACTCATCCAGGACCGACCCGCTGCCGTGGGAGCGGCTGGCGACGACGGTCAGCCCGTCCGCCGGCGGGTTGCGGACGGAGATGGCATGGTCGTGCCGCCCCTCGGCGCAATGGACCGCGGTGCCGGGGCCGGCCGCGGTGTACATGTCGCCGGTGGCCGGGGCATAGACGACGCCGAGCACCGGCACGCCATTCTCGATCAGGGCGATGTTCACGGTGAACTCGCCGTTGCGGGAGATGAACTCCTTGGTGCCGTCGAGCGGATCGACCAGCCAGAAGCGCCCGCCGGAGATGTCGGGCCGGTGGCCGGCGGACACCGCCTCCTCCGCGACCACCGGCACGCCGGGCAGGAGATGGTGCAGCGCCGGGATGATCACCGCCTCCGCCGCCTGATCGGCCTGCGTGACAGGGCTGCCGTCGACCTTGGTGGCGACGTCGATGCCGTCGTTGTAAAAGCGCAGGATGACCTGACCGGCCTCGTGGGCGATGGTGCGGACCGTCGGCAGCAGGCTCGCCACAGCGGCGTCGGGCATGGGGTGAACTCCCTTTGGTATGAACGATCAGCATACCGTGCCCGTCAACGGGCCGGAAGCTTTTGAACGGGTGTGGAACGGAGAAGGCGGATGACGGTGGGAGAGCGGTCGGAGGGTGGGCGGGTGGTCGGCGCAGGCGCATCGGCCCTATGGCGT
>JBKHVJ010000463.1:0-37722 GCA_046570145.1 Alphaproteobacteria bacterium
AAGCGCTATGGCGGCATCGGCGACTATATCGGTGAGAAGATCGCCGACGCTACCGGGGCTGAGACGCGCGTCACCGTTCTGGGCCATGTCCAGCGCGGCAGCATGCCCAGCCCGCGCGACCGGCTGATCGCATCGGCCTTCGGCGTCCATGCCGTCGACCTGATCGCGGAGGGCAAGTTCAACCGCATGGTCGCCTGGTCGAATCGCGGCGTCATCGACGTGCCGATCACCGAGGCGATCGAACATTACTCCTGCGTCGAGTTGGACGGGGCGCTGGTCAAGACCGCCCGCGGCCTGAACATCAGTTTCGGCGATTGAGCGGAATGGCGAACCCGTTCTGGGACTTCTCCCTGGCCGTCTACGGGCGGCCGGGGGTTCCCGCCCTTTGCCTGTCGTTGCAGGACCGCCGAGGGGCGGACGTCAATGTGCTGCTGTTCGCCGCCTGGGCGGGGCTGGAGTGCGGCGTCCGCCTGTCCGAAGCCGAGCTTGCCCGCATCGATTCGGCGATTTCCGGCTGGCGGGAGGAGGTTGTGCGCCCGTTGCGCGCCCTGCGCCGCCGCGCCAAGGCGGAGGACGACGCATTTTACCGCCGCATGAAGGCCGCGGAATTGGAAGCCGAGCGTGTCCAGCAGGATCGGCTGTTCGCCGCCGCCGGCCTCATGCCGCGGCCGGGTGGCTGCGCGGAACTGGCCGCCCGGAACATGGCGCTGCTGGTGCCGGGCGGCGATCCCGCACTGGACGAGCTGGTGGGGGTGCTGGCCGGCCGCTGAGCGGCAGTCCCGGCGTCCTACCGGTTCAGGATCAGCTCGTTCGGATCGCGCACCGTGTCCGATACCAGAGCGGGTTTGCCGGCGTAGAAGGCACTGCAGCGCTTGCCGCTGACAAGACGGGTCAACGCCGCCTCCCACTCGCGGCCCTTGGGGCCGATGATGCGCAGCTTCAGCTGGTCGACCAGCGGAAAGACCCTGAACTGATCGATCTCGATCGGCTCGGAGGTCATGGCGGTGAATGCCTCCTGCTTCAAGGTCAAGGTCTTGCCGTTGATTTCCAGAGTGATGTCCTGCGCCCACGGGCAGCCGTTCGGTTTCGCGCCTTCGCTGGCAATCGCAGGTGCCGTTGCGACGCACAGCGAGAACAGGAGCGCCGCGGCGGCAGGAATGTGCATCCGGCAGGCGCCGTGTCTGGGAAAGCCCCGGGCTGGGCGCGAGGTCATGATCCGCTCCTTGGAAAACGGCGCGGACAATAGCGATGCGTCAGTCTCATGACAATCCAGGGAAAATCCTAATTCTGTGACCGTTTGCGACGATTGGCGACGGTGCCCGACTGGACTGGCGCCGTCGCGGCGGCGCATGATCCGAAACACCGCCGGCCCCCGCCAACCCGCAAGAGTTCAGATGGTTACTTTGTCGCAGGCCCTGCTGATCGCACTCGACCACCATCAGGCCGGCCGGATGGCGGAGGCGGAGGACATCTATCGCCGCATCCTTGGGGCCGACCCGGAATATGCCGATGCCATGCAGCTTCTGGGCGTCCTGGCCGCACAGACAGGACAAGTGGAGTCGGCCGTGCGGCGGCTTCGCCTTGCCGTGGCGTTGCGCCCCGACTCCGCCGGCGGCTGGTCCAACCTTGCCGGGGCCGAGCAGTCGGCGGGCGCCGTGGAGCGGGCCGTGCGCCTTTATTGCCGTGCTCTGTGCCTGATGCCGGAATTGGCCGATGCCCATGCCAGCCGGTCCGCGGCTCTGCGCAGGCTTGGCCGGCACGATGCGGCGCTGGCGGCGGCCGGTCAGGCATTGTGTCTGGTGCCGGATCATGCCGACGCGCTTGCCAACCGGGCGGCGGCGCTTCTGTCGCACGGCGAGTCCCTGGCGTCGGAATCCTGCGCACGCCGGTCGCTGCGCCTGAACGGTCGGTCAGCCGTGGCTCACGCAACCTTGGCCGCCGCTCTCGCCGCGCAACGCCGCTGGATCGATGCCGAAGCGGCGGCCCGCGACTCGCTCGTGGCCGACCGCAACCTCGGCGAGGCATGGGAGGTGTTGGGCGCGGTGCTGGCGAAGCTCGGGCGCTTCCCCGAATCGCTGGACGCCTTCGCCAATGCCGCGCGGCTGCGGCCCGGTCCTTCATTGTGGGCGGCCCGCGGCACCGCGCTGATCGCCATGGCCCGGCCGGCGGATGCAGCCACCGACTTCGAGCACGCGCTGGCCGACCGGCCCCAGGATGCCGGGCTGCACTGGAACCTTGGATTCGCCCGGCTGATGGCAGGTGACTACGCCAGCGGCTGGCCTGAGTTCGATTGGCGCCGTCGCGACGACCGTGCCGAGCCGCCCTGGCGTGGCTTCTCCCAGCCGACTTGGCGGGGGGAGCCGCTGGAAGGCCGGACCATCCTCCTCTACGCGGAACAGGGGCTGGGCGACACGCTGCAGTTCCTGCGCTACGTCCCGCTGGTGGCCGCTCGCGGCGGCCGCGTGGTTCTGGAGGTTCAGCCATCTCTGCTGCCGCTGATGGCCGGGGTGGTGGGGCCGGAGCAGGTGATCGCGCGGGGCGATCCGCTGCCTCCCTTCGATCTGGAATGCCCGCTCATGAGCCTGCCACGCGCCTTCGGCACAGTGGCGGGGGATGTGCCGATGGACATTCCTTATCTGCGGGCCGATCCGGCGCGCTTTGCGCATTGGCGCGGGCGCCTTCCGGTGGGGGATGGGCTGCGGGTCGGCTTGGTATGGGCGGGAAATCCGCGCTTTCCCGGCGACGACCAGCGCTCTCCGCGGCTGGCCGGCTTGCGCGGGCTCCTCGATGTGCCGGGCTGCCGCTTCTATGGGTTGCAGATGGGGCCGGGGCATGCCGATCTCGCCGATTCGGACGTGCCAGAAGGCTTCACGGATCTGGCACCTGAGATCTTCGATTTCGCCGACACGGCGGCGATCATGGCAAATCTGGATCTGGTGGTGTCGTCCTGCACCGGACCGGCGCATCTGGCCGGGGCGCTCGGCGTGCCGCTTTGGCTGGCGCTGCCTTTCTCCGCGGACTGGCGCTGGATGACCGGCCGCGACGACAGCCCATGGTATCCGACCGCCCGCCTGTTCCGGCAGCCGGCGCCCGGCGACTGGCGTTCGGTCGCCGGGCGCATGGCCGCCGAACTGGCGGTTCTGGTTCAGCGCTTCAGGCCGTCGCCATAGCGCGAGCAGTCGTAATCGTCGGTCCCTGCCTCTGCCTGCCCTCCGTTGGAGGTGTTGTAGCGCGGGTCATCGCAGCGGCCGTTGCGCGCATAGCGCGAGTCGGAGCTGCCCGACCCGAACAGGCCGCTGCTGCTGCCGCCAAACAATCCACCGCCGCTGCTGCCGTTGTTGCCGGTCTGGTTGCAGGCGGCCAGCGCAAGGGGGGCGGCGACCAGGATCACGAGTGGAAGTGCAGTCTTCATGGCGTTCCCTACCTCTCGTCGGAGTGAAGAAAACCTCTTTCCTTCGCTCTCAACAGGGTAGAGCGCCCGGAAATTCCCGTGAACGCGCGTGGGTACGGCGTTTGCGCGGCTTTCTCAATCGACCGGCTGGAACAGGCGGGTGGAGGGGTTGATCGCCCACATCTCACCGGACTGGATGTCGAACCACCAGCCATGGATGCTCAATGTGCCGGCTTCCACCCGTTCGCGCACGAAGGGGAAGGTCATCAGATTGTCGACCGACGCGCGAACCGCCGCCCGTTCGATGATCGCCGGGGTGTTCTGCAGCTTCTCCGCATCGGCCCGTGCCTGTTCGGAGCCTTCCGGCCCAACATAGGGGTCGAGCGCCGAGCCGGCGATCGACACCCACGGTGACACGAAATCGTCCTCCGACTTCTGGCCGGCGCGGAGCCGGATCAGGCCCTGGATGCCGCCGCACTGGGCGTGGCCCAGCACGATGATCTCCGATACCTTCAGCGACTTGACCGCATATTCGATGGCGGCCGACGTGCCGTGATAGGCGCCGTCGGGCTGATAGGGCGGGACGAGGTTGGCGACGTTGCGCACGACGAACAGCTCGCCGGGCTCGGCCATCGTCAGCAGGGCGGGGTCGACGCGGCTGTCGGAACAACCGATCAGCAGAACTTCCGGATGCTGCCCTTCGGTCGCCAACTGGCGCATGCTGTCGGGACGGCGTTCGTAATAGCGGGCGCGGAACGCTCTGATGCCGGCCAGAAGCTGGCGGATGGGCTCGCTCGGTTGACTGCTGAAGGGCATGGTCGGCTTGTCCCCGTTACTGTCGGCCGGCGGCGGTGCCGGCTCCGCATCATTTCGCATTGACAGCGGTATAA
Organism: Alphaproteobacteria bacterium; assembly: GCA_046570145.1. Classification (GTDB taxonomy): domain Bacteria; phylum Pseudomonadota; class Alphaproteobacteria; order Azospirillales; family Azospirillaceae; genus Azospirillum. Next base: position 4,282 of record JBKHVJ010000463.1, read on the forward strand.
CGGCATTGCGTCCGCGGTCCAAGCCGCCTGTTGCGGCATTGCAGCGCGGGTCAGCCCTCCGCAGGACGCTCACCCCACCGGCGCAGATTGCCGGCGTCCAGCCCGAACAGGTCCAGCACCCGCCCCACCGAATGGTCCACCAGATCGTCGATGCCCTCCGGCCGGGCATAGAAGGCGGGCACCGGCGGCGCGATCACCGCACCCATTTCCGCCAGCGCGGTCATGGTGCGCAGATGGCCCAGATGCAGCGGCGTCTCCCGCACCATCAGAACCAGCCGCCGCCGCTCCTTCAATGCCACATCGGCCGCGCGGGTCAGCAGGGTGGAGGTGACCCCGCTGGCGATCTCGCTCATCGTGCGGACCGAACAGGGGGCGACAACCATGCCCAGTGTGCGGAAACTGCCGCTGGAGATCGCCGCCCCGATGTCGGCGGCGGAATAGCTGACGTCTGCCAGCGCCCGCAGTTCCGCCACCTTCATGCTGGTTTCATGCGCCAGCGTCACTTCGGCGGACCGGCTGACGACCAGATGCGATTCGACGCCGATCCGCCGCAGCGTCTGCAGCATGCGGATACCGTAGATCACCCCCGACGCGCCGCTGATGCCGACGACGAGCCGGGGCGGAGGTGTGTTGCGGTCGGTCATCGCGGGCTTTCATGCCCTCTCCCCCTGCGGGGAGAGGGATGGCATCAGTGGGCGTCTTCCTGTTCGGAATAGCGGTCGTCGTCGCGGCTGTCGCCGTAGAAGTCCTCGGCGGCATCCTCCGGCGCACGGGGCACGCCGCCACGGCGGATGGCCAGCGCCAGCGCCTCTTCCAGCTCACGTTGCGAGCAGAGGCCCAGCATGACCGGGCTGCGCGGCTTGATGTTGGCAACGTTCCAGTGGGTGCGGTCCCGCACCGCGGCGATGGTCGGCTTGGTGGTGCCGATCAGGCGGCAGACCTGGGCGTCCGACAGCTCCGGATGATGCTTCAGCAGCCAGGCGATGGCATCGGGCTTGTCGCCGCGCTTGGTGATCGGGGTATAGCGAGGACCCTTGGACCGGGAGGCAACCTGCGGCAGGTCGGCGACCAGCAGCTTCAGGCGCAGATCCTGGTTCTTCTCGCAGCGCTCGATCTCCTGCTTGGTCAGCTGGCCGTTGGCGATGGGGTCGAGCCCCACCATGCCGACCGCGACCTCGCCGTCGGCGATGGCCTGGACTTCCAGCGAATGCATGCCGCAGAAGGCGGCGATCTGCTCGAAGGACAAGGACGTGTTCTCGACCAGCCAAACGGCCGTCGCTTTCGGCATCAAGGGCAGTGCCATCATCCCTCCTGACAACTCTTCACCGGCCGCACCCGCTGGCGGGTGGTGCGGCCGGCCGTTCGAACTCGTTATGCGGCGCGAGAGCGGTTCCGCGACCCCGGGGCGGTTGCCCCATCCTCGTCACCACGATATAGGGCGAATACCGGTCCGCGTAAGCATGCTTGCGCAGGCGCACCGGGAAATCCCGGCCGCCCGCTCGCCTCTGCTAACCCGTCTTGGCAGCCTAAGGCAAGCCCGACGGCGCCGCGTCGGCGAAGAAAGCGCAAAATGCGGTCCGGTTTTGCGTCCCGGACCGCCCCGGCCGGCCGCTCAGGCCGCATCCGGCCCGTTCGTCAGCACGATCTTGCCGATGTGGGCGCTGCTTTCCATCAGGCGATGTGCCTCGGCCGCTTCCTCCAGCGGGAAGGTGCAGTGGATCTGCGGCTTGATGCCGCCGGACTCCAGCAGCGGCCAGACATGCTCGTGCAGGGCGGCGGCGATGCGGCCCTTCTCGGGCACCGGGCGGGCGCGCAGCGTCGATCCGGTCAGCGTCAGCCGCTTGGTCATCACCGGCGCCATGTTCAGCGAAACCTTCGCCCCCTGCAGGAAGGCGATGGAGACGTGGCGGCCGTCGACCGCCATGATGTCGATGTCGCGGGCGATGTAGTCGCCGCCGACCATGTCCAGCACCACGTCGACGCCACGCCCGCCGGTCGCCTCGCGGATCACGGCGACGAAATCCTCGGTCTTGTAGTTGATGGCCCGGTCGGCGCCGAGCTGCTCGCAGGCCCGGCACTTGTCGTCGCTGCCGGCGGTGGTAAGGACGGTCGCGCCGAACGCCTTCGCCAGTTGAATCGCCGTGGTGCCGATGCCGCTCGACCCGCCATGGATCAGCAGCGTCTCGCCGCGCTTCAGCGCTCCGCGCTCGAACACGTTGGTCCAGACGGTGAAGAAGGTCTCCGGCACCGCCGCCGCCTCGACCATCGACAGCGGTCCGGGCACCGGCAGGGCCTGCACCGCCGGCACGACGCAAGATTCGGCATAGCCGCCGCCGGCCACGAGCGCGCAGACTCGATCGCCGGTGGCCCAGGTCTCGACGCCCTCGCCGATGGCGATCACCGTGCCGGACAGTTCCAGCCCGGGCAGGTCGGAGGCGCCCGGCGGCGGGTCGTAGCGGCCCTGGCGCTGCAGGGTATCGGGACGGTTCACCCCCGCGGCAGCGACCTCCACCAGGATTTCGCCGGGGCCGGGCACCGGGGCGGGACGGTGGGTGGGGCGCAGCACCTCAGGCCCTCCAGGCTGGGTGATCTCGACGCAGCGCATGCTGTCGGGCAAGGCGAGGCCCATGGCGTTCTTCCCTTCATTTCCGTGGTCGGGCAGGCGGTTGCCGGCACCGGTGCATTGGAATTGTCCGGCTCGAAAGGTAGATTTGACCGACCGGCCTGACAAGGCGAAGGCGAAACACGCGGCAGGGGAGGCAACCAAGCCATGGCCATCGACGACCGTTTCGAGGATCTGGAGCCGCGCAAGGCCAAGCCGGCGCCGAAGGACCTGACAGTGATGGGCGTGGCCGAACTCGAGGCCTACATCGCCACGCTGCAGGCGGAGATCGAACGCGCGCGCTCCGCCATCGCCGCCAAGCAGGCGCAGAAATCGGCGGCCGAGGCCTTCTTCAAGAAGGGCTGACGAAAAAGCCCTCCCCCGCGAACGGGAGAGGGCTTTTCGAACTTTATCGGCGCGTCACCGTCCCGGGCCGACCAGATCGCGGTAGCAGTGCCAGGAGGCATGACCGATCACGGGCAGGGCGATCGCCAGTCCGATGAAGGCGGTGACCATACCGGCGCTCATGAACAGCGCGATCAGGAAGCCCCAGGCGATCATCGGCCGGATGTTGGCCCGCACGACGGCGATGCTGGTCGCCATGGCGGTGAAGACGTCGGCCTCGCGGTCCAGCAGCATCGGGATCGACACAACGGCGACGGAGAAGACCGCGGTCGCGATGACCCCGCCGAACAGGGTTCCGGTCAGCAGGAACGGAATGGTCTCTGCCGAGAAGAAGATGCGGTCGACCAGCTGGTCCAGCGCCGGCGGCTCGCCCGAGAAGAACAGGGCGAAGATCAGGAAGGCGATGCGGATCCAGGCCAGCATGGCCAGCATCAGGACCAGCCCGATCCCGGCGATCTGCACCCCGTTGCGGCGATAGGCGGCGGCGACCTTGCCGAAGGTCGGCCGTTCGCCAAGCTCCAGCAGCCGGCTGGTCTCGTACAGCCCGACCGCCAGGAGCGGGCCCACCAGCATGAAGCCGGCCCCCATCGGCAGCAGCAGGAATTCCATATCCAGCAGGGCCAACCCGACCACGAGAACGAAGCTGGAGATCACCGCCAGCGCGCCATAGGCGAAGCTGATGGCGGGGGCCGCCATCATGTCCTGCCAGGCCGACGCCAGCCAGACCCAGGGACGGTCGATTTCCACACTCCGGATCGGCGGCAGCCAAGCCGGAGTGTGGGCCGGGTTGTGCGTTTGAGGCGTTCGAACCGATCCGCGAAACGACGTCATGTCGACCATGATGACGGCCCTCCCCAACAGCCAAGGAGCGCGCCCGCCGGCGCCCTTGGCAGGCACTGTCACATGATCGGACTGATAGTCGCAATAGGGAACTATTGGTATGGCCAATAGTAACATATCGGTTGGGGCTATTCGCAGTAAAAAGCTTGGTCTTTGCCATGCCTTTGGGCGAGCAAGTCAGCTTTCGTCGTCAAGCCTATGTCCGTCCAAAGTCTGAGTGCGACGCTCGGCTTCCTTGCGGTCGCGCTCCTTTTCGGCCTTGGTGCGTCCGAATCGGGTCCGATTCGCTTCGGCTTCCTTCGCGCGTTCGGCCCGTTCGCGGGTCTTGCGGAAGCGGTTGAGATTGACCACGTCGCCCATGGCTCGGTCTCCGGTGGCTGAATCTGGGGTTTCGGGGCCGGCGCGGCCGGGTGGGGCGGCGGCACGGGGGGATTTCCCGGGTAAAAAATCGGGCAGGTTCCAACTTGGCCGTGGGATTGCCCAAATTGCTTGTTTCTTCTGCGGGCGCTAGCTTACCGAATGACCGTCCTCATCGGAAGCCGCCATCGGGTCCCGACCGGCGCGCAGGGTGAGGGGCAGCGAAGGCAGGCGCGCGTCGGTACGTATCCAATGCGGGGACGGGCCGGTTCCGGTCGATGGCAGCGACGTGGTAACAATGACGTGGCAAAGGGGCACGGCCGAGGATAAGGCCGGCGCAGGGAAGGCGGACACCCGGTGAAGAAGATCCTGATCGCTGCACTGGCCGGACTGGTGGTTCTGGCCGGCATCCTGTTGGCAGCGCCGAGCCTGATCGATTGGAACGCCTACAAGGGCACCATCGCCGAGCGTGTGTCGCAGGCGACCGGACGCCGGGTGGAATTGCGGGGCGACGTCGGCTTCACCCTGCTGCCGTCGCCGGCGCTGACGGTGCGCGACGCCCGGCTTGCCAACGCTGCCGGTGCGGCCGAACCGGACATGGTGCGGCTGAAGAAGCTCGACGCTCGCGTCGCGCTCGGCCCCCTGCTGAGCGGCCGCATCCAGGTGGAGAGCATCACGCTGGTCGAGCCGACCTTCGTGGTGGAAGTCCTGATGGACGGTCGGATCAACTGGGATCTCTCCACGACCGGCAGCGGGCCCGGCGACGGGCTGGGCGCCGCCGAAGGGCTGGTGTCCGCCGTCAGCTTCGATCAGGTGCTGATCGACAACGGCACCGTCATCTACCGCGACGACCGCAACGGCCGGACCGAGAGGGTGGAGGGACTGAGCGCCCGCATCGCCGCCGGCAGCCTGAACGGCCCGTTCCAAATCCAAGGCGATTTCCGTTTCCGTGGCCTGTCCCTTCATGGCGAGGCGACCGCCGGCCGCTTCACCGAGGGGGCAGCGGTGCCGGTGCGGGCCACCCTGTCGATGCCCCATACCGATGCGACCCTCCGTTTCGCCGGCATCCTGACCGGCGGGGGCGGATCGAAGGTGCAGGGCGACCTCCGCGCCGAGGGCAGCGACTTCGCCAAGCTGGTGGACGCGCGCCGGCCGGCCGCGCTGGCCCAGCCCTTCAGCCTGCGCGCGACGGTGGAAGCGGGGACCAGCCTTGCCACCTTCTCCAGCCTGGAAGCCCAACTGGGCGACACCCGTGCCACCGGAAATGCCACCCTGCGCGTCGGCGACCCTGCCAAGCGCGAGGCGCCACGGACCGAGCTGACGCTCGCCGTCAATCGGCTTGATCTGGATTCCTGGCTCGCGCGGGGCGGGCAGGGCGGCACGGCGAGCGGCTCCGCCCCCACGGCTCCGACAAGTCCCGCGGCCGGCGGCGCCAAGCGGTCGGGCCTGTCCTTGGCACTGCCGATCGGGGTGGAGGCCAAGCTGGATGTGGCCGTGGACGCCATGAGCTACAATGGCGGGGTGGTGCGCCAGGGCCGGGTCGAGGCGAGTCTGGCCGACGGCCGCCTGAACATCGACCGGGTCAGCGCCCTGCTGCCCGGCGGGTCGGATTTCGTTGCGGCGGGAGAGGTGACCACGCCGGGCGGTCAGCCGACGCTGGACATGCGGATGGAGGCGAACGCCGACAACCTGCGCGCCCTGCTGGAGTGGGTGAAGCTGGATGTCCGGGCCGTTCCCGCCGACCGCTTGCGCCGTGCTTCCCTGGCCGCCCGGCTGCAGGGACATGCCGACCGCTTCGAGATGTCGGGCATCGATTTCCGCTTCGACAGCAGCCGGCTGAGCGGTGCGGTCGCCGATGTCGACCGCGGCCGTCCCGCCTTCGGTGCGCGCCTCGAACTCGACCGCCTTTACCTGGACGGCTATCTGCCGGCCGAACCGGTGCAGACCCAGCTTGCCGCCGGGAGCGCCAGCCCGTCGGGAGCGTCGCGCGCGGTGGGACCGCGTTCCGGCTCCACCGCGGCGACACCGATGCCGCAGCGGCTTCTCGGCCTTGCCGACGCCAACCTCGACCTGCGGGTCGGGCAGTTGACCGTGGGCGGCTTGCCGGTCCTCGGGCTCCATCTGGACGCGACGGTCGCCTCCGGCGCGCTGACGGTGCGCGAGGCCAAGGTGGACAACATCGCCGGTCTGACGGCGCGGGTGGACGGGCAAGTCGCCAGCGTGATGCCGTTGCGCGGGGTGAACATCGCCCTGGCGGCGGAAGCCAGGTCGCTCGGCGGCCTGCCCGGCGCCGTGGCGTGGCCGCCCGGACTGCCGGTGCCGGAACGGCTGGGCGCCATCAGCGCCAAGGCCCGGCTGGCCGGCGACGGGGAGCGTCTGGCGGTCGAGGCGACCGCCGGCATGCTGGGCGGCACGTTGGAAGCCGGCGGTGCCGTCCTTGGGCTCGACCGCACGCCCAGCGCCGACCTGAAGCTGCGCGTGACCCATCCGGAGATGGGGCGCATTTTGGCGCTGTTCGCCGACCGTGGGCTGTCCCGGGCCCTCGGCCCGCTGGACCTGTACGGCGAACTGACGGGGAACGCGACGTCGCCGGTGCTGAGCAACCTGCAAGGGCTGGTCGCCGGCGTGCCGGTGCGCGGCAAGCTGGCAATCGACCGCAAGTCGGTGCGCCCCGCCTTCCAGGCCGACCTGCAGACGGGAGACCTCGACCTCGACCGGCTGCGCAACGCGCCGCTGGTGGGAGATGGCGCCAGCGGCGATGCGGGGGCATCCGCCGCCGATCCGGCTGCCGTCCCGCCCGCCGATCCGCTGGCGGACCTCGATTGGATCTGGTCTGCGGACGGCCGACTCACCCTGACATCCACGTCGCTGACTCTTGGCGGACAGCGCATCGTGCAGCCGGCGCTGCGGACGACGCTCTCCGGCGGGACCGCGACCCTGGAGCAATTGGACGGCGAATGGCAGGGCGGTCAGATCGGTGTCAGCGGCCGTGTCGCCGCCCTTCCGGGGCAGGAGCCGAAGCTCGACGCCGACGTCACCGTCATCAAGGCCGACCTCGGGACCGCGCTGTCGGGTTTCGCCGGGCTGGGGCTCAGCGGCGGGGCCGTGGACCTGGACATGACCTTCTCCGGCAGCGGCCATGGCGACGCGCTCGTGCGCAGCTTGGCCGGCCGTGGCCGGGCCGTGGCGTCGGGCGGTGTGCTGCGCGGGGTCGATCTCGCCGCGCTGCGCAGCCGGCGGCCGGGGTGGAACGCACCCAGGAGGTGCTGGGTGCCGTTGCCGGTGCCCTGCAGGGTGGGGAGACCAGGCTGGAACGGCTGGATGTCCGCTTTGCCATCGAGAAGGGTGTGATTCGCGCAGACGATGCCCGCCTGACCACCGTCCCGGCCGACGGCACGCTGGCCGGGATGGTGTCGCTGTCCGACGGGCGGGTGGATTTGGGGTTGACCCTTAAGGTGAAGGCCGACGGCGACCTGCCGCCGCTGACCCTGCGCATCGCCGGCCCCTGGGACGCACCGACCCAGACTCTGGACCTGAAGGCCCTGCGGGACCGCTTCAATGCGGCTTCCCCTGCCGACCCAGCGGTCCGACCGTGAGGTCCGCCGCATGCCACGGCTGCGCGCCGTGGCATGCGTGCGATGGGCCAAGGGCGTTGAAGTCGCGGCCCGCGGCGTCCATAATGAAAGAACGGTAACCGGAAGTCAGAGCCGATGCAGGTGGACAATAGGATTTTGGACGATCTCGCCCGTGTGGCGGGTGGCGCTCTCGGCGCCTTCTCGTCCTTGCGCGAAGAGGCCGAAGGTCAGCTGCGCGCTCAGCTCGAACGTGTTCTGTCGCGGATGGACGTGGTCAGCCGCGAGGAATACGAGGCCGTCCGCGCCATGGCCGCCAAGGCCCGCGAGGAGCAGGAGGCGATGGCCGAGCGTCTTTCCGCGCTGGAGGCCACCGTCGCGACCCTGACCGCGGGGCATGCCCCGCTGCCGGTCGTGGTCGAGCCGGCCGGCATTCCGGCGGTGGTCGACGAGCCGGTGACCCCGGCGGTCAAGCCTGCCGCGGATGCCACCGGCGACGGGCAAACGGCCTCCTGAGCATTTGCGCGGCCGCACCACCCGGCGCTCTTCCCGTCATCGTTCCGGTTTGTGTCGCCATTGGCGGCCTGTCCGGGTCTTGACCGGCTGACGACCCGAACGTCGGCTGTTCATAACGCCGACCGGGTGCCGCTGTGGGCGGGCGCCGCGTGACGATGCTCATCTTTTCATCACCTTCGGGGTATTGGCCCGGGCCCGCGCGATTTGACAGGCGCGTTTTCTGGTCCGGGTGAACGGTACCGCCCATTGCGCCTTCACGGGAGGACGCTGACATGTCGGCAGTAGCCGTCGAAACCACCACCACCGCCCACAACCCGCTCGACGTGGTCGAGGAGATCGTGACTGCCAACGAGTGGCCCTTCGATCGCGCCACCGAGGACGAGCTTGTCGTCGAGATCGGCGGGCGCTGGTGCGATTACCGGCTCTATTTCGTCTGGCAGCCCGATGTCAGCGCGATGCAGTTCTCCTGCCAGTTCGACATGAAGGTCCAGGCAGCCCGCCGCACCGCCGTCGCCGAATTGCTGGCGGAGGTGAACGGCCGCATGTGGCTGGGCCATTTCGACGTCTGTTCGGAGGAGCATACGCCGATGTTCCGCCAGACCATGTTGCTGCGCGGTGCGCGCGGTGCCGCAGTGGAGCAGCTGGAGGATCTGGTGGAGATCGCCCTGTCCGAATGCGAGCGCTTCTACCCGGCCTTCCAGTTCGTGATCTGGGGCGGCAAGTCCGCGCCGGAGGCGGTGTCCGCCGCCATTCTCGACACCATGGGCGAAGCGTAAGCCCGAGCAATGGCATGAACAGGGGGAATGACGGGGTCATGACGGCGGAATCGGGTGCGTCGCTGCTGCTGGTCGGTTGCGGGAAGATGGGCGGGGCGATGCTGGACGGCTGGCTCGCCGCCGGGACCGCGTCGCGCGTCGTGGTGGTGGACCGGGCGGGGCTGCCGGAGCGGCTTTCCGGCGACACGCGCGTTTCGTCCGCGTCCGGTGCGGACGCCCTGCCGGACGGCTTCGTTCCCGACGTCGTGGTGCTGGCGGTCAAGCCGCAGGTGATGGAGGAGGCGCTGCCGGCCTACCGCGCGCTGGTCCGTCCCGGCACCGTTTTCCTGTCGATCGCCGCCGGCAAAACCATCGCCTATTTCGAACGGCTGCTGGGGGAGGGGGCGGTCGTCGTCCGCTCCATGCCCAACACGCCGGCCGCTATCGGCCGCGGCATGACCGTGGCCGTTCCCAACGCCCATGTCAGCGCAAGCCAGCGCGACCTGTCCGACCGGCTGCTGCGCGCCGTCGGCGATGTCGCCTGGGTCGAGGATGAAGGGCTGCTGGACCCGGTCACCGCGGTGTCCGGCAGCGGCCCGGCCTATGTCTTCTTCATGGTCGAGGCGATGGCCAAGGCCGGCGAGGCCGCCGGTCTGCCGGCCGATCTCGCGATGCGGCTCGCCCGTGCCACCGTGTCGGGCGCCGGCGCCCTGCTCGACGCCTCCCCGCAGGAGGCTGCCGACCTGCGCAAGGCGGTGACCAGCCCCAACGGCACCACCCAGGCCGCGCTGGAGGTGCTGATGGCGCCGGAAGGCCTGCAGCCGGTGATGACCGCCGCCATTGCCGCCGCCACCCAGCGGTCGCGCGAACTTGCAGGCTGAACGGGGACAGCCGTGACGACGACGCTCAGCCCTTCCGCCCGCCGGGTTCAGGACCTTCTGGACAGCATCGGCCTCGGCCATCAGGTGGTCGAACATGAAGGCAGCACACGCACCTCCGAGGATGCGGCGGCCGCCGTCGGCTGCGAAGTGGCGCAGATCGCGAAGTCGCTGATCTTCCGCACCAAGGAGTCCGGGAGTCCGGTCCTGGTGGTCGCCAGCGGCTCCAACCGCGTCGACGAGAAGGCGGTCGGCCGGCTGATCGGCGAGAAGATCGAGCGCGCCGATCCGGAGTTCGTCCGCGACTCGACCGGCTTCGCCATCGGCGGCGTTCCGCCCATCGGCCATGCCGTCCCGCCGCTGGTGCTGATCGACGACGACCTGCTGCGGCTGGAGACAATCTGGGCCGCCGCCGGCACCCCCAACGCCGTCTTCCGCCTGACGCCTGCCGATCTGGTCAGCATGACCGGCGGACGGGTGGAGACGGTACGCAAGGCGTGACGATTTCGGGGGACGGGTGACGTTTGGCCGTCGGCGCACCACCTTATGATGCGATCCCTGTCGCCTGGAGGTGGTGCCATGTCCGACATCTCGTCCGACAAGCCTGAAGACAACAGCTTCCGCTCCGATCCCACCGACCCGGACTCCCTCGATCGTGCCGTAGCAGCGGCAGCGATGAGGCTGGCCGCCGAGAAGGGATGGCGCCGCGTTGGGCTGCTGGAGGTTGCGCACGCCGCCGGCATCCCGTTGTCCCGGTTCCATCACCGCTATCGCGGGCGCGCCGACCTGCTGGCGGCGGTGTCGCGCGTCGCCGACGCCACAGTGTTGGCCGGAGATGTCGCCGCAGATCCGACCGAACCGGCGCGCGACCGGCTGTTCGATGTGATGATGCGCCGGTTCGACGCGCTGCGCCCCTTCCGCGACGGCTTGCGCGCCGTGGTGCGCGATCTGCCGGCCGATCCGGCGACCGCGCTGGCCTTTTCCTGCGCCTTCGGGCGTTCCATGGCCTGGATGCTGCGCGCCGCCGGTATCGATCCCGACCAGCGGGGCGGCGCGGCCCTCGTCGCCGGACTCGGCACCGTGCATGCGCGGGTGATGCGGGTCTTCCTGAACGACGACACCGCCGATCTGTCGCGCACCATGGCAGCGCTCGACACCGCGCTACGCGGGGCGGAGCGCTGGGGCGCGACGTTCTGCCGCTGGACTGGCCGCCGCGGGCCGCTTGGCCGGGGTGCCGGGCCGGACTCCATGGCATCAACGGTTTAGACTATGTTGGTCATGCGGAGGGTAGGGTGGCGCGCCATTTTTACCCGCCAAGGTTATGCTGCGCCGCAAAATCCGCATTGACTAACTTTTCAGCATTCTGCATAGTCGGCCTATCAATGTTGCGTCGCAACATGCCCGGATTCCGATGCGGGCAGCAAACACTGATGCTGGGATGAGAAGCATGGCCAAGATGAGCGGTAACCCCTTCCTCGAATTCGATCCGTCCAAGCTGATCGGCGACCTCAAGGTTCCGGGCGTCGATATCGAGACCATCATCGCCAGCCAGCGCAAGAACATCGAGGCGGTGACCGCCGCCAACCAGCTGGCCTATGAAGGGTTCCAGGCCATCTTCCGCCGTCAGGCCGAAGTGCTGCGCACCGTGACCGAGGACGTGAACCGCGCCGTCGGTGAACTGACCGCCGCCGGCACGCCGGAAGAGAAGGCCGCCAAGCAAGCCGATCTGGTCAAGGTCGCCTTCGAGAAGTCGCTCGCCAACATCCGCGAGTTGAGCGAGATGATCGCCAAGTCGAACACCGAAGCCGCCGAGATCCTGACCAAGCGCGTGTCGGACAGCCTGGACGAGGTCAAGGCCGCTATCGCCAAGACGAAGGGCTGATCCAGCCTCCGGTCCGCCGGCTATTGCGAAGAGGGGTCGCCATCGGCGGCCCCTTTTTCATTTCCGGCCCCGGGCTTCCTGCTTCCGGGTTCCGCGATGGGAACGGGCGCGCTACCCTGGCGCCCCTACTCAACCGGATCGGATAGCCATGACCATCAGTTACGACGATTTCGCCAAGGTCGATATCCGCGTCGGCACCATCCTTGCGGTCGATTCCTTCCCTGAGGCGCGCAAGCCCGCCTACAAGCTGACCATCGATTTCGGCGGCGACATCGGGACGAAGCGCAGCTCCGCACAGATCACCAGCCATTATGCTGCCGATGCGCTGGTCGGCCGCCAAGTGCTGGCGGTGGTGAATTTCCCGCCGAAGCGGATCGGTCCCTTCACCAGCGAGGTGCTTTGTCTGGGCCTGCCCGATGCCGAGGGTGCGGTGGTGCTCGTCGGTCCTGATCACGCGGTGCCGGATGGCGCCCGACTGTTCTGACGGAGACAGATTCGAAAACGGCGTGAGTCCGAAAGCAATTCTTCGGAGTTGCAAGATTTCTTGCTGAGTATCGCGACAAGCGGTCGCAGGGCTTATATGTATTTTAGATGAATACAGTCTAAACCAGGATGGCATAGTGTGCGCGACTACGAACTCGCACTTGCAAACTGTTTCCTGGTGGATGGCAATTATGGACGCCCTGCGCGCCTTTGTCGGCCGGCTTTCGATTTCCACGAAAGTCACGGTGTTGAACCTTTTCGGCATGCTGATCCTCAGCACGGCGATCCTGTTCGCGATCGGGCAGGTGATCGTCCGCGACCTGGAACGGCAGGCGATCGAGATGCAGCGCCTCAGCATGGACATCGCCTGGTCGTCGCTGAACGAGCGCGGCGGCTCCTTCACTCTCGCCGATGGCAAACTGCTGCTCGACGGTGTCGTGATGAACGACAACAATGTCGTGGTCGACAAGATCAAGCGCATCACAGGGGGAACAGCCACCCTGTTCCTGGGCGACCGCCGGATCGCCACCAATGTGATGAACGCTGACGGCACCCGCGCCGTCGGCACCACGCTGGCCCAGGGCCCCGCCTACGACTCGGTGCTGCGCCAGGGCACTCCCTTCCGCGGCATGGTCGACATTCTGGGCGAGCCCTATTACGCCGCCTATGACCCTATCAAGGACAAGGCCGGCAAGCCGGTCGGCATCCTCTATGTCGGCATCAAGAAGGCGGAGGTGTTCAAGACCTTCGACGACAGCATGCGGTTCGCGACGATGCTGGTCGTGCTGTGTGCGGTCGTGCTCGCGGTGCCGGGCTATCTCGTGTCGCGCCGGCTGCTGCGCCCGTTGGGGCAGCTCAGCAAGGTGATGACGGCGCTGTCCTCCGGGGATCTGACGGCCGAGGTGGCCGGCGCGAAGCGGTTGGACGAGATCGGCGCGATGTCGCGCTCCGTCCTGGTCTTCCGCGAAGGCATGGCCGAGGCGGAGCGGTTGCGCGCCGAGCAGGAGCATCAGCGGATCCAGGGTGAGGCGCAGAAGCGCAAGGCCCTTCAGTCGATGGCCGATACGGTGGAGCAGGAAAGTCGCGGCGCGGTGGAGCGGGTCGCCGCCCGCACCCAGGAGATGGACCTCAACGCCGGCGCTATGGCGAATTCGGCCGGTTTGGTCGGCGCCAACGCCCAGAATGTCGCCGCCGCCGCGGCGCAGGCGCTCAGCAACGCCCAGGCGGTCGCATCGGCTGCAGAGCAGCTGACGGCCTCGATCGAGGAGATCGGGACCCAGGTTGGCCATGCCGCCAGCGTCACCCGTGCCGCCGTGGCCGCTAGCACGCAGACCGAAAACACCATCGAATCGCTGTCCTCCGCCGTCGGTCGCATCGGCGACGTGGCGGAGCTGATCCAGGGGATTGCGGCGCAAACCAACCTTCTGGCGCTGAACGCCACCATTGAGGCGGCGCGGGCAGGGGAGGCGGGCAAGGGCTTCGCCGTCGTTGCGAACGAGGTGAAGAGTCTGGCCAATCAGACCTCGCGCTCCACCGAGGAGATCTCTCGCCTGATCACGGAGATTCAGTCCGTCACCGCCCGGAGCGTGGAAGAGGTGCGCGGCATCAGCCGGACCATCGGCGAGATCGACGCCATCTCCGGCACGGTTGCCGCGGCGGTCGAACAGCAGGCGTCCGCGACCCAGGAGATCTCGCGCAATGTCGGCCAGACGGCCAGCGCCGCCACCGACGTGTCGACCCGCATCGACGAGGTGTCGCGCGAGGCCAGGGTGACGGAGGAGCGCGCCGACCTGCTGCGGGCCGGTGCATCGGAAGTTACCCACAGCATCGACGAGTTGATGCATGTGCTGGTTCGGGCGGTGCGGACCGCGACGGAGGATGTCGACCGTCGCAGCCTGCCGCGTTACCGGGTGGATGCTCCCTGCACGGTGGAGGTGCCGGAAGGCCGGTTGACCGTGCGGCTGCTCGACATCTCCCGCCACGGCGCGGCGCTGGGCGAGGCCGACGCCGTCGGCAGCCGCGGCACGCTGCTGTTCGACAGCCTGGGCGTGGCGCTGCCCTTCGAAGCCTTCACCCGCGAGGAGGGGGTGGCGCGTGTCCGCTTCCGGCTGGCCGAGATCGACAGGCAGTCCTTCGACGCCCGTTTCGACCGCTTCGAGGAAGCGATGGCGGGCCGGCGCCTGGCTGCCTGACGTCGGGCTGGCTGAGCGGCGGTGCACGGACCGCCGCGCGGGCGGTCACAAACGCTGAGGCCGGGGCTCAGACCCCGGCGCGGCGGGTTGCCGCGGCGTGCATGTGCGGCGGGGTCATACCGGACCGTGCCTGCTCCAGGGCGCCCTGCTGCCGTGCGGCGAAGACGCCGGCTTCCGTCCGGTTGCGGAAGTGCAGCTTTGACAGCACGCTGCGAACCATCGACTTGATCACCGCCTCCGACAGGTCCAGCGCGTTGGCGATGGTCCGGTTGTTCATGCCTTCGCCCAGCAGGCGCAGGGTTTCGAACTCCGGGTCGGACAGTCGCGGCAGCAGCGTCAGGCGGATTTCGTCCACGCCCAGACGCGACAGGAACTGCTTGGGCATCAGGCAATGCCCTTCGAGCCCGAGATCCAGCAGTTCGTTGATGCGGTCGACGTTCAGATCCTCGAACACCCAGGCATCGGCGAAGGCCAGGATATGGGCGGCGTCGAGCAGTTCCCGCGAGGACAGCACCACGACGATCCGCGACCGGCGGGACAGCCGGAGATAGACCATCGGTTCGTTCTCGCGAAGTGCGGTGAACTGCTGCAGGCCGATCAGGATCGCATCCGGCGTCAGCGCGCTCTGGGTCAGCTCCCCGATGTCGTGCAGGACCGTCACGCGGTGGCGTCCGCCGCGGTCGAGTTGCTGCACCACGGTCTCGGTCAGCGCGTTGTTGTCGAGGATCAGGCAGACATGCATGGGAGTCACCGCGTTGCGGGTCTGGTGAGATGCTTTCTCATGGGCGTACTCATGGTGTGTGTGCATGGGTCAGCTCTGTCTGGAGGAGGCATCCACGGCCGGCCCGGCTCGGGGCGTCGCCGCCTGCGTCTAAGGGTTGAAACGGAGTCCGGCCGGTTGGCCCAGGCACGTCTTCGGTCAAGATCAAAGCGGTTATGGGAAATTTCCCTGCCAAGTATTTCTGCGTTGTTCGCAATCCGCCGGATATTCCCATGCGGGAAGTCCTATTCGCACCGCGTGATTTAGAAATGAACGGCGCTCCGCGTAAATCAGGCGATGGATGATCAGCCAAGATCGCTTTTCGTCTCCTTGTTGGTCGCCTCAGGTTTCGAAACGGTAACACCTATGGAATGATGTGTGCTGGCCGGGTCACACGGGAATGCGCGTTGGTACAGGCATCCTTCAGGACTATCCGATCGGTTTGGCGACGGTTTTTCTTCCTCTCTTGCGCAGCCGAATCGGAGTTAACCGATTGCCTGCCACTCGAACGCCACAAAGATGGCAAGGTTCCAGAAAAATTCCTGTCGCTAATGGAGACAGCAGGTCTCATTTTGAATAATCCCGATAGAGGCAAGTGAATCCGATGGTCCTGCACCATCACGACATTCGCGGCCGCAGCAGAACCTATGACCTTCGTCGGAAGCGTTGCTTTGGCCGGCCATGACCTATGGCCCCTCGAATGGGGGTGGCAGCCTCGAATGACCTATGGCCCTTGTCCGGATACAGAGGCTCTTCCGATCGTGGTATCAGATACCCAACACAGCGAAAACAATGCGACAACGGCAGACGGCCTTCTGGCCGACGCTGGTAAATGGCAGCAAGTACGATCGGCCACCAAGCCGACGACGCAGTGTGAATGGGGCGATCCGGGTGCCGCGGGGGCGCATCGGACAAAATCGACAACAGCCCAGGCGTCAGCCGGCCTCAACCGGCCGGGCCAGGGCCGGCGAGCGAGGATGACGGGGACCATGAAGATTCTGATCGGGGATGACCATCTGCTGTTCCGTGAAGGCCTGCGGCGGTTGCTCGAGCAGTTGCAGGGCGATGCCAGCTTCGTCGAGGCCGGGACCTTCGACGAGGTGCTGGACCAGTGCCGCGCCGGCAGCACCTTCGACATCATCCTGATGGACCTGCATATGCCCAACTGGCCGGGTTTCGACGGACTGCGCGAAATCCAGGCGCTGCAGCCGGGCGTGCCGGTGGTGGTGATCTCCGCATCGGAAGCGCTGGGTGACATCCGCGGCGCTCTCGACCATGGCGCGACCGGCTACATCCCGAAGTCGAGCAGCGTCAAGGTCATGATGGGCGCCCTGAACCTCGTGTTCTCGGGCGGCATCTACCTGCCCCCGGGCGCGCTCACCGCCAGCATGGACGCCTCGCCGCGCCGCCGGACGGTGGAGGTCGCCGACCGCAGCGCCGGCTATGGCCTGACCCAGCGCCAGCGCGAGGTGCTGGAATGCCTGCGCCTCGGCAAGTCGAACAAGCAGATCGCTTATGAGCTGGGCCTGTCGGAAGGCACCGTGAAGATTCACGTCACCGCGATCTTCAAGTCGCTGGGCGTCAAGAACCGGACCCAGGCGGTCATCGCCGCCGCCGCGATGTCGGCATAGGAAGAGGTCGGCATAAGGAGTCGGATGGCTTCGGCCGATCCGGGCAGCAGTACGGGTTGCGGAACCGGGCCGCGGGGGATCGCCTCCGCGGCCCTCTTTTCTTTCGGCGTTCAAGTCTTCTCCCCCCTTGCGGGAGAGGGAGGCTCTTGACCCGACGGGTTGCCCGATGCTATCCGCCCCTCTTGATCTTGCGGAGCCATCCGTCCGGGTAACCGGCCGGCGAGACTCCGCTCGACCCGCGCCGCCATCCGGGCCGTGCGCGAAGCCGCCACCGCAAGGACGCCACCGCAGCGCCATGAGCGATATTTTCCGCGAAGTCGACGAGGATCTGCGCCGGGACCGCGCGGAGCACCTTTTCAAGAAGTATGGCGGCGCCATGATCGCCGCCGTCGTCCTGATCGTCGCTGGCACCGGCGGCTACAGCTTCTGGCGCCACTGGCAGGCGCAGAAGAAGGAAGAACAGACAGCCGCCCTGGTCACCGCCATCGCGCAGAGCGCGCAGGGGCCGGAGAAGGGGGTGGAGGCGCTGGCCGCCTTCGCCGGATCCGCCAACCCCAGCCTCGCCGCCATCGCACAGTTCAATGCCGCGGCCCTGATGATCCGCCAGGGCAAGCCGGCTGATGCCGCGACCGTCTATGACGGCATCGCCGGCAACGGCTCGGTGCCCGCCGAATACCGCGACCTTGCCACCCTGCTGGCCGTGATGCAGCGCACCGACGGCGGCGACCCGGCGCAGCTGACCGCGAAGCTGCAGCCGCTGACCGCCGACGGCAGCCCGTGGCGCTTCACGGCGCGCGAACTGACGGCGGTGTTGGCCGTCCGCGCCGGCGACACGGAAAAGGCCCGCACGCTCTTCAAGCAGCTGGCGGACGACCAACAGGCGCCGTCGGGCGTGCGCAGCCGCGCCGCCGATCTCGCCTCCCTCTACGGCAAGGGCTGACACAAGGCCATGACGACCCAACAGGCGAATCTCCGCAAGACGGCGGGCACCAAGTCCCGCAATATCCGCCGCACAGCACTGCTGTCCGCGTCGCTGCTCGCAGTGTTTCTCGGCGGGTGCGACACGCTGGACAGCTGGATGGGCAAGACGCCCGATCCGCCGCTGCCGGGCAAGCGTGTCGCCGTCCTGCAGCGCGAGCGCAAGGTGGAGCCGGACGCGCAGCTTGCAGCCGTGGCCGTCACCGTGCCGCCGGCGGTCGCCAACGCCGTCTGGTCGCAGCCGGGCGGCACGCCGGACCATGTGCTGGGCAACCTTGCCCTGTCCGCCAACCCGTCCGACGCGTGGCGCGCCGACATCGGTTCCGGTTCCAGCAGCTCTCGCGCGCTGCTCGGCACCCCGGTGATTGCCGACGGGCGGATTTTCGCCATGGACGCCGATTCGCACGTCTCCGCCCTGAACGAGCGCAGCGGCCAGTCGCTGTGGCGCGTCGACACCCGGCCGGAGAACGAGCGCGGCGATGCCACCGGCGGCGGCGTCGCCTATGCCGATGGCCGCGTTTATGCCGCCACCGGCTTCGCCGAGGTTCTGTCGCTCGATGCCGGCAGCGGCAAGGTCCTGTGGCGCAAGCGCATCGCCGGCCCGGTTCGCGGCGCCCCGACCGTCGCCGGCGGCCGGGTGATGGTCATCACGCTCGACAACCAGACCATCGCGCTGTCCACCGACGACGGTTCGATCCAATGGTCGCACCAAGGCATCCTGGAGACCGCCGGCCTGCTCGGCGCCGCCAGCCCGGCCATCACCGGTACGCTGGTCGTCGCTCCATACTCCTCGGGCGAGCTGTTCGGGCTGCGCCCCGAGAACGGCCGCGTCGCCTGGCAGGAAAGCCTCGCCGCCATCCGCCGCACCGGCCAGCTCAGCAATCTGGCCGACATCCGCGGCCTGCCTGTGGTCGATCGCGGCGCGGTCTACGCCATCGGCCATTCCGGCCGCATGGTCGCCATCGACGAGCGCATCGGCGCCCGGATCTGGGAAACCGAGATCGGTGGCGTCAACACCCCGTGGCTGGCCGGCGACTATCTGTTCACCGTCACCAACGACCAGGAGGTCGTCGCGGTGGCCCGCCAGAACGGCAGGGTCCGCTGGGTGTCCCCGCTCGCCCGCTTCAAGGATCCCGAGGACAAGACCGGCCCGATCGTCTGGTCCGGCCCGGTGATGGCTGGCAACCGCCTGTGGGTCGCCGGGTCCAACGGCCAGCTGCTGGGCCTGTCGCCCTCGGATGGCAAGGTGGAGGTGACGCGGTCGCTGCCCACCGGTTCCTACTTGTCTCCGGTCGTTGCCAACAACACTCTTTATGTGCTGTGCGACAACGGAACGCTCGTCGCGTTCCGCTGATCGCGGATTTCCTCCGTCTGTAGTGAAAGGCCTTTGGCCCCATGTCGTTCACCGTGGTCCTCGTCGGTCGGCCGAATGTCGGCAAATCGACTCTTTTCAACCGTCTGGCCGGCAAGAAGCTGGCCCTGGTGGACGATACGCCGGGAGTCACCCGTGACTGGCGCTCGGCCCCGGCCCATGTCGGCGGCCTGTCCTTCACCGTGGTCGATACCGCCGGACTGGAGGATGTGACCGACGACAGCCTGGAGGCGCGGATGCGCCGCCAGACCGAGCAGGCGCTCGCCCGTGCCGATGTGGCGCTGTTCATCATCGACGCCCGCGCCGGCATCACGCCGTTGGACCGCCATTTCGCCAACCTGCTGCGCCGGGGCAAGACCCCGGTCCTGCTGGTCGCGAACAAGACCGAGGGCAAGGCCAGCCAGCCGGGCATGTTCGAGTCCTACGAGCTCGGCCTGGGCGATCCGATCCCGCTGTCCGCCGAGCATGGCGAGGGCATGGCCGACCTCGTCGAGGCGCTGCTGCCCTACGCTCCGCCCGACGACGGGGGAGAGGCGGAGGAGGCCGATGACGGCTTCGATCCCAGCATTCCCATCGGCGACCAGCCGGAGCCGGAGGAGGATCGCAGCAAGCCGATCCAGATCGCCATCGTCGGACGCCCGAATGTCGGCAAGTCCACCTTGCTGAACAGCCTCCTCGGCGAGGAGCGCGTGTTGACCGGCCCGGAAGCCGGCATGACCCGCGACGCCATCGCCGTCGATTGGGAGTGGCGCGATCGCCGCTTCAAGCTGGTCGACACCGCCGGCATGCGCCGCCGCGCCCGCGTCGACGAGAAGGTCGAGAAGCTGGCGGTTGCGGACAGCCTGCGCGTCATCCGCATGGCGAATGTCGTGGTGCTGGTCGTCGATGCCGACGCCATCCTGGACAAGCAGGACCTGACCATCGCCCGACTGGTGATCTCCGAAGGCCGTGCCCTGGTGATCGCGGTCAACAAGTGGGACACGGTGGACGACCGCGCCATGGCGCTGCGTCAGGTGGAGGACAAGCTCCAGGCCTCGCTCGGCTACATCAAGGGCGTGAAGGTCGTCACCATCTCCGCGCTGAAGGGCCACAAGCTCGACACGCTGCTGGACGGGGTGCTGGAAACCTACACCGTCTGGAACCGCCGCATCCCGACGGCGCAGCTGAACCGCTGGATCGAAGGCGTGCTGGAACACCATCCGCCGCCCCTGGTGGAAGGCCGCCGGGTGAAGATCCGCTACGTCACCCAGGTGAAGACCCGCCCGCCGACCTTCGCCCTGTTCGTCAACAAACCGCTGGATCTGCCGGAAAGCTACCAGCGCTACCTGACGACTCACCTGCGCGACAGCTTCGACATGCCCGGCGTGCCGGTGCGGTTGCTGCTGCGCAAGGGCAAGAATCCGTACGCGGAGGATTGAGCGAGGCAGGGGTGTCGGCTGACGGTGCCCCCATCTCCCCATGCTTCGCATGGGCCCCCTCCTTCCCCCGCTTCGCAAGGGAAGGCGATCTTCTACAAAGCACTTGCTCCCCTCCCCGGCCCAGCGGGGGAGGGATAGGGTGGGGGCAATACGCACTACGCTGTCGGCGGCTCCCACCCCTCCGGCGCCATCCTGAACCCGGCGAACTCGAAGGCCGGCGCCACGGTGCAGCTCACGAGCGACCAGCCGTCCGGCCGCTCTGCCAAGCTCCGCGCCGCCTGCCAGGCACCGACCGGCACCACCGCCTGCGGCCGTTCGCCGCCTGCGATCTCCATCCCCAGCCGGCGGCGCTCGACCGCGCCGCCTTCCTCATAGACCGACAGCTCCAGCGGCGCTCCGCCATGCCAGAGCCAGATCTCCACGGCATCCACCGTATGCCAGTGCGAGCGCTCCCCCGCCCGCAGCAGGAAGTAGATCGCCGTAACCGACCCTCGTCCGCCATCCGCCGGCGCCCGGTAGGTCTCGACGTAGCAACCGCCCTCCGGATGCGGCTGCAATCCCAGCAGGTCGATCAGCCGCTCGGCGGTCATCGCTTGGCCGGTCATCGCACACTCCGAGCCGCCATGCCCAGCCCCTCGCGCAGTTCCGGCAGCAACATCGCCCCCAGCATGGCGATCACCGGCAGCACCGCATAGTCGCCCTGTGCCGCCGCGTCGATCAGTTCGCGGGCGCTGTGCAGCTCGATCCGCATGTCCTCGAGGTCGCCCTGATCCGGTTCCGCCACTTTGCGGGCGCCCCTTGCGTGGAACATGTGGCAGGTGCTGCCCTTCGAGTTCGCCCCGACCACGAAGCCGCCCAGCGCCGTCCAATCGTCGGCGGCGTAGCCGGTCTCCTCCAGCAGCTCGCGTTTGGCGGCGGCCAGCGGGTCCTCGCCGGGATCGATGGCGCCGGCGGGGAAGGTCAGGCTGACGCGCCGCGCACCATGCTTGTAGGTGCGCAGCATCACCACCCGGCCGTCCTCGGTCTCGACATACATCAGCGCGAAGTCGGGCTGGTCCAGCTGGTAGAAATTCTCCACCGTCCGTCCGTCAGGCAGCTGCACCGTCTCCGCCCGCACCTTCAGATAGGGGCTGGCGTCCAGCAGGTCGCGGCTGCCCAGCACCGTCCAGGGTTCAAGCTCGTCGCTCATGCCGCGTTTCCATAGGGAGGCTGCGTGAAGCCGGCGGGGGAGAGGGTGAAGATCTCGCAGCCGTCCTCGGTGATGCCGATCTGGTGCTCGAACTGCGCCGACAGCGAGCGGTCGCGGGTGACCGTCGTCCAACCGTCGGACAGGATCTTCACCTCGTGCCGGCCGGCGTTGATCATCGGTTCCACCGTGAAGACCATGCCGGGACGCAGCTCCACTCCGGTGCCGGGCTTGCCGAAATGGTCGACGTGCGGCGCGTCGTGGAAGACCTGCCCGATGCCATGCCCGCCGAAATCGCGCACCACCGAACAGCGTGCGGCCTCCGCCATCGTCTGGATGGCATGGCCGATATCGCCCAGATGGTTGCCGGGCCTGGCCTGGGCGATGCCGGCCATCATGCAGCGCCAAGTCAGGTCGACCAGCTTGCGCGCCTTAACACCGATCTTCTCGCCGACGAAATACATGCGGCTGCTGTCGCCATACCAGCCGTCCAGGATCACGGTGACGTCGATGTTGACGATGTCGCCTTCGACCAGCTTCTTGTCGTCGCTGGGGATGCCGTGGTTGACGACATGGTTGGGCGAGATGCAGCTGCAGGCCGGATAGCCGTGATAGCCGAGAGTCGCCGGAATGCCGCCGCGGTCGCGCTGGAACTCCTCGATCAGCTTGTCCAGCTTGGCCGTGCTGACGCCCGGCACCACGAAGGGCGTGATGTAATCCAGCGTCTCGGCGGCCAGCCGGCCCGCCTTGCGGAGCGCCTCGAATCCTTCCGGGCCATGCAGAACGATCCGCTTGCCTTCCTTGTCCATCAAACCGTCATCCGTCACGTAAATCCTCTGATCGTATTTCAGCCGCTGCGCCCATCCGCAGACCGCGCAACAAGCTATCACGCCGACGGTCTGAAAAAAGCCCCTGCAATCCACCCCTGCAAGCATAGGATTCGGCGGATCGGCTTGCTATATGTGGCGGGCCTTATCCCCATCGGACTACCAGACCTTTGGCGAAGCCCACCACCCGATATGTCTGCCAGGCCTGCGGCGCCTCCTTCCCCAAATGGGCGGGCAAGTGCGACGCCTGCGGCGAATGGAACAGCCTCGTCGAAGAGGCGGCGCCCGACAGCGCGCCCAAGGGGCTCGGGTCCGCCCGCGGCCGCCGCATCGACTTCGTCGGCCTTCACGGCAACAGCGAGGCGCCGCCGCGCCGCATGACCGGCATTGCCGAGTTCGACCGCGTGTGCGGCGGCGGGCTGGTTCCCGGCTCGGCCATCCTGATCGGCGGCGATCCCGGCATCGGCAAATCGACCCTTCTGCTCCAGGCGATGGCCCGGCTGTCGCAGGACCACCGCTGTGCCTATGTCTCGGGCGAGGAGGCGGTGGATCAGGTCCGCCTGCGCGCCCAGCGTCTGGGCTGCGCCTCGGCTCCGGTGGATCTGGCCTCGGCCACCAGCGTGCGCGACATCGTCGCGTCGTTGGACGAGGCCAAGGGACCGGAGGTGATCGTCATCGATTCGATCCAGACCATGTATATGGACAATCTGGACAGCGCCCCCGGCACCGTCGCCCAGGTCCGCGCCAGCGCGCAGGAGCTGATCCGCGTCGCCAAGCGGCGCGGCGTCGTCCTGCTGCTGGTCGGCCATGTCACCAAGGAAGGCATGATCGCCGGTCCCCGCGTGCTGGAGCACATGGTGGACACCGTCCTCTATTTCGAAGGCGAGCGCGGCCACCAGTTCCGCATCCTGCGCGCGGTGAAGAACCGCTTCGGCCCGACCGACGAGATCGGCGTGTTCGAGATGGGCGACGGCGGCCTCGGCGAAGTCGCCAACCCCTCCGCCCTGTTCCTGGCTGATCGGCGCGGCGACGTCTCCGGTGCCGCCGTCTTCGCCGGGATGGAGGGCACGCGCCCCGTCCTGGTGGAGGTGCAGGCCCTGGTCGCCCCGTCGCCCCTCGGCACACCGCGTCGTGCGGTGGTCGGTTGGGACTCAGCACGGCTCGCCATGGTGCTGGCTGTGCTGGAGGCGCGCTGCGGCGTGCAGATCGGCGCCAACGACGTCTATCTGAATGTGGCCGGCGGCCTGCGGATCACCGAACCGGCCGCCGACCTTGCCGTCGCTGCCGCACTCGTCTCGTCGCTGACCGGTGAGCCGGTCCCGGCCGACGCGGTGGTGTTCGGCGAGATCGGCCTGTCGGGCGAGGTCCGCGCCGTCGGCCAGAGCGACACGAGGTTGAAGGAGGCGGCGAAGCTCGGCTTCTCCTCCGCCATCTTCCCGGCGCGACGGACCGGCAAGAAGGGCAGCCGCGGCGACAACGGCCTGAAGACGGTGGAACTCCAGCAGCTCGGCGAGTTGATGCCGCTGTTCCAGTCCCAGGGCTCCTCCGGCCGGCCGCCCTCCCGCCGACCACACGACGACAACGACACGCGCCGCTGGCGCGACGACGAATTCATCTGACGCCACCCCTCAATCGGCATCTCAATTATCGGCACAGGGCCATGGACAACCTTCCCGTCAATCCGGTGGATATCGTCGTCATCGCCGTCCTGCTTCTGTCGGCGCTGCTCGCCTTCAGCCGCGGCATGGTTGCCGAAGTGGTGTCGGTCGCCGCCTGGGCCGGCGCAGCGGTGATCACGCTCTACGCGCTGCCCCATGTCCTTCCCTATGCGCAGATCTACATCCGGTTCGAGATGCTGGCCTACGCCGCTTCCGCGGTCGGGGTGTTCATCGTCGCGCTGATCGTGCTGTCCCTGCTCGGCCGCAGCCTGTCGCGCGGGGTGCAGGCCTCGGCCCTGTCGGCGCTGGACCGCACGCTTGGCTTCGTCTTCGGACTGGTGAAGGGCGGGGTGCTGGTGTCGATCGCCTACCTGTTCTTCCTGTGGCTGGTGCCCAACCCGGCCGAACAGCCGGTCTGGCTGCAGGGGGCGAAGACCCGGCCCTTCCTGGCGATGGGGGCTGAGACGCTTTACGGCTTCGTTCCGGAGACTCTGCGCCGGGAAGGGCTCGGCCAGATGGACATGGCGCGTGACCGCGCACGTCAGGCGATGGAGGCCAAACAGGCGCTCGACCGCCTGTCGACGCCGGTACCCAGCCCCGCAAAGACCGGGGGTGCGCCGGCTCCCGATACCGGTTATAAGGACCGCGACCGCGCCGACTTCGAAAGGCTGATACAGAACAACGCCCGCTGAGCTTGACCGCTCGGTTTCGGCGCTATCGACGTTTGTGGACCTTTTTCTCGTTGCATGTGCTGACGCGCGCCCCCGGCGCCTCTTGGACGAAGGACTTCTGGTGATGCTGACGACGCATCCGTTCGACGACGACAAGCTGCGCGAAGAGTGCGGCGTGTTCGGCATCCACGGCAACCCGCAGGCGGGCGCCATCACGGCGCTGGGCCTGCATGCCCTGCAGCACCGCGGGCAGGAGGCGGCGGGCATCGTCAGCTTCGACGGCGGCCGCTTCCACCTCCAGCACACGCTGGGCCTGGTCGGTGACCATTTCAGCTCCGAGGCGATCATCGCCAAGCTGAAGGGCGCCAGCGCCATCGGCCATGTGCGCTACGCCACCACCGGCGACACCTCCATCCGCAACGTCCAGCCGCTCTACGCCGACTTCGAGTTCGGCGGCTTCGCGCTGGCCCACAACGGCAACCTGACCAACGCGCAGACCCTGCGCCGCCAGCTGGTCCGCCGCGGCTGCCTGTTCCAATCCTCCACCGATACCGAGGTGATCGTCCACCTGATGGCGACTGCCCGTGGCGGCTCGCCGGTGGATCGCCTGATCGAGGCGGTGCGGCAGGTCGAGGGTGCCTTCTCCCTGGTGGCGCTGACCTCCAAGGAGGTGATCGGCGTGCGTGACGCTCTGGGCGTCCGTCCGCTGGTGCTGGGCAAGCTGGGCGACACCCACATCCTGGCGAGCGAGACCTGCGCCTTCGACATCGTCGGCGCCGAATATGTCCGCGACGTCGAGCCGGGCGAGATGATCGTCATCGACGGCAGCGGCGTTCACAGCCTGCGCCCGTTCCAGCCGCAGCAGCGCCGCCTGTGCATCTTCGAATATATCTATTTCGCCCGCCCCGACAGCGTGATGGAGGGCACCTCCGTCTATGAGGCACGCCAGCGTATCGGCCGCGAACTGGCCCGCGAGGCCGGCGTCCCCGCCGACGTGATCGTTCCGGTGCCCGACAGCGGCGTGCCTGCGGCGCTGGGCTATGCCCAGGAGGCCGGCGTTCCCTTCGACCTCGGCATCATCCGCAACCACTATGTCGGCCGCACCTTCATCGAGCCGACCGACCAGATCCGCCATCTGGGCGTGAAGCTGAAGCACAACGCCAATCGCGCGATGATCGAGGGCAAGCGCGTCGTGCTGGTGGACGACAGCATCGTCCGCGGCACCACGTCCAAGAAGATCGTCGAGATGGTGCGCGCTGCCGGGGCCAAGGAGGTGCATATGCGCATCTCCAGCCCGCCGACCTCGCACCCCTGCTTCTACGGCATCGACACGCCGGAGCAGGGCAAGCTGCTGGCCCACCGGATGACGGTGGAGCAGATGCGCGACTTCATCCAGGCCGACAGTCTTGCCTTCATCTCGCTCGACGGCCTCTACCGCGCGATGGGCGAGGAGAAGCGCGACCCGGCCAACCTCGGCTACTGCGACGCCTGCTTCACCGGCGATTACCCGATCCCGCTGACCGACGCGCTGGAAAATCCGCCCGTCGAGGCGAACGTCGCCGTCCGCGCCTGATCCTGAAACCCTCCCCCCGCAACGGGGGAGGGTTTTTCATGTGTGAACGAACAATAATCCCAGGAAACGAGTCTCCACCATGTCCCGTCTCTCCGGCCGCATTGCCCTCGTCACCGGTGCCTCGCGCGGGATCGGCGCAGCCGTCGCCAAGCGCTTCGCCGCCGAAGGCGCCCATCTGGTCCTGGTCGCCCGCACCGTCGGCGGGCTGGAGGAGACCGACGACGCCATCCAGAAGATTTCCGGCCAGTCGGCGACCCTGGTGCCGATGGATCTGCGCGACTACGACAAGATCGACCAGCTCGGCCACGCACTATATGAGCGATTCGGCAAGCTGGACGTGGTCGTCGGCAATGCCGGCGCGCTGGAGGCGCTGGGCCCGGTCGCACAGTATGATCCCAAGCTGTGGTCGAGGGTGATGGACCTGAACGTGACGGCGAACTATCGCCTGATCCGCTCCATGGATCCGCTGCTGCGCGCATCCGGCACCGGCCGCGCCGTGTTCGTCACCTCGGCGGCAGCGAAGGCCCCGCATCATTACTGGATGCCCTATGGCGCCAGCAAGGCGGCGCTGGAGATGATCGTAAAGACCTATGCGATGGAAGTCGCGAGTTCCGGCGTGCGCGTCAACCTGATCGATCCTGGCGTGGTCGCGACCAAGCTGCGCACCCAGGCTTTCCCCGGTGAGGATCCGACCAGGATCGCCCAGCCCGATCAAGTGACCGAGCGATTCGTCGAACTGGCCGAGGCCGGTTGCACGAAGCACGGCGAACTGGTTCTGGCGCAGTAATCGGCTCCAACTCGTCGTCGAAGCACTTTCCTCCCGATCCTTCCCCGTGGCCGGCAGACGCCGGGCGGGGAAGGGCGGTTGGAGTTGAATGCGCGTTCCGACCTTGCCGCCTTTACAGGGTGAAGATCGCCAGCAGAACCAACACCGCGATGACGCCCGCGATGCTGAGCTTCATGAATTTGGTGAAAGCGACCCAGGTCGTCTGATGGGCACGTACGGTCTCTTCACTGACCGGGTTGGGACTCACGGCCGCCATATCGATCAACCCTCCAACAGTTTCTTTTGCCCGCAATTCTGACGCAGACGTACGGAAACGCAACAGATTCCGAGCGGAACCGTCAATCATGCCGGAAGGGTAGCGGCCGGAAGGGAAAAACCGCCTAAAGTGGCGGGTTGACGATGGTCGCCATTTCAGGCGCCGGGCCGTCGATCCGCACCAGATCGCCGTCGACGCGGGCGCGACCCTCCGCGATCAGGCGGACGGCGTGGGGATAGAGCTTGTGCTCCGCCTCCAGCACGCGGTCGGCCAGACGATGGGCATCGTCGCCGGGCAGAACCGGAACCACGGCCTGCGCGATGATCGGACCATCGTCCATCGCCGGACGGACATGATGGACGGTGCAGCCATGGAAACGGACGCCGGTGGCCAGCGCCCGCTCATGGGTATCCAGGCCCTTGAAGGAGGGCAGCAGGGACGGGTGGATGTTGATGAGCGCATCCTGCCAGCGCCCGACGAACCAGGGCGACAGCAGCCGCATGAAGCCGGCGAGGCAGACCAGCTCGACGCCGGCCTCCCGCAGCCGGGCATCCATCGCCGCTTCGAAGGCGGGCTTGTCGCCGGGATAGTCGCGGTGGCTGACCACCGCGGTATCGATCCCGGCCGCAGAGGCACGTTCCAGGCCGAAGGCATCGGCCTTGTTGGACAGCACCAGCGCGATCCGGGCCGGGAAATCCGGCGCGGCGCAGGCGTCGATCAACGCCTGCAGATTGCTGCCGCGCCCCGAGATCAGGACGCCGAGCTTCAACTTGCTCATCGAACTATCCTTGGGAACTCTTCCTGGGGCGCGTCCCTTACGCGGTCCAGGCCGCGTCCATGCCATTGACGGTCACGCGGGCGTCTCCGTCCTTCAGGGCGGTGACGGTGCCGACGGTGTAGACCGTCTCACCGCCCTCGCGCAGGATGTCGATGGCCTCGTTCGCCTTGTCGGCCGGAACCACGACGACCATGCCGAGGCCGACGTTGAAGGTGCGCGCCATCTCGTACGGGGCGATGCCGCCGGTCTTCATCAGCCAGGAGAAGACGGGGGGCAGGGTCCAGGTCGAGGCGTCGAGAACGACGCCCAGCCCGTCGGGCAGGACGCGCGGAATGTTCTCGATCAGGCCGCCGCCGGTGATGTGGGCCATGGCGCGGACCGTGCCGGCGCGCACCGCCTTCAGCGTGCTCTTCACATAGATGCGGGTCGGCGTCAGCAGAGCCTCGCCCAGCGTCTTCGATTCATCCCACGGGCAGGCGGCGTCGTAGCCGAGTCCCGACTTCTCCACCAGCTTGCGCACCAGCGAGTAGCCGTTGGAATGCACACCGG
The DNA here is from genome assembly GCA_046570145.1 of Alphaproteobacteria bacterium. Lineage (GTDB taxonomy): Bacteria > Pseudomonadota > Alphaproteobacteria > Azospirillales > Azospirillaceae > Azospirillum. The sequence continues at coordinate 33,208 of JBKHVJ010000463.1, forward strand.
TGGAGGCGAGGCCGAGGAGCACGTCGCCGGCCTGGACGGTGGAACCGGTCAGGGCATGCTGGCGTTCAACAGCACCGACGGAGAATCCAGCGAGGTCGTAATCGCCTTCCGAATACATACCCGGCATCTCGGCGGTCTCGCCGCCGACCAGCGCGCAGCCGGCCTGACGGCAGCCTTCGGCGATGCCGGCGACGATGTCGCGGCCGGCCGCCACGTCGAGCTTGCCGGTGGCGTAGTAATCCAGGAACAGCAGCGGCTCGGCGCCCTGGACCACCAGATCGTTGACGCACATGGCGACGAGGTCGATGCCGACGGTGTCGTGACGGTTGGCGAGAATCGCCACCTTCAGCTTGGTGCCGACGCCGTCGGTCGTCGCGACCAGGAGCGGATCCTGATAGCCGGCGGCGCGCAGGTCGAACAGGGCGCCGAAGCCGCCCAGGCCCGCGTCGGAGCCGGAACGCGCGGTGGAGCGGGCAAGGGGCTTGATCGCTTCGACAAGCGCGTTGCCCGCATCGATGTCCACACCGGCCTGCTTGTAGGCGTCGGACATGTTATAGGACTGGGTGCTGATGGTATCCTCGCTTGGGCTGAGCTATATACCGGGCCTTGGGCTCGGGCCGAACATACTCGAATCGGAAGGCTTTGCAATGCTCCACCGCCGCCGCGCGCCGCTCCTCGCCGGTCTTGCTGCCATGTCCACCGCTCTGGTCCTGACCATGACCGGGCCGGCGGGCGCGCAGACCGGCTCCCCGCCGCCGGCCGCCACCTCCGCCGCCATGCCGTCCGCCGCCGATCCCTTCGCGGTCTCGGGCGTCCGGGTCGACATCAACGGCAGCAACCCGACCACGGTCCGGGACCAGGCGATCCGCGAGGCTCAGGCGAAGGCCTGGGCGGAGCTCTACCGTCGACTCGTTCCCGGCGGCACCCCGCCGCGCCTGTCGGACAATGAAATCGCCAAGCTGGTCCAGGGGTTCGAGATCGACGAGGAAAAGGTGTCGGCCAGCCGCTATGTCGGGGCCATCACCGTGCGGTTCCGTCCCAATGCGGTGCGCGACGCGCTCGGCCAGAGCGGCGGTGCCACCCAGTATGTCGAGCCGCCGTCGCGGCCCTTCGTCATCCTGCCGGTGACCCAGACCGAGGGGCGCACCATCCTTTGGCAGGACCGCACCCCCTGGCGCGCGGCATGGGAGGCGCGGCAGCCCGCAGCGTCCCTGGTGCCGCTGGTGGTGCCTGACGGCGAACTGACCGATGCCCAGGCGATCAGCGGCGAGGATGCCATCGCCGGCAACGCCGAGGCGCTGGGCCGTATCGCCCAGGCCTACAGGGCCGGCGGGGTGGTGGTCGCCCGCACCGATCTGCCGGCCAACGGCCCGGATCCGGCACGCGGCATGACGGTGGACGTCACCCGCTATGGGCTGGACGGCACGCGCGAAAATCAGGTCGTGCAGGTGAAGGGGGGCAGCAGCGCCGACGACGTGCTGACCCGCGCGGTCGCCGCGGTCGGCACCCAGCTGGACGACTCCTGGCGGCGCGAGCACACCACGGCGACCGGTCCGGAGCAGAGCACCCTGGTCCGCATTCCGCTGTCGGCGGTGAACGACTGGGTGGAGACGCGCAAGCGGCTTTCCTCCGTCAATGCGGTGACCCGAACCAACCTCATGTCCATCAGCCGCAGCGAGGCGCTGATCACCCTGACCCATCGCGGCGATCCCGACCAGTTGGCGCTGGCGCTTGCCCGCCAGGATCTGGGCCTGGCGCGCACGGCCGCGGCGGCACCGGCCGGCTATCCGCCGGCCTATCCCGGCGCGCCGCTGCCGGTTCCCTCCGCCGACTGGCAACTGACGCTGCTTCCGCGCGGGTCGGGTGCCGCATCGGCCGGGGCCGTTCCGTCCTCCGCTTCGCCGGCCGCCTCTCCGATCTCGGCCTCGCCGACGTCGCTGGCACCGTCGGCGCCGCTGGATGCCGGCGTTTCCGGCGGATCGGTGGGCGGCACGCTGGGCGCTCCGCCGCGCAACCTGGGAACGCTGCCGGCCAAGAGCGCACCGTGAGCGTTCCGAACATCATCACATTCCTGCGCATCCTGGCGGTACCGGCCGCGATGTACATGATCCTGACCGGCAAGATGGAGTGGGCATTCGCCCTCTTCGTTGCCGCCGGCCTCTCCGATGCGCTGGACGGCGCCATCGCCCGCATGTTCCGTGCACGCACGGTGCTGGGCGGCTACCTCGATCCGCTGGCCGACAAGGCGCTGATCGTCGGCGTGTATGTGGCGCTGGCCTGGGTCGGTGCGATCCCGCTGTGGTTGGCGATGATGGTGATCTTCCGTGACATAATGATCATCGGCGGCGTCATCCTGCTGTTCACGCTGAAGGAGACGCTGGCGATGCAGCCGCTCTACATCAGCAAGGTGAACACGGTGGTCCAGATCGCGCTTGCCGCCGCGGTGCTGGCGCCGCCGGCACTGGGCCTGCCGGAGATCCATCTGTATGGCTGGGAACTGGTCGATGTGCTGGTGTACGCCTGTACGGTGACCACCGTGCTGTCCGGTCTGCTGTACGCGCGGCGCGGCGCCCTCCTGTTCAATCGACTCGGTGGCGTTCCGTGACGTCGGCCAAGCAACTCCGCTTCTGGCTGATCGGGCTCGGGCTGTTCGTCCTTGCCCTGTGGCTGCTGGCCGACATGCTGCTGCCCTTCGTGGTCGGGCTGGCCATCGCCTATCTGCTCGACCCGCTGGTCGACCGGCTGGAGCGGGCGCGGCTGCCGCGCTGGCTCGGCACCACGCTGGTGCTGCTGGGGTTCCTGCTGGTCCTGGTGCTGATGTCGCTGCTTCTTGTGCCGTTGGTGCAGGGGCAGATCTCGCACCTGCTGGAGGTGCTGCCGACCTACGCCACCCTGGTGAAGGAGAGGCTGATCCCGGCGCTCGACCGCTTCATCCACCGGCTTCCGGCCGACGATGTGGAGCGGCTGCGTTCCGCCGCCGGCAATTATGCCGGTGAGGTGGCGGGGATGGTCGGCCGCATCGTCAGCCGGATCCTGTCCGGCGGTCTCGCGGTGTTCGACATCGTGACCCTGATGTTCATCACCCCCATCGTCGCCTTCTATCTGATGCGCGACTGGGACGTGATGGTGGGGAAGGTCGATTCGTGGTTGCCGCGCCAGCATGCGGATACCGTGCGCGAGCAGGCGCGCGAGGTGAATGTGACCCTGTCCGGCTTCGTGCGCGGGCAGGCGATGGTCTGCCTCGTGCTGGGCGTCTTCTATGCTCTGGCCCTGTCGGCGGCCGGGTTGGATTTCGGGCTGGTGATCGGCCTGATGGCCGGGATTTTGTCCTTCATTCCCTATGTCGGCAGCCTGTTCGGCTTTGTCGCCAGCACCGGGCTTGCCCTGCTGCAGTTCGACGAGTTTTGGCGGGTCGCCGTCGTGGTGGGCATCTTCCTGTTCGGACAGGCGGTGGAGGGCAACGTCCTGACGCCGAAGCTGGTCGGCGACAAGGTGGGGCTGCATGCGGTTTGGGTGATGTTCGCTCTGCTGGCCGGCGGCAGCCTGTTCGGATTCGTCGGTGTGCTGCTGGCGGTTCCGGTGGCTGCGGTGATCGGCGTGTTGACCCGCTTCGCGTTGCGACAGTATCTCTCAAGCCCGTACTACCGCGGCACCGACGCGGAACGCTGATGGGTGTGTCCGCATGAGCTTGCCGGCGCAGATACCGCTCGACCTCGGGCACCGGACGGCAATGGGCTGCGAGGACTTCCTCGTTGCGTCCAGCAATGCCGACGCGGTGGCGTGGCTCGACCGTTGGCCGTCCTGGCCGGCTCCGGCGCTGACCCTGTTCGGACCGGCCGGCTGCGGCAAGACCCATCTGTCCCAGGTCTGGCGCGCCCGCAGCCATGCCGTCGCCACCAGGGGCGATATGCTCGACTCGGGCGTGGTGCCGGCGCTGCTGGCGCCCACCAACGCGGTCGTGGTCGAGGATGCCGATGCGGTGTCCGGCAGGCCCGAGCGGGAAGAGGCGCTGTTCCATCTCTACAATCTGGCCCGCGAGCAGCAGGGGCATCTGCTGCTGCTGTCGCGCAAGGCACCGTCGCGCTGGCGCACGCGGCTGGCCGACCTGCGGTCCCGCATCAAGGGGGCGCCGGCGGTCGAGGTTCGCCCGCCCGACGACGCGCTTCTGGCCGCCGTGCTGGTGAAGCTGTTCGCCGACCGCCAGTTGCGGCCGGGGTTGGAGGTCATCACCTATCTGTTGGCGCGGATGGAACGGTCGCTGGACTTTGCCCGCCGGCTGGTCGCCGCACTGGACCACGCATCGCTCGCCGCCCATCGCGGTGTGACCGTGCCGCTGGCGCGCGAGGTCCTTTCGGAATTGCAACGGACGGAACCGCAACGATCCGGTTCCAAAACGACACGCTGAAAATATTTAGGAAGGGACGAGCATGGATTTGGGTATCGCCGGCCGCAGCGCCATCGTCTGCGCCGCCAGCAAGGGGCTGGGCCGTGCCTGCGCCTTCGCGCTGGCCCGCG
>JBKHVJ010000464.1:0-16151 GCA_046570145.1 Alphaproteobacteria bacterium
CAGGCCCGCCGGGCGATCACGGGATGCTGCGGCGAAGCGGCTTCCCAAAGATCGTCGACGCGGTAGTCGAAGCGGTCGATCTCAACCAGCTTGGCGCCGAGCAGCTTTGCCGACAGCCCGTAGCCCATCGAGGCGGTGGAGAGGGCCGGCTTGCCGATCCGGGCGACCAGCTTGGCCAGCCCGCCGCCATAGGGGCTGACGCGCAGGCAGCGCAATGGATCGATCACCCGCAGATAGGTCGGCACATTGCCGAGGTCGAGCCAGCCCGCACGCTTGTAGGACTTGTAGGCCGCCTCCGTCATCGACAGGGACACTGCGAGATCGCTGGCGCTGGAATGGGTTTCCGACAGGGCGGGACCGACGCCGCGCAAACGCCATTCCGGGGCGACCATCAGGTCGATCGCCCAGGAGGCCCGGCGGTTGCGGTCGCCGACCTTCAGGGCGAAGGGAATGCCGCCCTGTTGGCCGACGACGGCACCGTTGCGCTTGCACAACCAGAGCTGCGGTCCCTCATGCTCCCGTTCCGGCGGCTCTTCGAACAGCCAGTGGAAGTGGTCGGGACACAGCTGGATGGCTTCGGCGCCGAAATGCGCCCGCTGGAAAGCGTCGAGGGCGGTGCGGTCATCCGGCTCGTACCGTCCGACGCCACGTTGTTTCCAGTCGATGACGCTCATGCTTCATCCCCGACGGACACCGGCTGGACCAGATGGGCATCGCGCAGGATGCGGGCGGAGGTGCGGCGCTTGGCGGTGATGTCCTTGTAGACCCGATGGACCTGCGGAAGCGTCAGGCCCAAGGCCGCCGCCGCTTCCTCCTCCGTGGCGCCGCGGCCGTAAGCGCAGAGCGCCAGGTCGAGCTTGTCGTAGGGGAGGGCGTAGTAGAACTCCTCCTGCGACTGCGGCAGCGTATAGGTGTCGGTGCTGGGCGACTGCGCCTGGATTTCCGCCGGCAGGCCGAGATATGCGGCCATCTGGTAGACCTGCGACTTGTAGAGATGGGCGATCGGCTTCAGGTCGGCCAGACCGTCGCCGCCGCGCACGAAGAAGCCCAGCTCATATTCCAGCCGGTTCGGCGTGCCGAGCACGGCGTAGTTCAGGCGGTCGGCATGGGTGTATTCGACCGTCTTGCGGATGCGCTGCTTCAGGTTGGTGGCGGCGACGACGTCGAGATAGACGTCCACCGGCATGCGGCTGGTCTGGCGATCCCCCTCCGGCGATTCGACGGTCAGGGTGAAGTAGTTGACGCGGTCGGCGTCCAGCAGGTTGCCGGCGAGACCGATCTTCTGCTTCCAGCCCGGACCGAATTCCGGGAACAGCCGGCGGATGGCGTTGTCGCGCCGCTCGTAGCAGCCCAGCGCCTCCAGCGGACCGGTGATGTTCTCCATCACCGGGGTGACGCCGAGATGCTCGCAGAGCAGGGTGCCGAGGCGGGTGCTCTTCGGCGAGTTCTCCTTCTCCGGCATCAGGATGCACAGCACACGTTCCGGCCCCAGGGCACGGACGGCAAGCGTGGCGCAGACCGAGCTGTCGATCCCGCCGGACACGCCGAGCACGATGCCCTGGCGGCGCAGATCCTGGGCGACGATGCGTTGGATGGCGTCTTCGATCTCGCGCGCCGCAGCCGCGCAATCCAGATCGAGGGCCTTGGAGTCGAACTGAGCGAGGGGCGAGGACAGGGCGTTCAGCATGGTCACGGTTCCCGATGGGGGTTGATGCATCGTCGGTCAGAAAGAGTCGCGGCGGTCAGGCCGCGGTGGATTGCTGCGTGGTGCTCCGGGCGTCGCCGGCCCGATCCTCCAGCACATGGATTTCCGCACGATCCAGGGCATCGCGCTGGTCGCGGATGCGCTGGGGAAGCTCGTCATGGACGTAATGCGCAAGCATCTGCAGGGTCAGCGTGCCGACCAGCGCCATCTCCTCCCGCTCCCCGGCCATGCGGCCGTTCTGGCGGTGGGCCTTGTCGGCCAGAGCCGAGACGGCGTCGGCATCGGTCAGGCCGTAGCGGGCGAGCGCATCCGGCGAGAGCAGGTCGCGCACATAGTCCGGGGCACCGTCACCGAACAGGGCGGTGGTCATCGGTGCGCGGTAGGGACGTTTCGGCCGCTGGAAGATCTCGGCCGGAAGATGGCGGGCTGCCAGCCGGCGCAGGGCCAGTTTGTCGCGCAGCCCCAGCATCTTCACCCGGTCCGGCAGCGCGGCACACAGATCGTCCACCGCCGGATCGAGGAAGGGATAGCGGACCTCGATGCTGTTGGCCATGGCGACGCGGTCGCCCTGGGCCGACAGCAGGTAGGGGGTCATGAAGGACGATATCTCCGCCCACTGGCTGCGGGCGAGTGGCGACCAGCGCGACCAGCCGTCCGGCAGGTGGCCCGCCACATGCGCCTCGAATGCGGCATCGTCGGCGGCGGCCTGGACGTCGGCGGACAGCAGGCGCTGCGACCATGCGGTGTTCCGCCAGCGGGTGCGGTGGGCGTAGAAGGTCTCGTCCGTATCCATCATCCCGCGCTTGAAGAAGGCCTGCCACAGCGGGCTGTCCTTCTGGCCATTGACGGCGGCGAAGGGATGGATGCGGCCCAGCAGCTTCGGCCGCGCCTTGCTGTCGGGCTGGCGCGCCCAGAAGCGGCGGACCTTGTCCTCCTTGAAGATGTCGTAGCCGGCCAGCCACTCGTCGGCGCCCTCGCCGGACAGCACCACGCGGATGCCGCTCTCGCGAACCAGACGCGACAGCAGGAAGAGCGGGGCGGGGGCGGTGCGGACCAGCGGCATTTCGCCGTGGCGGATGACGTCTGGCAGTGCCGCCTGGATGTCCCGCGGACCGCAGAGGATGTCGTGATGCTCGGTCCCGACATGGCCGGCGACCAGCCGCTGCTGAGGAGTCTCGTCGAAGCCGGCGTCGGTGAAGCGGACGCCGAAGCTGTGCATGTGGGTGGTGTCGAGCTTGCGGGCCAGCGCGGCGATCACCGAGCTGTCGAGCCCGCCGCTGATGTAGACACCGACCGGCACATCGGCGCGCAGCCGCAGGCGGATGGCGTCGAGCAGCTTCTCCTCCAGCCGGTCGGCCGCCTCGTCCAGCGACAGGGTGGCGAGCGAGGGATCGGTGGCGAAATCGGGCTGCCAGTAGCGGTCGACATGCAGGGCGAGCGTGGAGTCGATGCGGATGGCGGTGGCCGCCGGAACGCTCTCCACCCCTGCGAACACGCTGCCATGCGGCGCGGTGCTCCAGTGGGTGAAGACCTGGGCGAGACGGGCCGGGTCGAAGGCTGGCGTCACCCGGCCGCCGCCGAACAGGGCCTTGGCCTCCGACGCGAAGACCAGATGATCGCCGCGACGGGCATAGAACAGCGGCAGGATGCCGAGCCGGTCGCGGACCAGCCACAGCTCCCGCCGCCTGGTGTCCCACAGGCAGATGGCGAACTGGCCGTTCAGCTTGGCCCAGGTGGCGGGGCCGTATTCCTCGAAGGCGTGGACGATCACCTCGGTGTCGGTCCGGGTGTAGAAGCGGTGGCCGCGCGCCTCCAGATCCTGCCGCAGTTCGACATGGTTGAAGATCTCGCCGTTGAAGCTGATCCAGAGGGTGCGGTCCTCGTTGTGGATCGGCTGGAAGCCGCCGGCCAGACCGACGATGCTGAGCCGCGCATGGGCAAGCCCGATCCGGTCGTCACGATAGAAGCCGTAGCCGTCCGGACCGCGGTGGCCCAGCATGGCGATCATGCGCTTCAGCTCGTCCAGACCGGCCGGTTCGGCATGCGATCCTGCGAGAACTCCGGCGACACCACACATGAGCGTGCTCTCTGTCCTGGGGTGGGTGTTGTTGCTTCGGGGAGGTTAGACCCCCCTAACCTCCCCCGCTCTCAGTGGACCTACGGTCCGCCTGCCGCGTCAGCACAAAGCAGAGCTTTGTGCGAGAACTGGGCGGGGGAGGGACTGCCGCTGCTTTGTCGATCAGGCGCCTGTCCCCTCGCCCGCCCAGCGGGCAAGGGTCAGGGTGGGGGCTTGCGCCCGCATTTCCTCCACCAGCTCCGCCCGCCGGATCTTGCCGGAGTCGGTCTTGGGCAGGCTGTCGCGGAACGCGATGAATTTCGGCACGAGGTGGCTTTCCAGCCGGCCGCGGCAGTGCTGGCGGATCGCCGCTTCCGACAGGGCCGCACCGTCGCGCGGGACGATGAAGGCCTTCACCGCCAAGCCGTCGGCATCGTCGGGGACGCCGATCACGCAGGCCTCCAGAACGCCGTCCAGCTCGTACAGCGCATTCTCGACCTCCCTGGGGCTGACCTTCTCGCCGCGGCACTTGAACACGTCGTCCTTGCGGCTGACGAAGTAGAGGTGCCCCTCGGCGTCCTGGGTGAAGAGGTCGCCGGTGAACAGCAGCGTCTCGCCCTGGGGGCCACGGCGCAGGCGACGGGCGGTCTCCTCCGGCCGGTTCCAGTAGCCGCGCATCACATTGGCGCCGCGCACCACCAGCTCGCCCACCTGGCCGGGGGGAAGGCGGCTGCCATCCTCGTCGGCGACGAAGGCCTCGCAGTTGGGGATGGCGCGGCCGACGGAGGCCGGCTTGGCTTCAAGGTCGGCAGGGCTGAGCGTGCTGATCCGGGTGCAGCACTCCGTCATGCCGTACATGGAATGGAAGAGGGCTTGCGGGAACCGCTCGCGCAGGCGGCGGAGGTGGGTGGGCGGCAGCGGAGCGGCGGCGTTGGTCAGATAGCGCAGGCAGCCGAGATCGGCGGTCTTCGCCGCATCCAACCCCAGAAGGGTGGAGAAGACCGTCGGTACGCCGGGCAGGCCGGTGACCCGATGCTGGACCATGCGCTTCAGCGTTTCCATCGGGAAGGCGAAGGAACGCTCCAGCACCAGGGTGAAGCCGACCCGGGCGCCGGTCATCACCTGGGACAGGCCGTAGCCGAAGGTCAGCGGCAGGACGCACATCACCACGTCGTCGGGCGTGTTCTCCAGATAGGTCGAGATCGCCCAACTGGTGTTGACGTAGTTGGCATGGGTCAGCATCACGCCCTTCGGCCGCCCGGTGGTTCCGGAGGTGTACATGATCGCCGCCAGATCCTGGTCGATCAGACCGGGATCGGCCGGCCGGCGGTGCGGACCCTCCAGCGCGTCGGTGTAGAGAAGGCCCGCCGCACCGGCCGGAAGACCGGCGCCGACCCACAGGACGGCCGGCGGGGTCTCCACCGCCTCCAGCGCCGGCAGGACCTGCCGGGCCAGCGCCGCCGGTGCGACCAGGACCCGGACGCCGGCATCGGCCAGCAGATGGGTCAGCTTGTCGGCCTTGGTGGACGGATTGACGGGGACGAAGACTCCGCCGGCCTTGAGGGTGGCGAAGAGGCCGGCGACATACTCGATGGAGTTCTCCAGCATCACCGCGACGCGGTCGCCGCGGGCGATTCCCGCAGACTGGAGCGCGCAGGCGACGGCGTCGCTTTCACGATCCAGCTCGGCGAAGCTGCGGCGGGCATTCCCAGCGATCAGCGCGGTGCGGTCGGGATCGCGTCCGGCCGTGTCGGTGAGGAGCTGGTGAACCAGATGGGCCATGGGAGGATGTCCTTCTTGCCTTTGCCCGTCTTTTCGGTCGTGTCCGCTGTGGCCGTTTCCGCCGCCGCCGGTTCCTGCGAGGTCAGGCGGCGTTGCGGAGTTCCTGCTTGCGGCCGACGAAGGCGGCGATCCGGTCCACCGATTCCAGGTTGTCGGCGATCATGTCGTCGTCATCGACGGCGATGCCGAAGCGCTCTTCCAGGAAGGCGACGACGTGCATGATGCCCGTGCTGTCGATGATCCCCGATTCCAGCAGGGATTCGCTGTTGTCGAAGCCGGAGTCCTTGCCAAGCAGGAAGTTCTCCACGATGAACGCGCGGACTTCCGGCAGGGCGGGAGCGGTCAGGGTCGTGTCGGTCAGGGTGGCGGTCCGCATGTCTCTGAAAACTCCTGCTGGGTTCGGTCGACTTGGGTTGCGTCGCGAAAGGGGTTCTGTCGAAAGAGGGTTCGGTCGAAACGGGGTTCTGGTGCTTCGTCTGGACTGTCCGGGGGCGGGTTGCGGCTGACCCCCTGCCTGCTGTCCTTCCGTCGTTCCGGCCTTCGATCTCGCATCGGCGTGATAAGCAATTTTATCGTGACGATCGCGCTGCTTTGCGAGGGATCAAAGGATAGGAGTGCCTTGAAGTCTGTGGTTAGCCACTCTGTTGCCCGGTTATAGGGCCAGTTGACGGTGGCCTGACCTTTGGCATGCGAAAGTATTTGGCGGTCATACGCCTGCGGACTTGGGCTTCGCCATTGTTCCCGACCATCCGGACATGACCTCTCCTGCCTCGCCGCCGCCGGTACCGCCCTTGCGTTTGCGCAGCCATGCCGGAATGCCGGTCAACTGCACGCTGAGCCATTCCACCGTCGCATCGTCGGAGACGGGGAAAGCCTTCCGCCGCAGGGGATCGGTGGAGGCGTCGTTCCAGCCGGGATCGATGGTGCGCGCCGTGCGGTAGCCGGCGCGGCGGATCTCCTCCACCTCGCGGTCGCTGAAATCGCCGTTTGGGAAGGCGAAGTGGCGGCAGGGCCGGCCCAGCGCCTCTTCCAGTTCGGTGCGGCACAGCGCGATCTCGTCGGCGCAGCGGCCGTCGTCGCATTGCAGGAGGATGGGGTGGGTGCGGGTGTGGGCGCCGTAATCGGCGACGTCGGTCATCCGCGCGATCTCGTCCCAGGTCATCGCCTGGCGGTCGGCGCCGTCGCGGTCGGGGTCGTTGCCGGCCTCCGCCAGCAGGCGGCGGCGTTCGGGATCGGGGACGCGCTTCAGCCGCTCCACCCCGATGTCGTCCGCGGCGGGGGTCTTCCACCAATAGGGACGCGCGGTCCCGACGATCTGGCTGCAGAGATAGATCGTCGGACGCAGGTCGAACTCGCGGAACACCGGCGCCAATTCGGTGTTGTTCCGATGACCGTCGTCGAAGGTGATCACCAGCGGATAGTCGGGCAGCTTGTCCCACCGGCCGGTTTCCATCGCGGTCGCCACCGCGTCCAGCGTGGTGAAGCCATAGTGCTTCGAATACCACCGCAGATGCTCGCGCAGCACCTCCGGAGTAGGGTCGTGATAGACGACGATGGTGACGCCGTGGCGCGCCTTCAGCAACCGCTGCATCGCACCGAACCCCGACCAGCGCACCAGATTGGCGATGGCGTTCTTCATGGTGCATCCCCTCCTTCATGTCGATGCCCCCGGCCCATTCCTGGAGACCCGCTCTCCGGGCCGGGGGCTGCGGTCTGGTCTTGGCTTCAGCCGGTCGTGCTCTTGGAATGGCCCGTCGGACCGGAGGCCGGCACCGGTCCGGCCGGGACGGCGGGCGTCGTGCTCAGGCTACCGCGGGCGTTGCGGCGGTAGATCTCCAGCAGCCGTTCGCGGAACACCGCGACATCGAACTGGCGCTCCCACCGGGCGCGGGCGCCGGCACCGAGGTTGCGGCGCAGGGTGCGGTCGTCGATCACCCGCGACAGAGTGTCGGCCAGCGCGGCGACATCGCCCGGCGGCACCAGCAGCCCGGTCTCGCCGTCGGCGATGGCGTCGGGAACGCTGCCGACCGGGGTGGCGACGATGGTCAGTCCTTCCGCCATCGCCTCCAACACCGACATCGGCAGACCTTCGAACATCGAGGGCTGGACCAGCACGTGGGCGTTGGCCAGCTCGCGCCGGCAGCCGGTCTGATCCAGCCAGCCGGTGAAGGTCACTCGGTCGGCGATGCCCAGCTCCGCCGCGAGGCTGCGGTAGGTCTCAAGGTCGCCGTCGCCGGCGATGGTGACCTGCCAGTTGCGGTCGCGGCAGGCGGGGGAGGCCAGCGCGTTCAGCAGGACGTCGATGCCCTTCAGCTTGATCAGCCGGCCGAGGAACAGCAGGCGCACCGGACCGGCGAATCCGTCCTCCGCATCGTCGCGGACAGGGGGCTTCGCCGGGCCGGGCACGGCGTTGTGCAGCAGGGTGGTGCGCTGGCGCGCCTCCGGCCCGAAGGCCTCGGCGACCCAGTCGCGCCAGAACTCGCCCAGCACAACGATCTCGCTGGTCATCGCCATCATGCGGCGGATCGCCCAGCGCATGATCGGGCTGGAGTCCTTGAAGTGCTTCGGGAAACGCCCGCCATGCAGGTGCAGGATGACCGGCACGCCGAAGGCGCGGGCCATGGCGATCAGGATGCCCTTGCGCAGGACGCTGCCATATTCCGCCATGTGGATGTGGACAAGGTCGGCTTTTCCGGCGACGAAGCAGCCGGCGAGGCGGGCGGTGGCCCGTGCGAAGTAGAGGGGCATCAGGTGGAACTTGCCCGGACCGTAGCTGTCGACCACTTCGAACTTCACATCCGGGCAATTCTGCCGGAGATCGGTCGTGAAGTTGTCGACCACACGGCCCATTCCGCCTTTCTCCTGGGTGCCGCCGGGGGAGACGATGTAAATCATGTCCACTCCTGATCCTTTCCCGGCCCGCCTTTTCTCTTTCGCGTCCCGGCATTTTGCCGTGTGACGTCCGTCCTTCGACGGCTGCGGCGGGCTTGTTTTGTTTTCGGCCTCTGACCCTTTCGCCTGTCGGTCAGGCGGCGGGGGACTGCAAGCTGTGGTGCGGCCGATCGGCTGCCGCCGGTTGGAACGTCCCGCGGCCGGAGGCCGGGCGACATGCGGGTGCAAGTTTACGCGATGCCGCACCCGCACGCTGTGGAGCGACCGAACGGGTTGGCCTGCCGGTATGGTTACCCAACCTGTGCATGTACAATCTCCATTCCGGTTATATGCTTCCTGATTGTTTCCTACCCCGATCACCGAACCGGCGGCCGGCCGCCGTCACCGTCTTTTGGAGGCCGCGGCGGCCGATCCGGCCAGCTTGTCCAGCTCCCCCGACAGCTCGGTTCCGCTGCGGTCGAGCTCCTGGTAGATGGCCAGCAGGGACTTGGCGTAGGCGTCGATCACGAACTGCTTCAGGAACAGCCGGCGCCCCTGCTCCGCCAAGCGGCTGTAGAGCGCCGGGTCGTTGCCGATCTCCACGACCGCGCCGGCCAGGGCGGCGGCGTCGTTGACCGGGATGATCCGCGCGGTCTCGCCGTCGGCCAGCACCTCCGGGATCGAGCCGACCGGGGTGGTGATCACCGGCAGCTGTGCCGACAGCGCCTCCAGGATCACCATCGGCAGGCCTTCATGGGTCGAGGGCAGCAGAAGCATGTCGTGGGAGCGGATGTGGGCGTGCGCCTCCTCCCGGCCGATCCAGCCGAGGAAGCTGCACTCCTCCGCCACCCCCAGTTCCGCGGCCATGGCGCGGTAACCGTCCACGTCGCCGCCGCCGCCGATGGTGACCCGGAAGGGCTGGCCGCGCTCCTTCAACAGGGCGCAGGCGCGCAGCAGGGTGCCGATGCCCTTGCGTTCGGACAGGTTGGCCAGCACCAGCAGGGACAGGATGGCCCCCGGTTCGGGTGGCGGACGGGTGCCGAGATCGGCGCCGACATCGGGCACGGCGTTGTAGAGCACCCGGATCTTGCGGGGATCGGTGCGGACCGACTGGACCAGATAGTCCCGCCAGTTGTCGCCCAGCACGACGACCCGGCCGCAGCGGTTGAACAGCCAGCGGCTGATCGCGCGGGCGAAGACGCCGCCTTCGAAATATTCGACGAAGGACGCGCCATGCAGATGGACGACGGTGGGGCAGGACAGCAGCCCGGCCACCGCCTGCACCGCCGCCTTGCGCAGGAAGCTGGCGCGCTCCGACACGTTGATGTGCACGACCGACGCCCGGCGGCGGACCAGGATCCAGGCCATCCGCGCCAGGGTTAAGCCGAGGTAGAAGGGTGACAGCAGAACGCTCCCGGTGCCGCGGGTGTCGAGGATGATCGATTGGGTCGTCCCCGTCCTGTCGAACTGGTCGACCACATAGCCCGTCATGCGGCCGATGCCGCCGCCGCCGTCGAGCGCGCCCGGCGTCGCGAAGACGACCACGGTGCGCTTGGCCGTTTCCGGCTGACGGCTGGGGGCACGGCTGTCGTTGATGCTGTCCATAGGCGTCAGGGTCCTTGTTTCGGGCTCAGGCGGCGTCGGACGCGGAAAACAGGGCTTGGCGCAGCCTGCGTCGCAGTCCGACAGGCATCAGCGAGTGCATGGTGAAGGTGGCGAGCGCCATCGGCGTCGGCTGCCCGTCGCGTAAGGCTGAATTCAGGATCCGCCAGCGGGTGCCCGCGGTGCGGGCCGCCTGTTCGCCGCCGGTCGCCTGGAGGAGAAGGCTGGCGTAGGCGCGCGGGGAGAGGTGGTTGCGCATCTCCTCCGCCCATTCCAGCGCATGGTTGATGTTGTGGCAGGTCGACAGCGTGACCCGGTTGTTCTCCTCGGTGTAATGGACGGCCACCACGTCTGGGATATGGATCAGCGCCACGCCGTCGATCCGGCCGCAGGTGATCAGCCATTCCCAGTCGTCGAAGCGGGACTTGGGAACGGGGTTGCGCAGCAGCAGCGCCTTGGGCGTCAGCAGGGTCGTGGTGGGGGCGAAGGTCTCGCCCTTGAACAGGCCGCGGCGGACGAACAGGTAGTCGCCGATGGCGTCGGCCGGCGTCGCCAGACGGCGCGGCCAGGCGAAGGTGCCGCGGGCGGTCACCACCTGACAGCGGCAGCTGACGATGGGGAAGCGGATGCCGGCCGGCCGGGCCGCCATCTGCAGTTCCACCTTCTCCGGCATCCAATGGTCGTCGTCGTCCAGGAAGGCGATCCAGTCGCCCCGCGCGCTGCGCACGCCGATGTTGCGGGCCTCCGCCGCGCCGTGGTTGGTCTCGAGTTCCATCACGGTCAGCCGCGGATCGGCCAGCGTCGCCAGATGGGAGGCGGTGGCGGGATCCGGACCGTCGATCACCACGATCACATCGAGGTCGCGGTAGGTCTGGTCGAGGGCGCTGCGCACCGCCCGCATCACCATGTCCGGACGGTTGCGCGTGGGGATGACGACGGTGACCTGCTCGTTGGGCGCCGTCCCGTCGTTGGCCGTCTGTTCGCCGGTCCCCTGTTTGCCGGCCCCTTGTTTGCCGGCCCCTTGTCTTCCGGTCGCCGGACGGTTGATGCCTGCCGGCTCGTTCTTCTGGCTCATGGGTCTGCCTTCGGTCGAAGCAAAATGGGAAAGGTCGCTGGTGACGTGGCCCTGTGCAGGCCGGATGTTGGAAGCCCGGATGCGGGGGCTAGAGCCCCCGGCTCTGGCCGGCATAGGCCGGACCCATGCCCGAGGGGGGCATTCCGGCCGGGGCGTGCCGGTGCAGACGGGCCCGTTCCGCGGCGCGGTCGTTCAGCAGCCGTTGCCAGCGGCTCTGCTGGACCAGGCGGACCACAGCGATGGTGGCGATCACCCAGTTCATGGAATGGCGCTCGGCGAACACGCTTTCCGAAACCGACACCGCCAGCAGGGCGCAGCCGACGGCGAAGGCCCAGGCGGCCTCGGCGCGGTTGTTGCCGTAACGGGCGGTGAAGAAGCCCTGGAACAGCAGGCGGCTGAGCAACGCCAGCACCAGCGCCACGCCGACCAGCCCGAGGTCGAGCGTCAGTTCAAGCCAGCCGCTGTGGGCGGACGTGATGCCCCAGTCGCGGGTGAAGCTGGAACCGGGGCCGCTGAAGCCGAACCAGTAGGCGGCATAGCCGTAGCCCTGCAGCGGGCGCTCGCCGACCGAATGGACGATGTGCTCCCACAGGACGGTGCGTCCGGTCAGGGTGGGATCGCGGCCCAGCGCGTAGAGCACATCGTACCAGAAGGTGGCGCCCGCCGTGACCATGATGACCAGAAGCGCGGTCAGCAACGCCATGGTGGGGGCGAAGTTGCGGATGCTGCCGCGCAGCATGGTGGTGGACAGCAGGGCCATCGACACCAGGATGGAGGTGATGAGGCCGGTGCCCGAGCGGCTCATGACGATCAGCAGCATCGCCAGAAGCATCAGCGGCCGGGTGACCCAGCGGCTCTGCTCCTTCTGCCAGTCCAGCCAGACCAGCGCCAGGATCAGCCAGACCATCATGCGGCCGGTCACGTTCTTCTGGAAGAACACGCCTTTCCAGGCGCCGACATGCTGGGCGCTGTCCAGGCCGATCTCCGGCATCGCGAAGATCATGAAGTAGGATGCGAACATCAGGACCGACAGCCCGACCACGATCAGCCGCATGATCTCCGGGAAGCGGAAGCGCAGGCCGAGCCAGATGCCGAACACCGTGGTGAACAGAAAGGCGATCGACCGGCGCAGCGTCACGTCCGGGAACAGCGACCAGAGGGCGGTCAGGAAGGCGAAGGCGATCATGGCCGTCAGCGCGGGGCTGGCGAAGGGGATTTGGAAGGCGATCGCCGGCCTCAGCGCGATGGCGGCGAGCAGCAGGACATAGATGCCGCCGTAGAGGACCGTGACGCCGGCCGATTCCAGGTCGCCGGCCAGCGGGTCGCCGCCGGTCAGCATCAGCGGAAGCACCGAGCCCCCGAAGGCAATGATGCCTATGACGGCGATGCTCTTTTCCAGAAAATCGAGGATTTTCATCGGCTTTCCCTTAGGCTGCCGTACCGCGTTCGGCTTTGCAGCACTGAAGATGCGGTTGGCACTCCCCATCTCGTAGCCGGGCGGTGGCATTAGACCGAAGGAGGCCGCGCCCGAAAGGGGTAGCCGGAATCGCGTTGCCCGCTCGCTTTACCGCCCGAAAAAGGGAATGGACCCGAAGGAATTTCCGAAACCGAGGACGCCTTGACGAAAAAAGGACCCCCGCGCGGGTGGCGCAGGGGTCCGGCTGGCATTCTGTCCGGGATGGCGGAGGGCTTTACGAACCGTCGCCCTTCAGCACCATCACCGCGGTCTTGCAGAGGATGAAGAAGTCGAACAGCAGGCCGCAGTTGCGGACATAGAAGACATCCATCGACACGCGTTCCTGGAAGGTGGTGCGGTGGCGCCCCGACACCTGCCAGTAGCCGGTCAGGCCCGGACGGACGGAGCCGATCACCGCGGCGGAGTCACCCACCTCCGGCAGTTCCTTCGGCATGTAGGCGCGCGGGCCGATCAGGCTCATGTCGCCCATCAGGATGTTCCACAGCTGCGGCAGCTCGTCGAGCGAGGTCTTGCGCAGGAAGCGGCCGAGCGGGGTGATGCGCGGATCGACCGTCAGCTTGTGGTAGGTCATGTACTCTTCGCGGGCGACCGGGTCGTTCTCCAGCAGCTGCTGCAGTTGCTCCTCGGCATCGACATGCATCGAGCGGAACTTCAGGAGGTCGAAGGTCTGCTTGCCGCCGGCCCAGCGCTTCTGGCGGAACATCACCGGGCCGGGGCTGTCCAGCTTGATGGCGGCGGCGAGGCCCAGCATCAGCGGCGCCACCACGACCAGCAGGATCGCCGACAGCACGATGTCCATGGCGCGGCGGATGCGCAGGTAGCCGGTCGGCGGGCGGACGCTGACGCGCAGGGCCAGCGAACCGTGCAGGTTGTGGTAGGTCGCATCGACGGCGCTGACGTTGCCTTCGCCCAGCACGCAATAGACCTGGCGGAAGGGCAGGGTGCGCACCAGACCGGTCAGGTCGCTGCCGTGGCGTCCCATGTCGGCGACGATGGCGGCGCTGGCCTGGCGGGCGATGGCGGGCGACTTCGCCAGCAGTTCGACCGGACCCATCACCGGCAGGCCGGCGACGCGGGTCTGCCACAGGCTGTCGTCGTCGTCGACGAAGCCGACCGGACGCATGCCGAGCCAAGGCAGGCGCTGCAGCTTCTCGGCGATGGCGGCACCCTGCGGGCCGGCGCCGACGATCATCACCGGCGTGCGCCAGTCCAGCGCACTGGACAGCAGCCCCTGGATCAGCAGCAGGTCCGCCACGTAGGTGACGGCGAAGCCGAGCAGCGCGATCGACAGCGCCTCGACGAAGAAGGAGCGGAAGCCTTCCATCACGATGAAGGGAACCGCCAGGACGGCGCAGCACAGGAAGGCCGCCTGAAAAGTCCGTCTCGTCCGTTCCATGTAGTCGAAACGACCGAGGGTGTAGATGCCGAACACCGACTTCACCAGCGGCACCAGCATCAGACCGGTGACCAGCGACCGCTGCCAGGCGGCGGCCTCCACCGCATCGATCAATGGGTCGGTGCCGAGGAAATGGTTGAGCGTCCAACCCACCAGGGCAAGAACGAGGCCATCGGAGAGTGCCAGCAACAGCCCGGGGGCGATCGTCGGGAACGTCGCCTTCTTTGCCGAGGTCAGATCGATGACCGCTTCTGGGTCCAGTTTGCTCATCGCAGGTCCCGTGGTTGAAGGGAATGCCAGCCACCGCACGGCCATTCGTGCGGGTGGTCGCTCGTCATCAGCGTCTCTTGGGAAACGGCCCGTCTTTACTTTGCTGCGCCGCGAATTCTGCAGAGGCGCATTTGTGTAAAGATCGCTCTTTCATGATTTGTGTCAGCCGATCCGCGGTTCGTTGAGGACGAATTAGGATGAGGAGGCGCAGGCAGCAACAGTGCATACGGACGTTGATTTCGCGTCCGCGATACCACCGGAGTTTCAAAGGGTGCGCACGCCCGAATATTAATGGAGATACTTTTGGATGCTTTACCCGGCAGGGATAGCGTTTCGGGGTAAGGGCAAGGTGGTGTCGCACCCCCGGCGGCATCGGAACTCACCGCGAATTATGGGTAGAGGCCGGCGGCGGCCTGCCTCGACCGGTCGGATCGGTGGGGCGCGGAAGGGGGTGATCGCCAAACTTGCGGGGTGGGATGTCCGCCCGGCTTTCCCGATGGAGGGGTGCCGGCAATTCCGAGCGAAGGCGTGGCGCGAACGCCCCCTTGCCTGTTGCGGGGCGTAGGAGGCAGCCTGCCAATCCGCCGGAAAGCCTAATCCGGAGGTCCGGTTCCTCTGCCGGTTCCACTGACCGAAGCCGTGGTGACTAGCACCGAAGAGTGCCGCGGTCGCTTCAAGGCCGAATTGACGCTTTCCGGACCGCCGCCGAGATTTGGCCCGGTCCTTTCCCGCGCTCCTTTCCCGTTGTGCGCCTGCGTGATGCACCGGACGCCTCGCCTCCCATCCAGAACGGGACCGGGGCAAGCGGGGCGGGGAAGGGACGCTGGGTAACAGGGGGCGAAGGAAACCGGATGGCTCTCGAAGCTGGCACCATCATCAAGCATGGTTGGATGTTCATGGTGGCGAATGTGGTCAACCGCGCTGCGGGACTGCTTCTGCTGCCGCTCTATGCCAAGGTCCTGTCACCGGCGGAGTTCGGCGTCTATGCCCTGATCAGCGTTGTGGGCGACATCGTCGCCGTCATGCTGATGATCGGAATGATCAATGCCTTCACCGTCGTCTATTTCGAACATCCGGACGAGCGCGGACGGTCCCGCGTGGTCAGCACGACGATGATCGGCCTGTGGGCCGCCTCGCTGGCCCTGCTGGCGGTGGCGCTGCCGGCGGGCTGGGGTGCCAGCGAGCTGCTGTTCGGCAGCCGCGACCAGGGACCGATCATCGCCTTCGCCTTTGCCGGCATCGCCTTCAGCGCGGTGTTCGAACTGGCTCTGGCCTATTACCGGGTCCACAAGCGGTCGGGCACCTGCCTGCTGATTTCCGTCGGCAAGGCGGTCGGGCTGATCGGCCTCAACCTCAGCTTCCTGCTTTGGATGGACCTGGGCGTCACCGGCATCTTCCTGGCCAACGCCATCACCTTCGTCGGGCTGGGCATCGGGCTGACCGTGGCGATCCTGGCGGCGAACGGCCTCGGCTTCTCCTTCGGGCTTCTGAAGCGGGTGACGGTGCTGGGCCTGCCCTTCATGCCGCAGACCATGCTGGACATGGGCAACCAGTTCGCCATGCGCTATCTGGTCAATCTGCTGTTGGGCGTGGCGGCGGTCGGCGTGCTGTCCTTCGGGCTGCGGTTGGCCACCATGCTCTACATGTTCCTGACCGCGTCCTTCCTGCAGATCTGGTCGGTCAGCCGGATCGAGGCGCAGGAGAACACCGCCGGCCGGGAGCAGTCGGAATTCGTCTTCTACCTGTTCGTCGTCCTGCTGTCGGCCGCGGCGCTGGGCATGGCGCTGACCGCGCCGGAGGTGTTGTGGCTGATCGCGTCCAGCGAGTACGACACGGTGCTGCCCTGCATGCCGCTGCTGGTGCTGGCCTATGTGGTGCACGGCGTGCGCATGCATGCCGAGGTCGGGCTGGTGAAGA
>JBKHVJ010000465.1:0-4655 GCA_046570145.1 Alphaproteobacteria bacterium
AAGCCATGGGGAGGGCGAGGGGTGGGCCAAGGATCCCGAACCGCATGGCTCCGTGCCTCACCCCTCACCCTTCCCTCCCCCGGGGCGGGAGAGGGACAAGCTCCCTCACTTCGCCAATTTGTACCCATAGTCCGGTTGGTTCGGGAACGCCTCCTTCTCGACGTTCTCCAATTTGCCGTCGATCTTCTCGACGGTGCGCAGATAGATCGTCTGGGTGACGTGGCGGCTGTTGGGGTCGATGGTCAGGGGCCCGCGCGGGCTTTCCCAGTTCATGCCCTTCACCGATTCCACCGCCTTGGCGCCGTCGATCTTGCCGCCGCCGTTCTTGATCATCTGGTAGATGACATGCACGCCGTCATAGGCGCCGACCGAGGTGAAGGTGACGGTGTCGGTCGACCCGAACATCTCCTTGTGCTTGGCGACGAAGGCCTTGTTCTTGGCCGAGTCATGCGCGCGGCTGTAGTTGAAGGTGGTGGTGATGCCCAGCGCGGCGTCGCCCAGCGCCGGCAGGTCCGGTTCCTGGGTCAGGTCGCCTGGGCCGAAGAACTTGATGCCGGCCGCCTTCAGCCCTGTATCGTTGAAGGCCTTGGCGAAAGCGAGCGTGGTCGGGCCGGCGGGCAGAAAGGCATAGACCGCCTCCGCGCCCGAATCCTTGATGCGCTGCATGAAGGGGGCGAAGTCGTTGGACTTCATCGGCATCCGGATGGTGTCCACCACCGTGCCGCCATGCTTTTCGAAGGTGGTCCTGAAGGCGGTCTCGCCGTCGATGCCGGGGCCATAGTCGCTGACCGCGGACACCGCCTTCCTGATCCCCTGCTTGGCCATGTATTCGGCCAACGGCACCGTGTTCTGCCACAGGGTGAAGGAGGTGCGGACATAGCGCGGCGACTTTTCCGTGATGGCCGAGGTCGCGGCGTTGAAGATGACGCAGGGGATGTTCGCCTCGTCGATCAGCGGGGCGACGGCCAGCGCGTCGGGCGTGAAGAAATAGCCGGCGAGGAAGGACACCTTCTCCTTGACGATCAGCTCCTGCGACAGCGCCTTGCTTTGTGCCGGGTTGGCCTGGTCGAGGTCCTTGTAGATGAACTCCACCGTGTCGTTGCCGACGGTCTTGCCATGTTCGGCCTGGTAGATCTCGATGGCTTCCCGGAAGCTCTTGCCGACCACGCCGTACGGTCCGGAGAAAGGCGCGACGACGCCGACCTTGATGGTGGCGGCGCCGGCCGACCCGGCCGTCAGCGCCAGACCGAACGCCGCACCCAGCAGCGCGTTGCGCAGAGTCCTCGTCATCGTCCCTCCCACATGTGACCATATGCCGGTGCCGGAACTCGCGGCCCCGATCGTTGACTGTTCCGCCCAGCGTACTGAGGGGCAGCCGAACCGTCAAGTGCGATATTTGATGTTTAGTGCGATTAACGCACAATTCCGGCATTTCCGTTAGCTCATTGTTATAGCTAGAAAAATGGCATGAACTCCGGCTATTCTACCTCTTCCTCCTAATGTTGCGACGCAATATGTACGATTACCGCACATTATTGCCTATTTTCGACCTTGACAGCCGAAACACGCGACGCCCAATCTGT
Source organism: Alphaproteobacteria bacterium (assembly GCA_046570145.1). Classification (GTDB taxonomy): domain Bacteria; phylum Pseudomonadota; class Alphaproteobacteria; order Azospirillales; family Azospirillaceae; genus Azospirillum. The sequence continues at coordinate 1,584 of JBKHVJ010000465.1, forward strand.
GCGTAAAGTTGGTTATCCGTGCGATTGCCGCACAACCGGGAGGTCATATGGCCAAGATCACGCTCCTGCGCGAGGCGGTGGCGAGCCTCGTGCGCGACGGCGACACGGTCGCCCTGGAAGGGTTCACGCACCTGATTCCCCATGCCGCCGGTCACGAGATCGTCCGGCAGGGCCGGCGCGGCCTGACCCTGGTCCGCATGACGCCGGACCTGATCTACGACCAGCTGATCGGCATGGGCTGCGCCACAAAGCTGATCTTCTCCTGGGGCGGCAATCCCGGCGTCGGCTCGCTCCACCGCTTCCGCGACGCCGTCGAACAGGGCTGGCCGCACCGGCTGGAGATCGAGGAGCACAGCCACGCCGGCATGGCGAACGCCTATGTCGCCGGCGCCTCCAACCTGCCCTTCGCCCTGCTGCGCGGCTACACCGGCTCCGACCTGCCGAAGGTCAACCCCAACATCCGCTTCGTCGAATGTCCCTTTACGGCTGAGAAACTGGCCGCCATCCCCTCCGTCCGGCCGGACGTGACGGTGATCCACGCCCAGAAGGCCGACCGCCGCGGCAATGTCCTGCTGTGGGGCATCCTCGGCGTCCAGAAGGAGGCCGTTCTGGCCGCCAAACGCTCCATCGTCACGGTGGAGGAGATCGTCGACGATCTGGAGGCGCCGCCGAACGCCTGCGTGCTGCCGGCCTGGGCGCTCTCCGCCGTCTGCCCTGCCCCCGGCGGCGCCTATCCGTCCTATGCGCAGGGCTATTCGGAGCGCGACAACCGCTTCTACAAGGCCTGGGATCCCATCGCCCGCTCGCGCGAGACTTTCCAGGCCTGGATGCAGCGCCATGTCCTGGACACCGACGATTTCGCCGGTTTCCGCCGCGTCCTGGCCGAAAGCATGAAGGAGGCCGCGTGATGGCCACCCCCCAGACCAATGGCGAGACCCTCGACTTCACCGCGACCGAGATCATGACGGTGGCGGCCAGCCGCCTGCTGAAGGACGGCACCGTCTGCTTCGTCGGCATCGGACTGCCCTCGACCGCCGCCAACCTCGCCCGTCTGACCCATGCGCCCGAGGTGGTGCTGATCTATGAATCGGGGCCCATCGGCGCCAAGCCGACGGTGCTGCCGCTGTCGATCGGCGACGGCGACCTCGCGCTGACCGCCGACACCGTGGTCGGCACGCCGGAGATCTTCCGCTACTGGCTCCAGGGCGGTCGGATCGATGTCGGCTTTCTCGGCGCGGCCCAGGTCGACCGCTTCGCCAACATCAACACCACCGTCATCGGCCCCTATGACACCCCCAAGGTGCGGCTGCCCGGTGCCGGCGGCGCGCCGGAGATCGCCTCCCAGGCCAAGGAGGTCTTCATCGTCCTGAAGCAGAGCCCCAAGGCCTTCGTCGCCAAGCTGCCCTTCGTCACTTCCGCGGGCTATCTCGACGGCGGGGACGCGCGGGCCAAGGCGGGCATCCCCGGCGCCGGGCCGACCGCGGTCATCACCGACCTCGGCATCCTCACCCCCGACCCGCTGACCAAGGAGCTGACCCTGACCGGCATCCATCCCGGCGTGACGGTGGAGCAGGTGAAGGCGGCCACCGGCTGGGACCTGAAGATCTCGCCCGACCTGAAGACCACCGAAATCCCGGATACCGGCGCGCTCGCCGCGCTGCGCGACCTCCAGGCCCGCACCGCCGCCGCCCACGGGCAAATTGGCGGAGAAGGATAAAGCAATGCGTGACGCCTATATCTGCGACGCCATCCGCACCCCCATCGGCCGCTATGCAGGATCCCTGTCGTCGGTGCGCGCCGACGATCTCGGCGCCGTGCCGATCCGCGCGCTGATGCAGCGCAACCCCTCGGTCGACTGGGCCGCCGTGGACGACGTCATCTATGGCTGCGCCAACCAGGCCGGCGAGGACAACCGCAACGTCGCCCGCATGGCCGCGCTGCTGGCCGGCCTGCCCGACGCGGTGCCGGGCACGACGATGAACCGGCTCTGCGGCTCCGGCCTGGATGCGCTCGCCACCGCCGCCCGCGCCATCAAGGCGGGCGAGGCCGATCTGATGATCGCCGGCGGGGTGGAGAGCATGAGCCGCGCCCCCTTCGTCATGGGCAAGGCCGACGCCCCCTTCTCCCGCCAGGCCGAGATCTTCGACACCACCATCGGCTGGCGCTTCGTCAACCCGGCGATGAAGGCGGCCTACGGCACCGATTCGATGCCGGAAACCGCGGAGAACGTCGCCGACGACTGGAAGATCGCCCGCGCCGATCAGGACGCCTTCGCGCTGCGCAGCCAGGAGCGCGCCGCCCGCGCCATCGCCGACGGCAGCATGGCCCGCGAGATCGTCCCCGTCACCATCAAGACGCGCAGGGGCGAGACGGTGGTGAGCACCGACGAGCATCCCCGCGCCACGACCATCGAGGCCTTGTCGGCGCTGAAGCCGATCGTCCGCCCCGGCGGCACGATCACCGCCGGCAACGCGTCCGGCGTCAATGACGGTTCGGCCGCGCTGCTGATCGCGTCCGAGGCGGCGGTGAAGCGTTATGGCCTGACCCCGCGCGCCCGCATCGTCGGCGGCGCCACCGCCGGCGTCCCGCCCCGCGTCATGGGCATCGGCCCGGTCCCCGCCACCCGCAAGCTGCTGGAGCGGCTCGGCCGGACCATCGCCGACATCGACCTGCTCGAGCTGAACGAGGCCTTCGCCGCCCAGGCGCTGGCGGTCCTGCGCGAGCTTGGCCTGCCGGATGACGCCGCCCATGTGAACCCGAATGGCGGCGGCATCGCGCTCGGCCATCCGCTCGGCATGAGCGGCGCCCGTCTGGCGACCACCGCGGTTTACCAGCTCGAACGGTCCGGCGGCCGGACCGCGCTCTGCACCATGTGCATCGGCGTCGGCCAGGGCATCGCGGTGATGATCGAGCGGGTAAGCTAAACCGTGGGGGCAAGAGCACCCTAACCATCCAGAACCGTCAGCGGACCCCCCATGCCCTTCATCGAAGCCGCCGGGATCACCCAGCACTACGACCTGACCGGCCCGGCCGACGCGCCGGTGCTGCTGTTCGCCAACTCCATCGGCACCA
>JBKHVJ010000466.1:0-19572 GCA_046570145.1 Alphaproteobacteria bacterium
CATGGAGCCGACGGCGGGCGCCGTCCGCATCGGTGGCCGGGACATGAAGGGAATCGGGCCGAACAAGCGGCCGACCGTGCTGATCTTCCAGAACCTCGCCCTGTTCCCGCTGATGACGGTGGCGGACAACATCGGCTTCGGGCTGGAGGTGCGCGGCGTGCCGTCGGCCGACCGCAAGCGCCGGGTGCGGGAACTGCTGGAGCTGGTGGCGCTGCCCGACACGGCGGACAAGCGGGTGACCGATCTGTCCGGCGGCCAGCGCCAGCGCATCGCCATCGCCCGCGCACTGGCGGTGGAGCCGGCGGTGCTGCTGCTGGACGAACCGTTGTCGGCGCTGGACCTCAAGCTGCGCCAGCACATGCGGGCCGAGCTGCGCGAGCTGCAGAAGCGCACCGGCGTCACCTTCATCTACATCACCCACGACCAGGGCGAGGCGCTGACCATGTCCGACCGGATCGGCGTGATGTCGCGCGGCGTGCTGGAACAGGTGGGCGACGGCAAGACCATCTACGACCACCCGGAAACCGCCTTCGTCGCGTCCTTCGTCGGCGAGTCGAACCGCTTCTCCGGACAGGTCGTTGAGACGGCGAAGGGCTGGGCGGTGCTGGACACCGCCTTCGGCCGCCTGCGCGGGCGCAATCCGCGGGGGCTGGCGGCGGGCGACCGCGCCACCCTGTTCATCCGGCCGGAGCGGCTGGCCCCGGAACGTCTGGAGGCGGGCGAGAGCGACAACAGCCTGAGCGCCCGCGTCAGCCACAGCGACTTCGAGGGCGCCTTCGTCAATGCCTTCCTCGACGGTGGACTTACCGTGCAGATGCCGCATCTGGGCCAGGAACCGGCCTTCGTCACCGGCGAGACCGTGCGGCTGGGCTTCCGGGCCACGGACGCGGTGGTGTTGCCGACGGGTTAAGGAACTCCGAAAAAAAGCGCACAAACGAAAACGCCCCGGCCGATTGGCCGGGGCGTTTCGCATTGGGAAGACCGGGCGAAGACCGGGGCGTCAGCTGGCCTGCTGGATCGCCGACAGCTGCCACTGGCCGCCGCGCGGGCGGACGAAGGTCCACAGCTCCGTGGCTTCGGTCGGCTGCGAGGCGTTGCCCTCCACCACCCGGCCGCTGGCGCGGTCCACCGTGGTGTCGATCAGCGAGAAGCGCATGGCGACGGTGGCGTATTCCTGCGCCCCTTCGCGCCAGCCCTCGGCCAGATCGCCCTGCAGCAGGCGGACGTCGCTGACCTTGTTGACCACGCCGCGGTTGCGGTTCTCCGTCAGGTCGTCGGTGAAGTAGGACAGCATCTCCGGCGTCGTGGCGGCGCGCAGGGCGTCGACATCCTCACGCCCGTAGGCGGTCTGGACGGTGACGAGCAGACGCTCGAACGTCTCGAAGTCGGCGGGCTGGATGCCGATCTCGTCGGAGGCCTGACGGCGCTGGGCCGGACCGGCATTGCCGCCGCCCATCGGGGCGCCGCCGACCGGGTTGTAGCGGACGTCGGCCGCGTTGCGGTTCATCTGACCGCCCTGCGGACCGCCGGCATAGGCCGGGTTGCCGCCGCCCATCTGGCTGCCCAGCGGGCCACCGGCAGGCGCGGTGTTCGCCGTCTGCGAACGGTTGCGGAAGAAGCGCATGGCCAGACGGACCAGGAAGACGACCAGCAGGATCTGCAGGATGAAGCCCAGGATCCCGGCGAAGCTGCCCAGCCCCTCGAAGAAGCCGCCGCCGAACAGCATCGCGCCGATGCCGGCGCCGATCAGGCCGCCCATCAGGCCCGACATGAAGCCGCCGCCGAAGAAGCCGCGCGACGGCGCCGCCGCCGGAGCGGTGGCCGCGGCGCCGGGGCGCTGCACGCCCGGAGCAGCCGCCGGGGCGGCCGAGCGCTCCATCGGCGAGACCGCGTTGGGCGCGGTGGAGGTGGCGGCCGGCGCCTCGGTCGTGCGGCTGCCGCGGCTGCCCGAGGAGCTGCTCTTGCCGGCGCGGGCGTCGGCGGTGCCGGCGGCCAGCGCCATCACCAGCGCAACCGCCACCGCGGTTGCGGCGCGGGCGCCGCGCATCTTGGTGGAGGTGGCGGAAAGGCTCGAAGGTCGGGTCTTCTCGCTCATGATCGTGCTCGCTTGTCGCATCTGGTCGGTTATCCAGCCTTCCCACATGGGGGTGGTGGCCGCCCCGTTTAAGAGGCGGTCTCACTTTTTTCCAGCAACAATCGGTGCAGCCGCCTAATCGGTTTCATTTTGCAGCGCACCATCCATCATTGGATCGCCCTTCAGGGCGTCGATCGCCCGGCGGTCGCGCTTGGTCGGGCGCCCGGCGCCGGGCTGCTGAAACGGCGCGCGGTAGGGATCCTGCAGCCGCTCCTCCGGCACCGGCGGGGCGAGATCCTCGTACAGCGCCTGGGCCTCCGGCGCCGGCCCGCGGCGGCTGCCCAGCGCCACCACCTTGATGACGCGGATGTGCCGCCCCTGGGCGAAGGTCAGCACGTCGCCCGGTTTCACCGACGCATGCGCCTTGGTCACCACCGCCCCCGACAGCCGCACGCCCCCGTCGTTGCACAACTTGGCGGCAAGGCTGCGCGTCTTGAAGAAGCGCGCGTACCAAAGCCATTTGTCGATCCGCAGCCGGCCGGGGGTGGAGTCTTCGGTGTCGGTCATTGAGCGACCTCCGCCCAGGTTCCCCTCTCCCCCCCGCTCACGCGCAAACTTTGTTTGCGCTGACGCGACAGGCGGACCGAAGGTCCACCGAAAGCGGGGAGAGGGTGAGGGGGACACACGGCGAGGATTCTCGGGAAGGCACGCAGTGCATCCCCCTCACCCCGCCCCTCTCCCCGGGGGGGAGAGGGGGAAAAGTCGCTGATCGGCTGTGCGTTCATTCCACTCCCCACACTTATTCACATCCCCGACAGCTGCCGCAGCTTGGCGAACGGGTGGTCCTCGGTCGTCGGCTTTTCCCGCCGCTGCCGGTTCGCTTGCTGCTGGCGGGAGGGCCGCTTCCGCTTCCAGGTCACCGCCCCGTCCTCGCCTTCCGCACGCACATAGCCGAGCCCGGTCAGCACCGCGCCAAGTTCCTCCGCCGACAGGCCGACGCGCTGGCCGAGCGCCACCTCGCGGATCGGGGTGTTCGCCTTGGAGGCGGTCAGCAGTTCCGTCTCCAACCGGTCGAGCATGTCCACGCGCAACGCCCGGCCGCCGGCCAGCGGATAGCCGATGGCCTCCCAGAAGGCGGGCGGCGCGCCACCGTCCTTGACCGGCGGGGCGTCGACCGACACGCGGCCGGGCGGCGGGATCGGCACCGGCAGGGGATGGCCCTTCGACACCGCCCACAGCAGCCCGCGCAGGGTCACCGCCGCCGGCTTGGCGAGCGCCGTCAGGTAGAGGTGCGACACCCCCAGCCGGACGCCCAGCCTGGTCAGCGCCTTGCGGTCCTCGCGCTCCAGCCGTTCGACCATGTCGGCGACGGGCTGCCGCGGCAGCACCCCCAGCCCCTCGACCAGCTGGAAGGCCAGCCCGCGGCCGGCCCCCGACAGCCCCTCTGCCGCCGACAGCGCGAACAGCGGCTTCAGCCGGGCGGCGATGTGGTCCTTCAGCCAGCGGTCCAGCCGCGCCCGCACCCTCTCGCGCTGGGCCTGATCCAGCATGCCTTCGTCGAAGGGCACCACCAGCGGCCCCAGCACCGACTGGCCGGCGGCCAACCGCGCCACCGGCAAATTGTCCGCGCTCAGCACCCCGTCGGGCCCAAGGGCGAAGGCGTCGTCCGGCTCCGCCTCGAAGGCGCGCAGCCGCTTGGCGAGTTCGTCGCGCAACGCCCGCCGGGCGGCGGTCAGCAGCGACTTCGCCTCGTCGGAGCGGTCGGGCGCGTCGGGCACGAAGCGGAAGCCCTCCAGCTTGCCGACGACATGCCCCTCCACCACGACCTCGCCGTCGGCGCGCACGCCGCCCAGCAGCGAGCGCCCATCCTTCAGAGTCCGCGACAGCGTGGCGGAGCGGCGGTCGATGAAGCGCTGGGTCAGCCGCTCGTGCAGGGCGTCGGACAGCCGGTCCTCGATGGCGCGGGTGCGTTCCTGCCAGTGCAGCGGATCCTTCAGCCAGATCGGCCGGTTGGAGATGTAGGTCCAGGTGCGGATATGGGCGATGCGGGCGACCAGCGCGTCGATGTCGCCCTCGGTCCGGTCGAGCCGGGCGATCTGCTTGGCCACCCAGTCATCATCCAGCCGGCGCAGCGGTCCGCGCAGGCTGCGGAACACCTGGGCCAGCAGCTTGGTGTGGGCATCCGACAGCACCTTGCGGAAGTCGGGGACTTGGCAGACCTCCCACAGCAGCTTCACGGCGTCGCGGCCGCGGGCGAGATCCATGATCTCGGGATCGCGCACCAGCGCCTGCAGGGCGAGATGGTCGTCGGCCTCGCGCACGCGGGACAGTTCCTGGAGCGGCGCCCGTTCCTCCAGCGATTTCAGCAGGAAGCCCGGCGTGTCGAAGCGCAACGCGCTGTTGCGCCAGGACAGCGCCTTGACCGTCTCGAACTCGTGGTTCTCGACGCGGGTGACCAGATCGGCGTCCAGTTCCCCGACCTCGTCGGTGGTGCCGAAGGTGCCGTCGCGCATGTGGCGCCCGGCGCGGCCGGCGATCTGCGCCACCTCGGCGGGGCGAAGCCGGCGCGGGGCGAAGCCGTCGAACTTGACGATGCGGGCGAAGGCGACATGGTCGACGTCCATGTTCAGCCCCATGCCGATGGCGTCGGTCGCCACCAGATAGTCCACCTCCCCCGCCTGGTAGAGGCCGACCTGCGCGTTGCGCGTGCGCGGGCTGAGCGCCCCCAGCACCACGGCGGTGCCGCCGCGCTGGCGCCGGATCATCTCGGCGATGGCATAGACGTCGGTGGCGGAAAAGGCGACGACGGCGGAGCGCGGCGGCAGGCGCGTCAGCTTCTTGTAGCCGGCATAGGTCAGCTGGGAGAAACGCGGCCGGCTGATGAACTCCGCCTTCGGCACCAGCCGGCGGATCATCGGCTGCATCGAATCGGAACCCAGCACCATCGTCTCGACCATGCCGCGGGCGTTCAGCAGCCGGTCGGTGAAGATGTGGCCGCGCTCCGGATCGGCGCAGAGCTGGATTTCGTCCACCGCGAGGAAATCGACCGCACGGTCCAGCGGCATCGATTCGACGGTGCAGACCCAATAGGACGGGTTGGGGGGCAGGATCTTCTCCTCCCCCGTCACCAGCGCGACCGCGTTCTTTCCCTTGATCGAGACGATGCGGTCGTAATTCTCCCGCGCCAGCAGGCGCAGGGGAAAGCCGATCATGCCGGACCGGTGGCCGAGCATGCGCTCGATCGCCAGATAGGTCTTGCCGGTGTTGGTCGGCCCCAGCACGGCGACCACACGGCCCCCCCGCCCGAGACCGCCGCCCGCCGAAGCGTGAGAGGACGTCATGGTGTTAAGCTTTGGGGTGCGGAAGCCCGCAATGCAAGCGGCGGCTTGTCTTTATCGCCTTTCCCTATGCCGCAAGGAATTCCATTTCCCCAAACGACAAGGGCCGCCGAATGGGGGTTCGGCGGCCCTTAGTCTCACGGCGGCTGCGTTGGGGGGCTTGGGATCGCCGCCGGGAGCTTGTCCTTTCCTGTTACGTCAGTTCTTGGGCTGCTCCTGCGGAGCTTTTCCCGGACCCTGGCCAGGACCGTTCCCCGGCCCCATGCCGCCCGCCCCCATGCCGCCGGGTCCCATGCCATGATGGCGCGGGCCGTCATGGTCGCCCCAGCCGCCATGATGGCCGCCCATGTGCTTGCCCATATGGCCACCCATCCCGCCCGGACCCTGGTGCAGCATGCGGTCGGCCTGCTTCTGCTGGTCGGGCGTCAGCTGGGCGTAGAGGTCGGTCAGGGCCGGGCGGACGGTCTGGACCTGCTGCAAATGGGCCTGCATCATCTGCTCGGCGCGTTCCAGGCGCTGCGGCAGAGCCGCCGGGCGCGGGGCGTCCTTGAACTTCACGCACAGGTCCTGCGTCGGCTTCAGGCTGGAGCGGGCGGCGTCGGCGAACTTGGTCCAGGCGGCGCGCTGCTGTTCGGTGATGTTCAGCTTCTTCTCCGCATAGGCCAGCTTGCCGGCCAGACGGGCCTCCTGGTCTTCGCACATGCGGGCGAAGTGGCGGTCGGGGCCAGGACCCATGCCGGGGCCGGGGCCGCCGGGCTGCGGGCCACCCTGGGCGAAGACCGGAACGGCCACGCCGAGACCGGCGACCAGCAGGGCGGACGTCAGAAGGGCGCGTTTCATGGTGGCAACTCCTCAGTGTTTGGACCGTGGATCACGGTGCTGACTAAACCCCGGATGGAGGGGGCTTATTCCGTTGGGACGCTGCCGGCCTCATCGCCGCCGTTGTCCCGATGACCAGACAATGGGCGCCGAACGTTGCGGTCGAATGTCCGCAAACCCGCCATTTGGTAACAGAGTGTAACCGCCGGCCGTCCCGTAACCCGGCGTTACACATTTCCCCTTCACGCCCACCGCGCCTCGCCCGATCATGGGAGCCATGGACCGCACGCCCCACCTCCTCGTCGTCGACGACGACCGCGAAATCCGCTCCCTCGTCGCCCAGTTCCTGACCAAGCACGGCTTCCGGGTCACCGGGGTCCGGGACGGGTCGGAGATGATGCGCACCCTCGACGGCGCCCGCGTCGACCTGATCGTCCTCGACCTCATGCTGCCGGGGGAGGACGGGCTGTCGCTGTGCCGCCGGCTGCGCGCCGCGCCGCAGACGGCGCAGACCCCCGTCATCATGCTGACCGCCATGGGGGAGGAGACCGACCGCATCGTCGGTCTGGAAATGGGCGCCGACGATTATCTGGCGAAGCCGTTCAGCCCGCGCGAGCTGCTGGCCCGCATCAAGGCGGTGCTGCGCCGCGTCTCCGCCCCGCCGGTGGCGGGCGCCCCGGCGGCGACCGGCACGGTGCTGCGCTTCGAAGGCTGGTCGCTCGACCTCACCAAGCGGGAGCTGCGCTCGCCCGACGGCGTGCTGGTCCAGCTGTCGGCCGGCGAATACGATCTGCTGGTCGCCTTCGTCGAGCATCCGCAGCGGGTGCTGACCCGCGACCAGCTGCTCGATCTGGCGCGCGGCCGGTCGGCTGTTCCCTTCGACCGCTCCGTCGACGTGCAGGTCAGCCGCCTGCGCCGCAAGATCGAACCGGACCCGGCCGAACCGACCCTGATCAAGACGGTGCGCGGCGGCGGCTATCTCTTCACCCCGACGGTCACCAGCGGCAGCGTGGCATCATGACGGCCCGGCCGGACGATCTCACCGGCAAGCCCAAGGCGCCGCATCGCCCGTCGGTCCACCGCCGCGCCTTCCGCCGCCTGGGCTTCCGCTTTCCCGACAGCCTCGCCGCACGCATCGCGCTGACGGTGGTGCTGGCCCTGCTGCTGACCCAGGCGATCAGCGCGCTGGTCTATCTGACCGACCGCAGCGAAGGCCCGCCGATCCATGGGCCGAACATTCTGGTCCAGCGCATCACCGCCATCGTCCAACTGGTGGAGAGCACGCCGCCGCAGGGGCGCGAGCGGGTGGTGCGCGCCATCGACGATCCGGTCCTGCGGGTGGAATGGCGCGCCGACCGCCCGCCGCCGCTGCCGGCGGAAACCTATTCCAGCAGCCGCTTCGACGGGCTGAAACGCCGGCTGCGCGAGTCGCTGGACACCCCCGACCGCAACATCCTGGTGGAGGTCCAGCGCCCTCCTCGTGACGGGGGCCGTGACGACGACCACCATCACCCCCCCTTCATGGGAGGCGACGAGAACCGGCGCTGGGGACCGCATGTCCGGCTGTCTGTACGGCTCGGCGACGGATCCTGGCTGAGCTTCACCGGCGGCGACCCGCTGGCCGGGCCCTTCGGCATCGTCCGCTTCCTGCTGTGGATGGGGGCGGTGGTGGCGGTGATCCTGCTCGTCTCGCTGCTGGCCGCCCGACGGGTGACGGCGCCGCTCGCCGGCTTCGCCGCCGCCGCCGAACGGCTCAGCGTCGACGGCGAGGCCCAGCCGCTGCCCGAGGAAGGCCCGCGCGAGCTGCGCGCCGCCACCCGCGCCTTCAACCGGATGCAGGCGCGGCTCGCCCGTTTCGTCGCCGACCGCACCCAGATGCTGGCGGCGATCAGCCACGACCTGCGCACGCCGATCACCCGCCTGCGCCTGCGTGCCGAACTGGTCGACGATCCGGAGATGCAGCGGCGGATGCTGGCCGACCTGGACGAGATGGAGGCGATGATCTCCGCCACGCTGGCCTTCGCCCGCGACGATGCCCAGCGCGAGCCGCGCGTCCGCTTCGACCTTGCCGACCTGCTGCAGAGCCTGTGCGACGACCGCGTCGATGCCGGCCACCGCGCGGTCTATGACGGTCCCGCCCATGTGGTGGCGGAAGGCCGTCCGGTGGCCCTGCGCCGGGCCTTCGCCAACCTGATGGACAACGCGATCAAGTATGGCGGCGGCTTCACCGTGCGTTTGGAGGACGGCCCCGGCACCGACGGGCAGGCTTCCGGCCGGCAGGCGCGCATCCACATCGACGATGACGGTCCCGGCATTCCGGAAGCGGAGTTCGAGAAGGTCTTCGCCCCCTTCTACCGGCTGGAACGCTCACGCTCGCGCGATACCGGCGGCGTCGGGCTGGGCCTGTCCACCGCCCGCAGCATCATCCGCGGGCATGGCGGCGACGTGACCCTGTCCAACCGCGACAGCGGCGCTGGGAGCGGGAGCGGCCTGCGCGCGACGGTGACCCTGCCGCTCTGAGCTTGGCTGCTCTGAGCTTGGCCGCCTCACATTACGTAGAAGCGCGCCTTGACCGTCACCCCTTCCGCCCCGCGCAGGACGGTGCGGTTGCGGCCGCTGCGCTTGGCAAAGTAGAGCGCCTCGTCGGCCTGGGTCATCAGATCGTTGACTGAGTCGGTGTCCTGAACCAGGCACATGCCGATGCTGACGGTGAAGCCGAAGCTGACGCCGGTCCCGGTTTCCACCATGAGGTCGACGGTGGAGCGGCGGATCGCCTCGACCCGCGCGAGCGCCGTCTCCAGGTCGCCGGCGGGCAGGCACAGGCAGAACTCCTCCCCACCCAGCCGTCCGAGGAAACCGCCGTCGGGCACCTGGGCGGCGCAATGGTCGGCGAAGCGTTTCAGCGCGAGATCGCCATTGCCGTGACCATGGGTGTCGTTGATCGCTTTGAAATGGTCGATGTCGAACATGGCGATCGCCAGCGGCGAGCCGGTTTCCTTAGCGGTACGGTAGGCCTGCTCCAGCCGTTCCATGAAATGGCGGCGGTTCGCCACCCCGGTCAGGTAATCGGTGTTCAGCATCTCCACCATCACCCGGTGCATGCGGGTGATGCGCTCGCCGGCCCGTACGCGGGCGCGCAGCATCGGCAGGTCGATGGGCTTGGCCAGGAACTCGTCGGCGCCTGATTCGAAGGCCTCGACCCGCCGGGCGGTCTCGCTGTCGCCGGTCATCAGGATGGTGAAGGTGCGGTGCTGGTCATCCGCCGCCCGGATATGCCAGCACAGCTCCAGTCCGGTCATCACCGGCATTTCCAGGTCGGTGATGAGGATCTGGATGTCGTGGCTGCGGTAGAGGGCGAGCGCCTGCCCGCCATCCTTGGCGAGGATGACCCGGTAACCGCTGCTTTCCAGCTCTTCCCGGATCAGTTCACGAAAGAAATTGGAATCGTCGGCGACAAGAATATTCGTTTCCACCAGCACACCCGTGTCGTCGGCAAAGAGTCCGTGCGCGCGGACCTTAGCAGACTTCACGGCGCCATGGCATAGCGGTATGGCAACACAGCGGGACCGGCGGATTGGCCGATCTTCAGCTTTCGAGCATGCGGCGCAGCAGTTCCACGTCTTCCGCGAAGGACGGGTCGGTGGCGCGCAATTCGTCCACCTTCTTGACCGCGTGCATGACCGTGGTGTGGTCGCGGCCGCCGAACTTGCGGCCGATCTCCGGCAGGGAGCGGGCGGTCAGCTGCTTGGCCAGATACATGGCGATCTGGCGCGGGCGGGCCACCGCGCGGGCGCGGCGGGCGGAATGCATGTCGGCGACGCGGATGTTGTAATGCTCCGCCACCCGCTTCTGGATCTCGTCGATGGTGACGCGGCGGTCGTTGGCGCGCAGCAGGTCGTGCAGCACCTCCTGCGTCGTCTCCAGCGAGATGGAGCGGCCGACAAGCTCGGCATGGGCGACGATGCGGTTCAGCGCCCCTTCCAGTTCGCGCACGTTGGACGTGATCTTGTGGGCCAGGAATTCCAGCACCTTCAGCGGGATGCTGGCCTGGAGCGCATCGGCCTTGGCCTGGAGGATGCCCAGCCGCAGTTCGTAGGTGGTCGGGTGGATGTCGGCGACCAGCCCCCAGCCGAGGCGGGAGCGCAGCCGCTCCTCCATGCCTTCCAGGTCGGACGGGCTCTTGTCGGCCGAGATGATGACCTGCCGGTTCTGGTCGACCAGCGCGTTGAAGGTGTGGAAGAACTCCTCCTGGGTCGAGTCCTTGCCGCTGATGAACTGCACGTCGTCGATCATCAGCACGTCGACCGAGCGGAACTGCTGCTTGAAGGCCATCGTGTCCTTGAAGCGCAGCGCCCGGATGAACTGGTACATGAACTTCTCGGCCGACAGGTACAGCACCTTGCGGTTCGGGTCGTTCTTGCGGATCTGCCAGGCCAGCGCGTGCATCAGGTGGGTCTTGCCCAAGCCCACCCCGCCATAGAGGAACAGCGGGTTGAAGGTCACGGTGGTGGCGTCGGCGACGCGGCGGGCTGCGGCATGGGCCAGCTCGTTCGGCTTGCCGACGACGAAATTCTCGAAGGTGAAGCGCGGGTCGAGCGCCGCCGACAGGTCGGACCGGTCCTCCAGGATTGCCGGGACGGCGTTCGGCGACTCGTCCGACGCCCCGCCATAGGAGGCGGAGGTATAGACGGTCGACGGTGCCGATTCCGCGGAGAAGCCGCCATCGGTTGGACGCGGGGGCGGCGCCGGACGGGGCGCCGGGCGCGACTCGGCGAAACGGGGGGGCGGAGCGGGGCGGTCGTTGTCGTCATTGTCGGCGACCAGTGCCGCCGGCGGGTTGGTGGAGGCGACGATGACGTCGATCGACTGGACTTCCGGATTCTCGCCGGACCAGAGGGCGCGGATGCGGTCGGCATAATGGGTCAGCACCCAGTCGCGCATGAAGCGCGTGGGCACGACGATGCACACTTCGCCGCCGACCAGGCTGGCGACGGACAGCGGCTGAAGCCAGCTCCGGTAGGCGATTTCGCCCACCTCTTCCTTCAGGCGCCCGCGAATGCGCGCCCACTGCTGATCCAACGACACGCCGACCGACATGCTCCCTTACTCCCGCTCCTTCCGCCGGCCGGCCCCATCGCCGTGGCGGCGCGGTATCGCCCCGCAACTGGAATAGATGCCCGTCCGGCCCCTACCCGAAGAGTCCAGGCAGGGATGACTCCGAACGAAACACTATACCCAAAAAGCACACGCAAGAGTCGACGGGATCGTAAATCCCGCCACAAGCGCGACAGCTTGTAAGTAAAAGAAGATCGTGCGTACGACCGGGACTCAACAAGCCCTGATCCGGCGTAAGACCTTCAGTATTTCACTGCTGTGTTCAACCGGACACAGAGTGTTGCATCACCCCAATTCGTCCAGCCGAATGGAGGAAAAGTCTAACCATGCCGCGGAAATCTGGCAATGGGACAGATGGCGAACGGCCCAAAAAGATAAAAACATGCGCATAGACCGCAAGACTCATCCTGAATCTCATAAGCAGACCTAAAGACAATCTAAGACAATTGTCGAGGATCTGCATATTTACTTTAAACGCAAAAAGCCGCGCCCCGAGTCACGGGCGCGGCTTTTTGAAAGCAGCGTATGAAAGCTCTATCAGAGAGCCTTGATCGCAGCCGACAGACGCGACAGCTTGCGCGACACGGTGTTCTTGTGCAGCACGCCCTTGGAGACGCCGCGCATCAGCTCCGGCTGAGCGGACTTGAACGCGTCTGCGGCGGCGGACTTGTCGCCGCTCTCGATCGCGCCCTCGACCTTCTTCACGAAGGAACGGATGCGGCTGATGCGGGCACGGTTGACTTCCGTGCGACGCTCGGTCTGACGAATGCGCTTTTCAGCGGACTTATGATTGGCCATGGAAACCCTACTCCGAACGACACGGCTGTCGTGATGCGAGCGCGCCTTATACGCGGCAGCGCACCCCGAGTCAAGGCGTGGACGCCCGTTGATTTTGACTAATCGTACTTGGACGACATCTTGATGGGATCTGGTCCGTCCCCCGCAAGATGCAGGGGGCGACCCAGGCGGCAGAGTCGAAGGGCGGTCGACGACTCAGCGATTCTTCCAGCCGGGCTGGCGCTTCTCGGCGAAGGCGGCCATGCCTTCCTTCTGGTCTTCGGTGGCGAAGGTCGAATGGAACAGGCGGCGCTCGAAACGGATGCCTTCGGCCAGCGTCGACTCATAGGCGACGTTGACCGCCTCCTTGGCCATGGCGATGACCGGCTGCGACAGCGAGGCGATCTTGGTGGCGACCTTCACCGCCTCCTCCACCAGCTCGGCGGCCGGGACGATGCGGGAGACGAGACCGCAGCGCTCGGCCTCGGCGGCGTCGATCATGCGGCCGGTCAGGACCATCTCCATCGCCTTGGACTTGCCGACGAAGCGGGTCAGGCGCTGGGTGCCGCCGGCGCCGGGAATGGTGCCGATGGTGACCTCCGGCTGGCCGAACTTGGCGGTGTCGGCGGCCAGGATGAAGTCGGCCATCATCGCCAGCTCGCAGCCGCCGCCCAGCGCGAAGCCGGCGACCGCGGCGATGGTCGGCTTGCGGCACTTGGCCAGCCGCTCCCACTTCGCGGTGATGAAGTTGGAATTGTAGACGTCCATATAGGAGAAGCCGGCCATCTCCTTGATGTCGGCGCCGGCGGCGAAGGCGCGCTCCGACCCGGTGACGACGATGGCGCCGATGGCGGAGTCGGCCTCGAAATCGTCCAGGGCCTGACCCAGTTCGGTCACCAGCTGGTCGCACAGCGCGTTCAGCGCCTTCGGACGGTTGAGCGTGATCAGGCCGACCGGGCCGCGGGTCTCGACGAGGATGGTTTCATAGGACATGGCTGCAGCACTCTCCCGATGGGGCGAGCCCGGTTGCCTCCGGGACTCGTGGTTGTGTAAGGGCGTCTGTTGAGGGCCCGCGCGAGTATGGCGGGTGTTCCCGCCGTCAGCGCGGCGTCAAAGTGAAGCGGACGGCGGTCGCCGCCTTGGATTTGGCCTGTTGCGGGAATTCCAGCCGCAGTTCCTCGCCCTCGCGGACGAAGACGCGGTCGGATGCCCGGCGCCAGCCCAGCTGCGGCAGGGTCTGGTCGTAAAAGGCCAGCACCGCCTGGCGCGGCACCTCCCCCGACAGCACCGCCTGGACGATCCGCCCGCCCGGCTTGTCGAAGACCAGCGCCTCCGATTCGGCGGTCGCCAGCCCAGGCATCACCGGAACGTCGGTGAAGCCGGGAACGAACGGCCCGGATTCGGCGACCAGCTGGGCGGCAAATGCCGGAGGAATGGGAATAAGGAAGCCCCCCAGGCCCGCGACCGCGGGGCCGGCAAGGAGGAAAGCGGCGGACGCCGCCCGGAGCATGGCCGGTAGAGCCGTCATGCCCCAGCTATATCACCGTTGGCGCGCCGCACAAAAGAAAGTCGAGCGGCCGGACTGTACAATCCGCTGAACGCCCCCCGTGCGGGCACGGTCGCAGTCGCAATCGGGGCAGCCCTCCCCCTCCCGGTCGTAGACGGCGAACTGGTGCTGGAAATAGCCCAGCTCCCCCGACGCCTGCCGGTAGTCGCGCAAGGAGGAGCCGCCGGCGGCGATGGCGCGCTCCAGCACCTCGCGCACCGCGGTGGCGAGCCGGTCGACCTCCTCGGGCGTCAGGTTGGCGGCGCTGCGGGTGGGCAGGATGCCGGACTGGAACAGCGCCTCCGACACATAGATGTTGCCGAGACCGGCGACGACGCTCTGGTCCAGCAGGGCGGCCTTGATCGGCGTCGTCTTGCCGGCCAGACGGCGGGCGAGCTCGGGACCGGAGAATTCGTTGCCCAGCGGCTCCGGTCCCAGGTTGCGCAGCATCGGGTGGTCGCCCAGCGCGTCCGCCACCGTCAGGTCCATCAGGCCGAAGCGGCGGGCGTCGTTGAAGGTGACGATTGTGCCGGCGTCGGTCTCGAACACCACATGGTCATGCTTGTCGAAGGATTCGGGGCGTTCCGGCGCGATGATCATCCGGCCGGACATGCCGAGATGGGCGATCAGCACGCCGCCGTCGTCCAGATGCATCAGGATGTATTTGGCCCGCCGCCGCACCGACTCGACGCGCCGGCCGGTCAGCCGCTCGCAGAAGCGCGGCGGGAAGGGGGTGCGCAGGTTGGGCCGCCGCTGCTCCACACGGACCAGCCGCCGGCCTTCGAGATGCGGGGCGAGGCCCCGGCACACCGTTTCGACTTCGGGAAGTTCAGGCATCGGCAGAGTGTGGGGTGGGTGTGATGGAAGTTAAAGCCCTCACCGATACTCCTTGAACCGCTCCGTCGCCTGGATCAGCGCGGCGCGGATGCCGGGTTCCATGGCGGAGTGGCCGGCGTCGGGGACGATGCGGTAGTCGGCTTCGGGCCAGGCGCGGTGCAGCGCGTCGGCGGAGATCACCGGACAGACGATGTCGTAGCGGCCCTGGACGATCACCCCCGGCAGATGGCGGATGCGGGAAACATCGCGGAGCAGCCTGTCTTCCGGCGTGAAGCGGTTGGAGCGGAAGTAATGCGCCTCGATCCGCGCCAGCCCCAGGGCGTGGCGGTCCTCGCCGCTGGCGGCGATCAGGTCGGGCGACGGCAGCAGGGAGGAGCAGCTGCCCTCATAGACGCTCCACACCCGCGCCGCAGCCATGCGCACCATCGGATCGGACGAGTCGAGCCGCTTCCAATAGGCCTCCAGCAGATCGCCGCGCTCTTCCTCCGGGATATGGCCGGCGAAGGCCGCCCAGGCCTCCGGGAACAGGACGCGCATGGAATAGAGGAACCAGTCGATCTCGCTCTTCCGCATCAGGAAGATGCCGCGCAGGATCAGGCCCAGGCAGCGCTCGGGATGGGTTTCGGCATAGGCGAGCGCCAGCGTCGAGCCCCAGGAGCCACCGAACAGGTGCCAGCGCTCGATGCCGAGATGCCGGCGCAGCGTCTCGATGTCCTCGACCAGCCGTTCGGTGGTGTTCTCGCGCGTTTCGCCCAAGGGCGTGGACCGGCCGGCCCCGCGCTGGTCCATCACGATGATGCGGTAATGGGCGGGATCGAAGAAGCGGCGGTGGGTGGGCGAGGCCCCGGCCCCCGGCCCGCCATGCAGGAACATCACCGGCACGCCGCGCGGATTGCCCGCCTGTTCCCAATAGACCGTGTGGATCCCGTCGACGGCGAGCGTGCCGGTCTGGAACGGGTCGATGGGCGGATAGAAGTCGCTGCGGGGCATGGCCATGCATCCAGTGGTGCGGGCCACAAGTGTAGAGGAGCCACCGGGGCTTGCGCCAGAGTGGAAAGGCGGCGGCGGCGGGAACCGGGACCGGAAGGCTGCCGGCGGGCGCCGGCCTCAACCGCTCCCTGACGGGAGGAGGGAAAGAGACGTCGCGCGGAGGTCCGTTTGCCGCCTTGCGGAAGCGCGCCGACCTCGATGGCGACGGCCATTGATGATTGCTGTCTGACCGGGATATACCATCGGAGAGATAGGTTCCTCACGCCTCATGCACGGCGCGAGTTTCGGGGGTATTCGATGTGCATTCGTCCGATACGCTGGCTGCATCTGTCCGATTGTCACATCGGATCCGAACAATACGGCCGCGACAAGCTTTTCGCGCAGATCGCCAGCGAAGTCGCGAAGCGCCGCGGAAACGGGTGGACTCCCGATTTCGTCTTCCTGACCGGCGACATCGCCCACAAGGGGCTGAAGGAGGAGTATGAGCGGGTTCGGAGGGAACTGCTCGCCCCCCTCGACACCGCTCTTGGCGGCGGATTAAAGGAACGGCTGTTCCTTGTCCCCGGCAACCACGATGTGAACCGGATGGCGGATTTCTCAACGCGCGATGCCGTTGCGGGCCAAAAGGACATTTTCCTGCCGACCGCGCCAGCGGCGAAGATTCGCGCGCGCTTCATGTCCCGTTTCCAGGCCTATGCGGAGTTCGCGTTCGATGCCGGAGCGGTGGAGCGCGACTGGATCGCCAGCGGCGACGGCGCCTACGCCGAGATTCGCGAGGTCGCCGGCGTCCGCATCGGCGTGGTCGGCCTGCACACCGCCTGGCTGTCCTATGACGATCATGACCGGAACACCCTGACGCCGGGCAGGGATCTGCTGGACAATGCGCTGGGGAAGACCGCCGGCTGCGACCTGACGATCGTGCTCGGCCACCATCCCATCGACTGGCTGCGCGACGAGGACAAGCCGCTTCTGCGCACATTGCTGGCGGACCATCGCGCCTTGTACCTGCACGGTCACATGCACAAGGCGGATGGGCGCCGGGAGGATGGGGCGGCGGCCGAGTTCCTGACGCTCCAGGCCGGCGCCGCCTTCCAGGCCCATGACGACGATGAATGGCGCAACGGCTTCCTGTTCGGCGAGGCCGATCTCGCCAATCGCCGCGCCGTCCTGGAACCGCTGCTGTGGCACAAGAACCACCGCCGCTGGGTTCCCGACCATGACGGCTACCATCCCGACCGCCGCGTCGCCAACAGCGACCGTTTCTGGTTTCCGTTGCCGGGCCGCAAGGGCGTCGAACCGCCGTCGCCGGCCCCAATTGCCGCCCCGGTGGGGCCGGCACCGGAAAGCGGCGCCCCTGCGATCGCTTCTCCGGACGGATGGCATGTGGTGGATGCCGCATTCCTGGAACGGCATCGCACGGTCCTCGCGCGGGATGAATTGCTGAGCTTCTTCGACGGCCGCATCCCCGATTGGGAGCTCGCCCTGTCTCCCGGCGTACCCCGGCGGGCCATGGTCGAAACGGTGGTCAGCCGGATCGCTCCGGCCGCCAGATTTCCGGCGAAACCCTATGTGTCGCTGCTCACCGGGGCCGGCGGCGAGGGCAAATCCACGGCCTTCCGGCAGGCCCTGGCCGAACTCGTCGAGAAGCACGGCTGGAAGGCTCTGTGGCGCCAGAGCGAAGCGCTCGGCATCACCGCCGAACAGGTGATGGCCCTGCCGCGCGCCGACCATCCCTGGCTGATCGCGACCGACGACGCCGACCGCTGCGCCTCCGGCCTTCTCACGGCGGTCAGGGCGCTGCACGCGGCCGGGCGCACCGACGTGCATTTCCTGCTCGCCTGCCGCGAAACCGACTGGCGCGCGGTGTTCCCAGCCAACGACCTGTCCTGGGAGAAGGTCGCGGAGGTCCTGCGGTTGCCGATGCGCGGGCTGACCGACGGCGATGCCGTGAAGATCGTCAAGGCCTGGGGAGCGCTGAGCGAGGATGGCTTGGGCAAGCTGGCGGACCGGACCGAGGAGGAGGCCGCCCGCGCACTCGTCGAGGCGGCCCGGACCGAGGCGGCCGACCCCCGTAACGGGGCCTTCCTTGGCGCCATGCTTCGCGTCCGCATCGGTGAGGACATCAAGGGGTATGTGCGCCGGCTGATGCGGCCCCTGCGCGACCGGCCGGCACCCGGGGGAACGCTGCTGGACGCCTATGCCCACATCGCCGGCATGCATGCGGAGAACCTGCTGTTCCTGTCGCGCCCGGTGCTTGCAGCGGCGCTGGGCTGCGACGAGGGGCGCCTCGACAGGGAGGTGATCCGCCCGCTGGTCAAGGAGGCGATGGCCGACCAGGGCGGCCGATACGTCTTCACCCGCCACCGCGCCATCGCCGAAACGGCCATGCAGATCCTGCGCGAGGAGGAGTGGGTCGAGGACGCCGACGCCGTCTTCCCGGTGCTGGCGGCAGCGGCAAGACGAGAGTTCGCCAGGGAACGCGGCTCGATTCCTGACATTGCCGACTGGACATTTGGCGTGGCCAAGCACTTCCAGGACTCTCGGCCGGAGCTTGCCATTCGCGTGGCCGAGGCCGTGCGCGCGGTGGAGCCCGACAATCTCCAATCCGTTGTCAACCTTGCCCGGATTCTGCGGGGAGCGGGGCGGACGCAGGATGCCTTATCCCAGTTGCGCCGGCACTGGAAGACCTTCACCACCCATAAGGACTTCCGCAGCTATTTGTATGAATGGAGCGCCGCCGCAGGAAACGCCTCCGCTCCCGCCCTTGATGGTTGGCTGGCGGGCCTGTCGCTGGCCGATCATGCCCGCTTGCCGCCGCCCTCAGGCAAGGACTGCATCCTTGCTTTGGCCGGGCTCGGCGTCGCGTTCGGGGCGCTGTTCGAGAAGTTCGACGATTCGACGTTCCGCTTGGCACGCAGCGCAGCCGGACAGATGGGGTTGCGCCTGCCAGTCGATTTGAAGGCAAGAGGCTATTTCGAAAAATACCGGAGCGATACCGCGCAGCGTGGGGGGAAGGAGATGACGGTCGATCAGGCGATCGAGGCCATCCACAAGGCGGTGGCGACGGCGCACGACCTCTGCGAGGACGAGGCGGCGGAGATTGCCGAAGAACTGGCCGACCAGTTCGGCGATCCGTGGCGCCAGAGCTACCGCGCCCTTACTGAAACGCTGAAGTCCGCTGTACGGTCGCCCGCGAGGTGAGCGGACGGGCGCAGGGGTTTCCCTCCGGAGAATGAGGAAGGTGAGGCGGTTCTCACCTTCCATGATGTAGCCGCCAGCGCGGCGCTTGAAAAGGCGCCGGAAGAAGGTGGGCATATCGTAGCCGACCTACCCGGCAATCAGAAGCGTCCGGCGACGGTTGACGGTCAGCCTCGCATCCCACGAAGCTCCCTCGCGTTTCGCGGTCCCAGCCCCACAGCAGCACCCGAAGGATGGGCGACGAGTTCCCGAAACGACAAAGGCCACCCTGAGGCGGCCTTGCGTGTCGATCATGCCTTTGTTGGAGGATGGCGCGCCCGAAGAGATTCGAACTCCTGACCCTCAGATTCGTAGTCTGATGCTCTATCCAGCTGAGCTACGGGCGCCTTGTCCACCAAACGTCTCGCCGTCGAAGTGTCCCCCGGCGTCGAGGCGCGCAACCTACTCAAATCCGTCATCGAAGGCAAGGGCTTTTCACGAAGAAAAACGCGAGGCTTTCTTGCGGATTTCGACGGCTTCCCAGACGACAAAGGCCACCGGTGAGGTGGCCTGTACTGTCGAACGGGAAGGATGGCGCGCCCGAAGAGATTCGAACTCCTGACCCTCAGATTCGTAGTCTGATGCTCTATCCAGCTGAGCTACGGGCGCCTTGTCCACCGTCTGTCCCGGCGTCGGCGGCAGGCCGTCGGCGTCGAGGCGCGCAACATACTCAAACACCCCCTGCCCCGCAAGCGCTTTTTTCACGAAATTTCGCCTGCCTCGCGACGCCCCTGCGACGGTCGGTCCAGCGCGTACGAATCACCCCCGATTGCCGGGCGGCGGCGGCTGGGTTATACAGTCCCCTTGCTGTTTTTGGAGAGTCAGTACCGTGGCCGAAG
>JBKHVJ010000467.1:0-12440 GCA_046570145.1 Alphaproteobacteria bacterium
ACGCTGCGCACGCCGATGTCCCAGGCCAGCAGCGGATCGAGCGCCGCCGAATGGCTGGGCGTCGTGGTGGCCATGCCGGCGACCCCGGCGATGCCGGTGCCGCTGGGCGTGATGGCGCCGAAGGGGCAGGCCAGCGCGCACATCTTGCAGCCGATGCAGGCCTGCTCATCCAGCAGGATGCTGTCGGCGGCATGGGTGATGGCGTCGACCGGACAGACGCGGGCACAGGGCGCGTCCTCGCACTGGTGGCAGAGGACGGGCCCGGTGTCGTCGCCGATCCGCATGACGGTCAGCCGGGGATGCGCCTGCAGCCCCTGTTTCTTGTGTGCCTCGGTGCAGGCCGCCATGCAGGTGTTGCACCCGATGCATTTTCTCGGTTCCGCGATAACGAAGCGATTCATGTCCAGACCTCCGGCTTCCCGGGCGGGTGCGTCGAATGGGCCGGATCAGGTTTTGGGAAATCCCGATAAATAAACCTGATCGGCCAATAAGAAGACAGTATTGGCTCGCGCACGCCCCCATTGCCGCCTGTTGTTGCAGGCGGTGCGGCAGAAGGAGAGCCAGCTGTTGCGAATCTTTGTCAAATGACCGTCTCGAATGGGGCCGCCATCGACTTCGATACGCTATTCCCCTGAATGACGCGATGTCAACTAGACACATAAAAAAAGTGGGTATAAGGTGCGAGACACAAAGACAGGAAGTCATGGGGCAATTTCACTGCCGAATGCCTCCCTGTAAACTCCGATAAGAAAGAGAAGATACTCGATAGGATCGGCTTATCGGCGTCGATTACTTTTAAAGATCGGGCGATAAGCGATTTCAATCGGACGTGAAGCCACCGGTGCCCACAGCGGCCAACCGGCGCGTAACGCCAGGGAACAGTGAAGCGATGCCGGGGCGGGGCCGTCCGACGGCCCCCTCCGGCTGCCAACCCCCTCCGGCTGTCAACAAGGACGACGGGAATGAACAGATTCGTCACTGCCAACCCAAGCAAGTGCATCGGTTGCCGCACATGCGAGGTCGCCTGTGCGCTTGCCCATTCCGATGGTGCCGGTGTCGAAGGACTGGCGCCGGAAACCTTCAAGCCGCGCATCCGCATGGTGAAGACGGCCAACGTCAGCACCGCGGTGATGTGCCACCATTGCGAGGATGCGCCCTGCGTCAACGCCTGCCCGAACAACGCCATCGTCTATCGCCAGCACAGCGTGCAGGTGGAGCAGGAGCGCTGCCTGGGCTGCAAGAACTGCGTGCTGGCCTGCCCCTTCGGCGCCATGGACGTGGTGACCATCCCGGCGGTCCGGCAGTTCGCCGGCATGACGCTCAGCCTGGGCGTCAAGGCGCAGGCCCACAAATGCGACCTGTGCGTCGGCCGCGATGCCGGACCGGCCTGCGTGTCGGTCTGCCCGACCAGCGCCCTGACCCTGATGGACCGGGACGCGATGGACGAGACCCTGCGCCGCCGGCGCGAGCGTGCCGCCCTGGAAGCCGCCGAAGTCGCGGCCTGACCCCCACTACCGCGGCTGGCGCACAGCCGGCGCAATCGAGCGAATATCGAGGTCGAGATGGAAAAGCATATGGCGGTCTGCCCCTACTGCGGTACGGGCTGCAAACTGAATCTGCTGGTCGAGGGCGGGAAGGTCGTCGGTGCCGAACCCTTGAACGGCGTCACCAACGAAGGAGAACTCTGCCTCAAGGGCTATTTCGGCTACGACTTCATCAACGACACCAAGATCCTGACGCCGCGCCTGCGCAACCCGATGCTGCGCCGCAGCCGCGATGCGGCCTTCGAGGCGGTTTCCTGGGACGAGGCGATCCAGTACGCCGCGAAGAAGCTGGGCGAGATCAAGGCCAAATACGGCCCCGATTCCATCATGACCACCGGCTCGTCGCGCGGCACCGGGAACGAGACCAACTATGTGATGCAGAAGTTCACCCGCGCGGTCCTTGGCACCAACAATGTCGACAATTGCGCGCGCGTCTGCCATGGCCCGTCGGTCGCAGGATTGCAGGTGACGCTGGGCAACGGCGCGATGAGCAACTCGATCCCCGAGATCGAGCACACCAAATGCGTCCTGGTCTTCGGCTACAACGTCGCCGACAGCCATCCGGTGATCGCCAAGCGCATCATCAGGGCCAAGGAACGCGGCGCCAAGATCATCGTCTGCGATCCGCGCAAGATCGAGACGGCGCGGCTGGCCGACCTGTGGCTGCCGCTGAACAACGGCTCCAACATGGCGCTGGTCAATGCCTTCGCCAATGTCCTGATCAACGAAGGGCTCTACAACAAGGAGTATGTGGCCAACCACACCGAGGGATTCGACGAGTACAAGAAGATCGTCGACAAATATACCCCCGAATACGCCGCGGCGATCACCGGCCTGCCGGCCGACGACATCCGCGAGGCGATGCGCATCTATGCCGCCGCTCCCTCCGCCACCATCCTGTGGGGCATGGGCGTCACCCAGTGGGGCCAGGGCGTCGACGTTGTGAAGGGCCTGTCGGGTCTGGCGCTGCTGACCGGCAATCTCGGTCGTCCGAATGTCGGCGTCGGCCCGGTGCGCGGCCAGAACAACGTGCAGGGCAGCTGCGACATGGGCGTGCTGCCGACCGAGTTCCCCGGCTACCAGAAGGTCACCGACCCGGAAATCCGCGCGAAGTTCGCCAAGGCCTGGGGTGTCGAGTCGCTGCCCGACCAGATCGGCTGCCGCCTGACCGACGTGCCGCATCTGGCGGAAACCGGCAAGCTGAAGGCGATGTACATCATGGGAGAGGACCCGGCCCAGACCGAGCCCGACCTGACCCAGGTGCGCAAGGGCTTCGAGGCGATGGAGTTCGTCATCGTCCAGGACATCTTCATGACGAAGACGGCGATGTTCGCCGACCTGATCCTGCCGGCGACCTCCTGGGGCGAACATGAGGGCGTGTTCAGCGCTGCCGACCGCAGCTTCCAGCGCTTCACCAAGGCGGTGGATGCCAAGGGCGACGTCAAGCACGACTGGGAGATCATCAGCCTGCTCGCCACGGCGATGGGCTATCCCATGCATTACGACAACACCAAGCAGATCTGGGACGAGCTGCGCGAGCTTTGCCCGATCTTCTACGGCGTCACCTACGAGAAGATGGAAGGGCTGGGTGCGGTGCCGTGGCCGTGCCGCGACCTCGATTCGCCGGGCTCCAAGTATCTGTACGAGGGCAACGTCTTCCAGCGGCCGGGCGGCAAGGGCCTGCTGTTCGCCACCGAATGGCGTCCGCCGAAGGACCAGCTGACCGAGGAGTTCCCGCTGATCCTCTGCACGGTGCGCGAGGTCGGCCATTACTCCTGCCGTTCGATGACCGGCAACTGCGCCGCCCTGCAGACGCTGGCCGACGAACCCGGCTATGTCACCATCAACCCGAAGGACGCCAAGGCGTTGGGCATCCGCGACCAGGAACTGGTCTGGGTGTCGTCGCGCCGCGGCAAGGTGATCAGTCGCGCCAGCGTCACCGACCGCACCAACAAGGGGGCCGTCTACATGACCTACCAGTGGTGGATCGGCGCCTGCAACGAGCTGACCATCCACGCCGTCGATCCCATCGCCAAGACGCCGGAATACAAGTACGCCGCCGTCCGGGTCGAGCCGATCGCCGATCAGGTCTGGGCCGAGAATCACGTCCAGCAGGAATACGCGAAGCTGAAGGGCGGCCTCAGCAACGCGGTGACCCGCGCGACGAAGAAGGCCCCGGCCTACGCGTGATGTTGGGACACGCCTTACTCCCTCTCCCCCCCGCTCACGCGCAAACGAAGTTTGCGCTGACGCGACAGGCGGACCATAGGTCCGCCGAAAGCGGGGAGAGGGGCGGGGTGAGGGGGATGCACCGGGTGGATTCTTGGTAAAGGGCCGCAACGCTTCCCCCTCACCCTAACCCTCTCCCCGGGGGGGGAGAGGGGAACCCTCGCGTATCCACAGGACCCACCCCATGCATGAGATCGCCCTTTGCCAATCCTTGCTGGAACAGGCGATGAAGGCGCGGGAGGCCAATCCCTTCAACCGGGTGGTGCGCGTCAGCCTGTCGGTCGGCCAATCCAGCCGGGTGCAGCCCGACGCCCTGCGCCATGCCTTCGACCTGCTCAGCCGCGACACCTTCCTGGAGGGTGCCGACCTGCGGATCGAGCGGCCACCGGGGGAGGGGTTCAGGCTGCTCGAGATGGAGGTGTCGTGAGCGTGACCATTCGTGCGCCTACGATGCGTCGCATTGCCGCTGCGGCAGCCCGCGCGGAGACGTGAGCAAGTGACTCGTATCAATGATGTTGCTCGGGTCGTGATTGAAAAGTTCCCGATCCACGCGGTGCCCAACGTGGCGGGAGGAGCCCCGGCATGCAGGAAAAGCTGGAATTTCTGATCGCGCTGGCCACCGAAAAGCATTTCGGCCGCGCGGCGCAGGTCTGCGGGGTGTCGCAACCGAACCTCTCCGCCGCCATCAAGCAGCTGGAATCGACCATGGGCGTGCCCTTGGTCGACCGCGGTGCCCGTTTCATCGGCTTCACCCCGGAGGGGGAGCGGGTGCTGGAATGGGCGCGGCGCATCGTCGGCGACTACAAGGCGATGCGGGCCGACGTGGAGACGATGAAGCAGGGGCTGACCGGCACGCCGCGGCTGGTGGTGGTGCCGACGGCGCTGCCGATGGTCCAACGGCTGACCGCAACAGTCTGGTCGATGCATCCCGGCATCAAGATCACCATCGCCTCCCACAGCTCCACCGAGATCCTGTCGCGGCTGGAGAATCTGGAGGCGGAGGCCGGCATCACCTATCTCGACAACGAACCGCTCGGCAATGTGGACGAGGTGCCGCTCTATCACGAGCGCTATCACCTGATCACCTCGGTGGACGGCCCGTTCGGCGCGTGCGACAGCGTCACCTGGGAGGAGGCGGCGACCGTCCCGCTCTGCCTGCTGAACGCCAACATGCAGAACCGCCGCATCATCGACCGCGCCTTTGCCGAGGCGGGCGTGCATGCCGAACCGATGCTGGAATCCAATTCCATCGTCGTGCTGACCAACCACCTCTGCACCGGCGTGTGGTCGACGATCATGCCGAAGATCATGGCGGATTCGCTGCTGCTGCCGCCGACCATTCGCGCAATCCCCATCGTGGCGCCGGAGCTGTCCACCCTGATCGGCCTCGTGGTCGCCCGCCGCGATCCGCAGCCGCCGCTGACCGCGGCGCTGATCGCCGACGCGCGCCGGCTTGCTCCGGAACTGGCGATGGCGGCCTGACCGCGGGTCCGCGGCGATCTGCCGCCGGCCGAGGTTCTGGACTTCGACCGCGTGACGGCCGACCATCTTCGGACCCGGCTGCACGCGTTCGAGATGGATTGCCGCCGCCTGCCAATGGCACGCGCTGCCTGATGCGTGCCAATGGCACGCGCCGCCTGATCGAACCGCCAGAGACCCTGCAGCCGCTTCTCCCCGCAGCGAAGCCCCCGCGGCGGGATATCGGCGGACTGTCGCCGTCAGGGCGGGCCAAGGCTGCTTTGCCGCCCGCCCCGCGGCACGGAGGAGACCAGATGTCTGACAACAACGAACTGATCACTGCGGCGCTGCGCCATGCGGCGGCCCTGCATGACGGCACCTTTCGCCCCGACCGGGCGCGTACGCCCTTCGTCGTGCACCTGTCGGAGACCGCCGGACTGGTGGCCCAGGCCGGCGGCACGCCGGCGGAGATCGCCGCCGCCTGGCTCCACGACGCTGTCGAGGATGGGCTGACCACCATCGCCGAATTGGCCGACCGCTTCGGCCCGGAGGTGGCGGACCTCGTGGCCGCCGTCAGCGACGCGCCCGAGGATGTCGGCCGGGCGATTGCCGAGCGCAAGGCGATCCAGGCCGCCCGCCTCGCCGCCGCGCCCGATGGGGCCAAGCGCATCAAGCTGGCCGAGCAGATCTCGATCCTCAAGGCGCTGGCGGTGGAACGCCCGCTGTCCTGGAGCGTCGAGCGGGCGGACGCCTATGTCGAAGGCTCCCGCCTCGTCGCGGAAGCTTGCGCCGCCGCCAGCCCGCTGCTCGCCGAACGCTACGCCGCCGCCCTGGCAGGCGCTTCCCGCTGACCGGGCGCCGCGCGGTCACGACAGCCCGTATTTCCTGATCTTGTCGTGCAGCGTGGTCTTGGCGATCTGCAACTCCTCCGCTGCACGGGCAAGGCTGTGGCCGGTGCGGCGCAGCGTATCGGCGATCAGCGCGCGTTCGAAGGCCTCGACCGCCTCGGCCAACGGCCGGGCAGTCGAGGGATGGGCGGAGGCGAAAGGCGGGAAGCCCTGTTCGATGCCCAGCACGCAACGGTCGGCGACATTGTGCAGCTCCCGCACATTGCCGGGCCAGTCATAGGCCATCAGCCGGCGCATCCGTTCCGCATCCGGCGGCGGAACCGGGCGGCCATGGCGGGCGGCCGCCTGCAGGACGAACTGCTCGAACAGCAGCGGGATGTCCTCGCGCCGTTTGCGCAGGGGCGGCAGCGGCAGGTTGGCGACGTTCAGCCGGTAATAGAGATCGGTGCGGAACTGCCCGCGGTCGGCCAGCTCGCGCAGATCCACCTTGGTGGCCGCGATCACCCGGCAGTCGACATGGACCGGCGTGTTGGAGCCCAGCCGTTCCAGCGTGCGTTCCTGTAGGACGCGCAGGAACTTGATCTGCACCGGCATCGGCATGCTCTCGATCTCATCGAGGAACAGCGTGCCGCCGTGGGCATGCTCCACCTTGCCGATCCGGCGCTTGCCGGCCCCGGTGAAGGCCCCGGCCTCATGCCCGAAAATCTCGCTGTCGATCAGGCTTTCCGGCAGTCCGCCGCAATTGATGGCGACGAAGTTGCCGGTGCGGCGCGGGCTGGCGTCGTGCAGGCAACGCGCCGCCAACTCCTTGCCGGACCCGGTCTCGCCATGGATCAGCACGTCGGCGGCGGAGGTGGCGAGGTCGCCGATCAGCCGGCGCACCCGCTCCATCTCCGGCGATCCGCCGACCAGCCGCGCTTCGATGCTGTCACGATTCTGCAGCCGGGCGCGCAAGTCGCGCACCTCCAGCGTCAGCCGCCGCTTTTCCAGCGCCCGGCGCACCACCTCCACCAGATAGTCGGGGGAGAAGGGCTTCTCGATGAAGTCATGGGCGCCCAGCTTCATCGCCTGCACCGCCATCGACACGTCGCCATGGCCGGTCATCAGCACCACCGGCAGGTCCGGATCGGCCGCGAGCAGCGTTGAGAGCAATTCCATCCCGTCCATGCCCGGCAGGCGGATGTCGGTGACCACCACGCCGGGAAAGCCGTCCGCCACCAGCCGCCGCGCCTTCTCCGCACTGTCCACCGCCTCAGTCGGGATGTCCTCCAGCTCCAGCGCCTGCTGGCAGCCGAGGCTGACGTTCGGGTCGTCCTCGACGATAAGAACCTTCAGGGCGGCGGAGGAAGTATCGGGCATGCGAGGTCTCCGGCCTGGAAGGTGGCCAGGATGGTGGTCGGGTCGGCGGGCAGGGCGGCGGCGGGAAGGTCGATGGTGAAGACCGCTCCGCCATCCGCACCGTTCGCCCCGGTCAGGGTGCCGCCGAAGTCACGCACGATCCCGGCCGAGATGGCAAGCCCCAAGCCGAGCCCGCCGTTTCCCTCCCGTGCGCCGTCCTTCGCCGCCTCCTTGGTGGTGAAGAAGGGTTCGAACAGGCGGGGCAGGACCGTCTCGGACAGGCCGGGGCCGTTGTCCGCCACCTGGATGCGCGTCCGGCCATCCTCTGTCCGCGCCGTCAGGGTCAGCCTGCCGTCCTTCCGACCGGCCAGCGCGTCCAGAGCGTTGGCGACCAGATTGACCGCCACCTGCTCCAGCCGGTTCGGATCGCACAGTGCAGCCACGTCGTCCGGCACCTCCACCTGCACGGCGATGCCCGAGCGGCGCAGCCGCTGCTCCAGCAGGAACAGGGCGTTGTCGATGGGCCGCCGCACCGCCACCGGGCGGGGCGCGCCCGAGGATTTGCGGGCGAAGGATTTCAGCTGGCTGGTCAGGGCGCCCATGCTGTCCACCAGTTGGGCGATGCGCTCCAGATTGCCCTGGGCCGCGTCCAGCTTGCCGCGCTGGAGGAACTTGACGGTATTGCCCGACAGGGTGCGCAGGGCTGCCAGCGGTTGGTTCAGCTCATGCGCCAGGCCGGCGGACAGCTGGCCGATCACGGCAAGCTTGCCGGCATGCACCAGCTCGTCCTGGGCGGCGCGCAGATTGCGGGTGCGCTCCTCCACCTTGCGTTCCAGCTCGCGCAGATGGCCGCGGCGCTGCACCCACATCAGCAGCAGGATGCCGAGGAAGGCGCTGCCGACCGCCGCCAGCGCCGCTCGGGTCCAGGCCATGCCGGTGATGTCCGATGCCGGCGACAGCACGGTCATCGTCCACCCCGTGCCGTGCAGCGGCGCCGTTTGGGCCAGGAAGCTGCCGCTGACCGGGAAGACGGCCGTCTCCGCCTCCCCATCCGCCGGGCGGGCGAGCCGGACCAGTTCCGCATCCGGGGCGATCCGGTTCAGCGGCGACAGGCCCAGCGGTGGCAGCGGGCGGGCGTTGTATTGCAGGGTCCGGTCGAAATGCCGGCGCATCGGCTCGTCCATCGCCCGCAGGCTGGTGAATTTCCAGGAGGGGACGGAGGCGAGGATGACCACGCCGTTCTCGTCGGTCACAAGAACCGGTGCTTCCACCGTCGACCAGGATTGTTCCAGCT
The DNA here is from genome assembly GCA_046570145.1 of Alphaproteobacteria bacterium. Lineage (GTDB taxonomy): Bacteria > Pseudomonadota > Alphaproteobacteria > Azospirillales > Azospirillaceae > Azospirillum. The sequence continues at coordinate 8,712 of JBKHVJ010000467.1, forward strand.
GCTCCAGGCTGACCTTCACCACCGCGACGCCGACGATGGCGCCGTCCTCCGCCAGCGGAGAGGAGAGGTAATAGCCAGCCTCGCCCCGCGTGGTGCCGACGCCGAAAAGGCGGCCTTGGCGGCCGGCGGCGGCCTCGATGAAATAGGGGCGGTAGGACAGATCCTCGCCGATGAAACTGTCGGGGCGGTTCCAGTTGCTGGCGGCCACCACCCGGCCCTGGCGGTTCAGCACATAGATCGACAGGGTACCGGCCCGCTCGTTCAGCCGCTCCAGATAGCGGTTCAGCCCCCAGGCCAGCGGCGCCCGCCCGGTCACGAGGTCGAGGACGTCGCGCTCCAGCCCCAGCGTCGCCGGAAAATAGGCGTATTTGTCGATTTCCCGTTCCAGGCTCTCGGCATAGAGGTCGAGACGGTGGCGTCCGGTCTCCCGCAGGGCGGCCAGCCCCATCCCTTCGCTGATGCGGAACCCCGCCAGCCCGGCGAGCAGGGCCAGCCCGGCCATGACCGGCAGGAGAAGACCGATGGTGCGGAGGCGGCGTGCGCCGTGCAGGAAGAAGGCGGGCATGGAAAAGGCGGGCAGGGGCGGGGACCGCCGCATCATAGCAGAATCCCCCCTCCCAATGCCCGCCCGCCTTCGTGGACTGCTATGTGCTGTCTATTCCGCGGCGGCCGGGGCGGGCAGGGGCGCGTCGGCCTCCTCCTCGTCCTCCTCGCCGATGGCGCCTTCCCACTTGGCGACGACCGTTGTGGCGATGGCGTTGCCCAGCACGTTGGTGGCGGTGCGGCCCATGTCGAGGAAGTGGTCGATGCCCAGGATCAGCAGCACGCCGGCCTCCGGCAGGTTGAACATCGGCAGCACTGCGGCGACGACGACCAGCGACGACCGCGGCACGCCGGCGATGCCCTTGCTCGACACCATCAGCACCAGCAGCATGACGATCTGCTGTTCCAGCGACAGCGGGATGCCATAGGCCTGGGCGATGAACAGCGCCGCGAAGGTCGTGTAGATCATCGAGCCGTCGAGGTTGAAGGAGTAGCCCAGCGGCAGGACGAAGCCGGTCACCCGCTCCTTCACCCCGAACTCCTTCAGCCCTTCCATCACGCGCGGATAGGCGGATTCGCTGGACGCGGTGGAGAAGCCCAGCAGCATCGGCTGGCGCATCGTCTTCACCAGCCGGAAGACGTCGCCCTTCAGCACGACGAAGCCGGCGAAGATCAGCGTCGCCCACAGCACCGCCAGCGTCAGATAGAAGCTGCCCATGAACTTGCCGTAGACCGCCAGCACGCCCAGCCCCTGGGTCGTCACCACGTTGGCGACGGCGGCGAAGACGCCGATGGGGGCAAAGCGCATGACATAGCCGGTGACCTTCAGCATCACCGGCACGACCTCTTCGATCGAGCGGGCGAGCAGGCCGGCCTTGGTGTCGCGCAGCTGGCCGATGGCGAGGCCGACGAAGACCGAGAAGATCAGGATCTGCAGGATCTCGTTGTTCGCCATCGCCTCGAAGAAGTTGCGCGGGAAGACGTGGGTCAGGAAATCCTTCAGGTTCAGGGCCGAGGTCTTCAGCCCGGCGCTGGCCGCGGCATCGGGCAGCGGCACGCCGACATTCGCGCCCGGTTGCAGCAGGTTGGCGAAGACCAGCCCGATGAACAGCGAGGCGAAGGAGGCCATCAGGAACCAGCCGACCGCCTTGCCGCCGATGCGGCCGACGGTGCGGGCGTCGCTCATGCCGGCCAAGCCCGCGACCAGGGTGGAGAAGATGAGGGGCGCGATGATCATCTTGATCAGGCGCAGGAAGATGTCCGTCACCATCGCGAAATAGCTGGCGATGGTCTTGGCGGCGGCCGGGTCGAACATGCTGTTGCAGACATAGCCGGTGACGATGCCCAGCAGCATGGCGACGATGATCAGCGTCGTCTGTTTGTTCATTGTCCTGTTACCTCACCTTTCCCGCCCGCCTTAAGCGCCGGCCGGGGTACGGTCGAATGGGTACCGGCCCCCTCGCCCCTCACGGGGCCGGAATGGGGCCGGGTGGCGGAACGGTCAGCCGGCGGTGGCCGGCAGCCGCGGCTGGGTCAGAACCTCCGGCCGCAGAACCTCGGCCAGGGCGGCGGCGGTCATCAGACCGCGCGCCTCCACCAGCTCGGCCACGCCCCTGCCGGTGCGATGGGCCTCCGCCGCCACCTCGCTGGCATTGGCGTAGCCGATGTAGGGGTTCAGCGCGGTGACGATGCCGATGGAGTTGCGCACGCCGGCTTCCAGATGCTCCCGGTTGGCGGTGATGCCGTCAACGCAGCGGTCGGCCAGCACCAGGCAGCCCTGGCGCAGGTGGGTGATGCTCTTGAACAGGCTGTGCGCGATGATCGGCTCGAAGGCGTTCAGCTGCAGCTGTCCGGCCTCGGCGGCGAAGGTGACGGTCATGTCGTTGCCGATCACCTCGAAGGCGATCTGGTTGACCACCTCCGGAATCACCGGATTGACCTTGCCCGGCATGATCGACGAGCCGGCCTGACGCGCCGGCAGGTTGATCTCGCCGAAACCGGCGCGCGGGCCGCTGGACAGCAGGCGCAGGTCGTTGCAGGTCTTGGACAGCTTCACCGCCACCCGCTTCAGCACGCCTGACAGCTGGACGAAGCTGCCGCAATCCTGCGTCGCTTCAACCAGATTGGGGGCGGTGATCACCGGCACGCCGCTGATCTCGGCCAGATGGCGGCAGGCCAGCGCGGCATAGCGGGGATGGGCGTTGATGCCGGTGCCGATGGCGGTCGCGCCCAGGTTGATCTCGCGGATCAGCAGGGCGGCCTCCTTCAGCCGCTCCTCGTCCTCGGCCAGCATGACGGCGTAGGTGGAGAATTCCTGTCCCAAGGTCATCGGCACGGCGTCCTGCAGCTGGGTGCGGCCCATCTTCAGGATGTCGCGGAATTCGTCGGCCTTGCGCTGGAAGGCGGCACGGAGATGGCCCATCGCCTCCACCAGCCGGAAGATGCCGGTGTAGGTCGCCAGCTTCAGCGCCGTCGGATAGACGTCGTTGGTGGACTGGCCCATGTTGACGTGTTCGTTGGGGTGCAGGCGGGCGTAATCGCCCCGGCCATGGCCCAGGATCTCCAGCGCGCGGTTGGCGATCACCTCGTTGGCGTTCATGTTGGTCGAGGTGCCGGCCCCGCCCTGGATCACGTCGACCACGAACTGGTCGTGCAGCTTTCCGGCGCGGATCTCGCGGCAGGCGGCTGCGATGGCGTCGGCCCGCTCGGCGCCCAGCAGCCCCAATTCATGGTTGGCGCGGGCGGCGGCCATCTTGATCTCGGCCAGTGCCCGGACCAGGTCGGGGTAATGGGAAATCGGGGTGCCGGTGATGGGGAAATTCTCGACAGCGCGCAGGGTGTGGACCCCATAATAGGCGTTGGCCGGAATCTCGCGGTCGCCCAGCAGGTCGTGTTCGGTGCGCGTTGTGGCAGGCATCGGACGTTTCGCTCCCTTGATTTGAGTCCGCCCCGTCTGCGCGGGGCGCGACCTGTAAGGAGCAACCGGCGTGCCAATGCCGGCCGATGCCGATCAACCGGCTAATCCGTTGGAACTATGAGGTTTCATTGTTGGTCAGAACCGCCTCCGTTCGGATTTCCGAACGCGCCTCGCCGTGGGCGTTCGGAAATCCGGATGGGGTGGGCGAGGGTCAGAGTTCCAGGAAGGGGCGGAAGCCGCCGTAGATCATCCGCTTGCCGTCGAAGGGC
>JBKHVJ010000468.1:0-8599 GCA_046570145.1 Alphaproteobacteria bacterium
TCTACAAGGGCTTCCCGCACGGCATGGCGACCACGCATGCGGAAACCATCAACGCCGACCTGCTGGCCTTCTTCAAGGCCTGAAGGATGCTTCGCCCCCCGCAGGGCCGCGCCCGGCGCTGCGGGGGTCAACCTATACGCAGGTATGGATGGCGCAACCTGCTCCACCTGTTGAAATGGATCGGCCGCAACGGACAGGGTTGACGGGCCGGGCCGCGGCTGGAGTGCAATGTTGTGCCGAGTGTTCCCACCATCTGCGTCGTCGACGACGATGAAAGCATCCGGGAGAGCCTGGACAATTTCCTGCGTTCGGTCGGGATGCGGGTCCGGACCTTTTCCTCGGCGGAGGAATTCATCGCCTACAGCGGCGAGGCGGACTGCCTGATCACCGACCTCAACCTGACCGGCATGGACGGGCTCAGCCTGCATATGGTGCTGCTGCGGCAGGGCCGCAGCCATCCCGTGATCGTGATGACCGCCTTCGCCACGCCGGCGGCCCGCAGCCGCGCCCTTGCACAGGGGGTCAGCGCCTTTCTGACCAAGCCGCTCGACCCGGAAAGCCTGCTCGTCCTTATCGAAAACGTCCTCAAGACCGAACGGGACCGCGCCCAATGACCGGCCAGCCTTGCCGCAGCGACACCACCGCCGGAGGATACCACTTCGCCGGCTTTGCCACGGGGGAACGGCCCGGCTACGATGAGCCGGTCGGCCGGACCGGCCGGAAAACGGGTTCGGGGGAGAAATCCATGATGGATGGCGGCAACCCTTCCCTGGTCTGCATCATCGACGACGACGCGGACGTGCGATGCGCGGTGGACAGCCTTCTGCGCTCTGCCGATTACCGGGTGATGGCCTTCGCCTCGGCGGAGGAGTTCCTCTCCTGCGGCGAAGCCGCCGATGCCGCCTGCCTGATGCTGGACGTCTATCTGGACGGCGCCGACGGGCTGGAGGTGCAGCAGGCGCTGCAGGACCGTTCCATTTCGGTGCCGGTGGTGCTGATGACCGGCCAGGGCGACATCCCGATGACGGTGCGCGGCATGAAGGCCGGCGCCGTAAATTTCCTGACCAAGCCCTTCACCGAACCGGACCTGCTGCAGGCCGTCGCCGAGGCGGTGGAACTGGATGGCCGGCGCCGTGCCGAACGCGGGCAGGACGACACGGTGCGCGGACACTACGCCAAGCTCACCCCGCGCGAGCGCGACGTCATGGCCCTGGTCACCGCCGGGCTGATGAACAAGCAGGTGGCGGCGAAGCTGGATCTCAGCGAGGTCACGGTGAAAATTCACCGCGGCAACCTGATGCGCAAGATGCACGCGCAGTCGCTGGCCGACCTCGTCCGCATGGCCGAAATCCTGGGCGTGCGCGAACGGACGGTGACCCGCTACAGCGTCGCCGGCTGAGCCGGTCCCGCCACCGGCAACGAGAAGGACAGGCTGGCGCCGCCCCGGCCGTTGGCCGCCCACAGCCGTCCGCCATGCTCCTCCACGATCGTCTTGCAGATCGACAGGCCGAGCCCCATCCCCTCCCGCTTGGTGGAGAAGAAGGGATCGAAGATCCGCGGCAGCACGTCGTCCGGAATGCCGGGTCCGCTGTCGGTGACGGTGAAGGTCACGGCATCCGCCCCGTCCGCCGCGGCGGCGATGGCGATGCGGCGCTCCGGCGATTTCGCCGTCTGCATGGCCTGGATCGCGTTATAGGCGATGTTGACGATGACCTGCTGGATCTGCGTGCGGTCGCCGATGACGGGCGGCAGATGCGCGGGCACGTCGATGGCGATCCTGGTCTTCTGCCGATAGGCTTCATGCTCCACCAGCGTGACCGCGTCGGCGATGCAGTCATGCGGCTTCATCGGCGTGGTGGACAGTTCCCCCCGCCGCGCGAAGGAGCCCATTTTCGCGACGACCCGCACCGCGTGCTGTGTGCTGGCGGTGATGCGGTTCAGGCTGGTGGCCACCTCGTCGAGATTCGGGATCTCGCGGGCCAGCCAGCGCGTCGCCGCAGCGGCATGGCCGGCGATGGACGCCAGCGGCTGCGACACCTCATGCGTCAGCGACGCCGCCAGTTCCCCCACCAGCGACAGGCGCCCGGCATGGCTGAGATTGGCCTGGGCCTCCATCAGCGCTCCCTGCACCCGCTTCAGCTCCGTGACATCGACCGCGAAGAAATAGAGGCGGCCGTAGGCCTCGGGGCCGGCGGTTCCCGGCGGCAGGCTCGCCCGCCACAGGATGGGCACGGTGCGGCCGTCCTTGGTGTGCAGCACGCGCTCCCCCTGGCAGACGGCGTCGCCGCGCACCATCGCCCGGAACACCTGGACGTTGCTGGCGGGATTGGCCGGCAGCCTCACCCGCGATTCCCGCAGGAAGGTCTCCTTGTCCTGGAATCCCAGCAGGTCGAGCGCGGAGCGGTTGGCGTCGAGGATGCGGTGGAACCGCCGCACGTCGAAGAAGAATTGCGGATTGCCGTCCAGGAAGCGGTCGAAATCCGTCACCCCGCCGGCGATCACCCCGTCGACCGCGCGCTTCACCCCCGACCAGTCCTCGCAGAGGATCGAGATGGGCGAGATGTCGAACAGGTCGGCATGCCGAAGGTCCATCGCCCGTAACCCTTTCCCGTCGCCGTACACCATACCGGGACATTGCGATCCGTTGTCCTTCAGCATCTATAGGAAACTCTTGAAAAGACGGCAACTTTGTCTCGATTGGCGGCCTCGTGCCGTTTCCGGCCATTCAGTGTCGGAACGGTTCGGCATCCTTAATACCTAGGGATGGATACGAGACGGGCGGGCGGTGGGGAAGAATGGGCGGCAACCGAACTCCCCTTGCAACTCCTTCACGGAGACCGCCATGACCACCATCCATGTCAATGGCCGCGCCTATCAGGTGGCGGCTGAGGACGACACGCCGCTGCTCTGGGTCCTTCGCGACACGCTGGGGCTGACCGGGACGAAATATGGCTGCGGCATCGCGCAATGCGGCGCCTGCACCGTGATGATCGACGGCATGGCCGTCCGCTCCTGCCAGACGCCGGTGGACAGCGTCGGCGACGCCGACATCCGCACCATCGACGCCATCGAGGAGGACCCCGTCGGCCGCAAGGTGGTGGAGGCCTGGGTCGCCAGACAGGTGCCCCAATGCGGCTATTGCCAGTCGGGACAGGTGATGGCCGCCACCGCCCTGCTGAAGCAGACGCCCAATCCGACCGACGACGACATCGCCGACGCGATGACCAACCTGTGCCGCTGCGGAACCTACAACCGCGTCGCCGCCGCCATCCGTCAGGCCGCCGGCTGAGAGGAGCACACGCCATGAACCGCCTGCTCACCGTCGCCTCCCCCGGCCTCCTGCCGCCGCGCAAGGACCCGCTCGAACTGCAGATAGAGGCGCAGTCGGCCGTCGCGTTGATGAAGCCGGACGGCGTTTCCAACCTGTCGCGCCGCGCCTTCCTCGGCTTCGGCGCCGGCGCGCTGGTGCTGGGCGCCCTGCTGCCGTCCATGCCGGTGCGGGCGCAGACCACCGCAACGGCCGTCAAGCCGGGCACCCGCATTCCGGCCTTCCTGGTCATCGGCAAGGACAATGCCGTCACCCTGCTCAGCCCCTTCGTGGAGGGCGGCCAGGGCATCAACACCGGGCTGGCCCAGATCGTCGGCGAGGAGCTGGACGTCAATCCAGGCCGCTTCACCGTGGAATGCGCCCCGCCGGGGCCGGATTATGCGGTCATCAACGGGCTGCGGATGACCGGCGGCAGCTTCTCCACCCGGTCGAGCTACCCGCTGATGCGTCGGCTGGGCGCCACCGCCCGCGATATGATGATCCGCGCGGCATCCGCAAAACTGAAGGTCAAGCCGCAGAGCCTGACGACGGAGGACGGCTTCGTCATCCATGCGGCGAGCGGCAAGCGGCTGTCCTATGGCGAGCTTGCCCCCGCGGCCCTCGTCCTGCCGCCGCGCGAGGACGTGGCCCTGCGCGACCCTGCCAGCTTCCGCTATATCCGGAAACCGGTAGCGCGGCTGGACGTGCGGGCGAAATCGACCGGCAAGGCCGTCTATGCCATCGACCAGAAGCTGGAAGGCATGCTCTATGCCGCGGTCCAGCATGCGCCCAACCAGGGCACCGGCGTGCAGTCCATCGCCAACGAGGCCGAGGTCGGTGCGATGCCCGGCGTCCATTCCGTCCACAGGCTGCCGGGTGCGGTGGCGGTCGCCGCCGACAGCTGGTGGCGCGCCCGCAAAGCGGTGGAGGCGCTGTCGGTGAGCTGGTCCGCCCCCGCCGCCACGGGATTCGACACGGTGGCCGCCGACTTTGCGTCGGACGGGCTGCTGGGCGCGCTGAAATCCTCCACCGAAGCCGGGCTTCCGGCGGAGACGGAGGGCGATGCCGCCGCCGCCTTCGCCAAGGCCGCCAAGGTGATCGAGGCGGACTACGACGCCCCCTATCTGGTCCACGGCCAGCTGGAGCCGCCCTCTTCCATGGCGCGCTTCAATCCCGACGGCACGCTGGAGCTGTGGGCGCCCAACCAGATGCCGGAGCTGTTCCAGTCGGTGGCGGCCCAGACCGCCGGGCTGGCGCCGGAGAAGGTGATCCTGCATTCGCCGATCCTGGGCGGCTTCTTCGGCCGGCATTTCCTCTATGGCAGCGCCAACCCCTTCCTGCAGGCGATCCAGCTGGCGAAGGCCACCGGCCGGCCGGTGAAGGTGCTGTGGTCGCGCGAGGAGGAGTTCCGCATGGACGCCCTGCGCCCGCTGAGCTTCAGCCGCTTCCGCGCCGCCATCGGCGCCGATGGGCGCCCCACCGCGATCCAGGCGCGCACGGTCGGCGAAGGGCCGCTCGGCCGCTGGTTCGGCGCGGTGTTCAAGGACCCGGTCGACAGCTCGGCGGTGGAGGGCATCACGGAGAAGCCCTATGCCATCCCCAACCGGAGGATGGAGTACGTCAAGTTCCCCCATCCCGTGACCATCGCCTTCTGGCGCTCCGTCGGCCACTCGATGAACGACTTCTTCTATGAAGGCTTCCTGGACGAGATCGCCGATGCCGGCGGCCAGGATCCCTTCGCCCTGCGGATGGAACTGCTGAAGGACAAGCCGCGGCATGCCAAGCTGCTGGAGACCGTCGCGGCGATGTCCGGCGGCTGGAAGCGCGGACCCTACGAGGTGGACGGCACCCGCCGCGCCCGCGGTGTCTCCATGGCCTCCCCCTTCGGGTCGGAGACGGCGACCATCGCCGAGGTGTCGGTCAAGGGCGGCGAGACGCAGGTCCACAATGTCTGGGTCGCCTTCGATCCCGGCAGCATCGTCAACCCCGCCATCGTGAAGTCGCAGGTGGAATCGGCCGTGGCGCTCGGCCTGTCGGCCACGCTGTTCGAGGAGCTCGTCTACAAGGGCGGCGTCCGCCAGTCGCACAATTTCGACGACTATCCGATCCTGTCGCGCCGCTCCATGCCCGCCGTGCATGTGGAGATCGTGGAAAGCGGCGCCCCGATGGGCGGCGTCGGCGAACCGGGCCTGCCTGGCGTCCCGCCCGCGGTCGTCAATGCGGTGGCGGCACTGACCGGCCAGCGCATTCGCAGCCTGCCGTTGGCGAAAAACAAGATCGGGGTCTGAGGACGTCCCTGCCCCGCCGCGCGTGAATGTCTGGAAATGCGGTTTCCGTGACATTCACGCTGTCGGGCGTCCGTCCTAGACTTCGGGCATCCGCCATTTCCGGCCGCCTGTTTTTGGCAGGGCGCGAGGCCGTTTGTCCCTGCCTGCCTCTTGTGCCGTCCGGAATGGCCCCGCACAGGAATCCTTCCATGGCCACCACAGCACTTCAGTCCAGGGCGCCGCTCTATTGGTTGGCGCTCGGGTCCTTCGCCGTCGGGACCGAGAGCTTCATGATCGCGGCGATCCTGCCGGACATCGCCGCCGACCTGTCGGTCAGCGAACAGGCGGCGGGACAGCTGGTGTCCGTCTTCGCGCTGACCTATGCCGCCAGTTCGCCGGTGCTGACCGCCCTGACCGGGGCGGTTAGCCGGCGCCTTCTGCTGATCGCCACCATGCTGGCCTTCGTCGCCGCCAACATCGTGGCGGCGGTCGCCGGCAGCTATGGCGGGCTGATGGCGGCGCGCATCCTGCTCGCCATGGCGGCAGGGCTGTTCGTGCCCAACGCCAATGCGCTTGCCGGCGTGCTGGTGCCGCCGTCCGAGCGCGGCCGCGCCCTGTCCATCGTGACCAGCGGCCTCAGCCTCGCCATCGTGTTCGGCGTGCCGTTGGGCGCCATCGTCGGCCACACGCTGGGCTGGCGCATGACCTTCGGCGGCGTCGCCGTTCTGTCGGTCGCGGCGGCGGCCGGGCTGCTGCTCGGGTTGCCGCGCGCCATCGGGTCTTCCGCCCCTGTGGCCGGGCTGCGCGAGCGGCTGACGGCGCTCGGAAATCCGGCGGTGCGCCGGCCGCTGGCCATCACCACCCTGTGGGCGATGGGACCCTTCACCGTCTATCCCTACATCGCCTCCTACCTTCACCAGGTGACCGGATTGGAGGGGGCGGCGGTCGGCATCGCCCTGTTCGCCTGGGGCCTGTCGGCCTTCGTCGGCCTCGCCGTCGGCGGCCGGTTGACCGACCGGCTGGGCGGCGCCCGCATCGTGGCGCTCACGTTGCCGCCGGTCGCGCTGGCGCTGGCGAGCCTGTCGCTGACGGCGGAGCTGCTGCCGCCGGCCCTGGCGCTGCTTCCCGCCTTCGCCGGAATCATGATGTGGGGCTTCGCCGCCTGGGCCTTCTATCCCGGCCAGCAGGCCCGGCTGATCGGCATCACCGGGTCGCAGCACGCGCCGATCATCCTGTCGGTCAATGCCTCCTTCCATTATTTCGGCTTCTCGCTGGGAGCCGCGCTGGGGTCGCTGGTGCTGAGCGTCGGCAGCGTGCGCGAGCTGGGCTGGGTCGGCGCGCTCTGCGTCGCGCTGGCCTGCCTGCTGGAGTTCGCCCCGGCCAAGGCGCCGCGGATGGCGGAATCCCCGGCAGAATGAGGCACACGCAATGAAAAGGGCCGCCGAACCTTCGTTCGGCAGCCCTTTCCTGTTTCGTACCCGATCAGACCGGGATCGGGTTCTCGGCGATGTAGCTGTTGAAGCCCATCACCAGCGCATGCTCGTTCGGACCGGCATTGTCGCGCATCGGACGGGCGCTCTCGACGATGGCCTCCTCCGCGTCGGTGCCAAGCGCCGCCATCGTCTGTTCGATGAAGGCGTCCAGCGGCATCGCGCGCGGATCGTCGCCCTTCTTGATCAGGTCGGTGTTGACCCAGGGCGGCGCGATTTCCTGCACGGTGACGCTGGTGTTGCGCAGCATGAAGCGCTGGGACAGCGTGTAGCTGTGCAGCGCCGCCTTGCTGGCGGAATAGACCGCCGTGTTGGCCAGCGGCGTGTAGGCGAGCACCGAGGTGTTGTTCACGATCACCGACCGCGGCTGCGCCTTCAGATGCTCGATCAGGGCCGAGGTCATGCGGATGGGGCCGAGCAGGTTGGTGGTAACGATCGATTGCGCCTGCGCATCGTCCATCGGGCCGGAGGCGTCGTCGAAGGGCATGATGCCGGCGTTGTTGATCAGGACGTTCAGCGTCGGGTTCTCGGCGACCAGACGCTCGGCCGCGGCCTGGATGCTGACCGGATCGGCGATGTCCAGCTCGACGGACTTCATGCCGGGGTTGGCGGCGGTCACCTGCTCCAGCAGGGCCTTGCGCCGGCCGGCGATGATGACCTGGTTGCCCAGCTTGTGGAACGCCTCGGCCAGCCCGCGGCCGATGCCGGAGGTGGAGCCGGTGATGAAGATGGTGTTGCCGGTGAGCTGCATGGCCTGATGTCCGTCCTTGTCAGGAATAGGGGGTCTGCAATCGGGCAAGCGGGAGCGCCGGGGAATTGAAGTATTCCCCAAGGAAACGCCCTGTCCGATGATGTGAAAACCTACCGCACCCGAAGTGTCGGCGGAGCCATATCTAGGTATTAATGAGTGCGGCGGATGTCCGGATCCCGGCCGGCGTTCATTCCAGCGCCGACGCGTGGCCGCTTTCCACGGACCGGCGGATCACCTGCGGCGGCTGTCCATAGGCGCGCAGGAAGACGCGGCGCATGCGCTCGCGGTCGGCGAAGCCGGTTTTCGCAGGCGATGATGTCCATCGGATGGCGCCCCTCCTCCATCATCACGCGCACCGCCTCCATCCGCAGATATTCCACCGCCTTGGCCGGCGTCTGGCCGGTTTCCTGGCGGAACAGGCGGCTGAGCCAGCAGGCCAGGGGTAGACGGCTTGACCCGAAGCGAGCCGATGGTGACGGTCGTGTCGAAGAAGCCCGTGGATGCGGCGGCGGGACTCAGACTATGCCGCAGTCGCCTTGTCTGGAATGTCAAAGACACCACGATTCCGGACGTCGCAGCGGGACACGATGTCCGGAATCGCCCTCTCCTGGCAGAGGTGGCGGATTGGCCGGATGGTCCGATCAGAGTTCAGTGCTCAGGGTTTGGTCAGGCTGGTTCGTGCCGCCTCCAGGATCTCGTCCGACAGGTCGGGATCGTCGACGGCACGGGCGAGGATGAGGGCACCGACCATGCCCGACAGGGTGGCAAGCGCCGCCTTGCGCTT
>JBKHVJ010000469.1:0-7436 GCA_046570145.1 Alphaproteobacteria bacterium
GCGAACAGCACGGCGACGATCCAGGAGAAGAGCAGGGCCATCGCCACGACGGCGAACAGTGTGAAGCAATATTCCGCCGCTCCGCCCTGGGCGAAGCCGATGGGGATGAAGCCGGCAACCGTCACCAGCGTGCCGGTCAGCATCGGAAAGGCGGTGGAGGTGTAGGCGAATGTGGCCGCCTTATCGAGACTGAAGCCTTCCTCCAGCTTTGTGATCATCATCTCCACCGTGATCATGGCGTCGTCGACCAGCAGGCCGAGCGCGATGATCAGTGCGCCGAGCGAGATGCGCTGCAGCGCGATGTCGTAGAACTCCATGCCGATGAAGGTCATGGCAAGAACCAGCGGTATCGAGGTCGCCACCACCAGCCCGGCACGCATTCCGAGGCTGACGAAGCTGACCGCCAGCACGATGATGACGGCTTCTTCCAGTGCCTTGATGAAGCCGGCGACCGAATCCTCGACCACCACCGATTGGTTGGCAACCAGATGGACGCCGATGCCGACCGGGAGGTTGGCTTCCACCTGGCGCATGCGCTCGTGGATGCCCTCGCCGAAGGCGAGCACATTGCCGCCGGCGGCCATCGAGATGATCAGGCCGATGGCCGGCTCGCCGTTGTATCGGAAGATCGGCGTCGGCGGGTCGGCGTAGCCGCGCCTCACCTCCGCGATGTCGGTCAGCCGGTAGAACCTGTCGTTGGCGCGCAGGCTGATCGCCCGCAGGCTGTCCTCCGACGTGAAGGCTCCGCTGACCCGCACCGTGACCTTCTCGTCGCCGGCCTGCACGACGCCGGCCGGGGAGACGGCGTTCTGCGCCTGCAGGTCCGCGATCACCTGGCCACGGTCGATTCCCATGGCGGCGAGCTGGCGTGTCGAGAAGTCGAGGTAGATTTTTTCATTCTGGATGCCGACGAACTGGATTTTTCCGACGTCCGGCACCCGCATCAGCTCAGCCCGCGCGAACTCGGCATAGTCCTTCAGCTCGCGATAGCTGAAACCATCCGCGGTGAATGCGTAGACCGTGCCGAAGGTGTCGCCGAACTCGTCGTTGAAGGCCGGGCCCTGGATGCCCTGCGGCAAGGTCGCCTTCATGTCGGCGATCTTCTTGCGCACCTGATACCAGAGATCCGAAACTGCCGAAGCCGGCGTGTAGTCCTTCAGGTTGACGTAGACGACGGAGATGCCGGGTTTGGTGTAGCTTTTCACGTAATCCAGATAGGGAATTTCTTCCAGCTTCTTCTCAATCGGATCGGTCACCAGCTTCATGGTGTCCTCGATCGTCGCGCCCGGCCAGTTGGTCTGGACGACCATCGTCTTGATGGTGAAGGCCGGATCCTCCTCGCGCCCAAGACGGAGATAGGCGAGACCACCGGCCAGCGTCAGTGAGAGGATCAGATACCATGTGAAGGAGCGGTGCCGGAGGGCCCACTCCGAGAGGTTGAATCCGGTCATGGTGCTGCCGTTTCCATCGGTTGGTCGAGTCGGACGCGTTGGCCTTCCGAGATGCTGCGCACGCCGGCGGTAAGGACGATGTCCCCGGACGACAGTCCGCTGCTGACGAAGATCGGCCCGCCGTCACCTTCGCCGCCATTCGTGCCGTTCCTGTCGAGGTCTTCGCTCAGGCGCAGCGTGACGGGACGGGGCCGGACGGTTTGCTCCTTTGGATCGACGACCCAGACGACGCTCTGTCCGGCGGTCTCGTAGAGGGCGCTGCGCGGCAGCTCGATCACCGGTTCCGGCTGGCGCACCAGCCGGCCGGTCACCGTCGCTCCCAGGCGCAGGGCGTCGGGCGGGTTCTCCAGCGTTATCCGGACGGTGTGGGTGCGGGTGACCGGATCGGCCTGGGGCGACACCTCGCGCACGCGTCCCCTCGCGGAGATGCTGTCGTCACCGACCAATGCGACCTCGATCACCGGATCCCTGGGAGCGGCCTGCAGCCCCGCTTCGGCAATGTTGAAGACGGCCTCCCGCTCCTCCGGTCGCGCGACCCGCACCACCATGGCACCGGCTTCCAGCACCTGTCCGGGTTCCGCACCGGTTGCCATGACGACACCGTCACGGTCGGCCTTCAGTTCCGTATAGCCGAGCTGGTCGCTGGCCGCCTGCCGGGTGGCTTCGGCGGCCACCACCCTGGCATCCGCCGTTCGCTTGGCCAGAAGAGCCGCGTCATATTCCACCCGGGTGGTATTGCCATTGGCCAGCAACGAACGTTTGCGCTCCTCCTCGTTGCTGGCCTGACGCTGTTCAGCCTTCGCCGACGCCAGCATGGCTTGGGCGGATTGCAGGGCGTTGCGCTGATCCTGTCCGTCCAGCCGGGCCAACACATCGCCGGCCTTGACCCGGGCGCCGACATCGATCGTCCGCTCCACCAGCTTGCCGGCAATGCGGAAGCCGAGGTCGGCATCGGCCCGCGCCTCGATGATGCCGGTCACGGTCTTCGAAAGCTGGAAGCTCACCGGCTCGACCCGGACAGTCCGCACCGGGCGAATGATGGGGGCGGAACCCGCTTCTTTGTGGCCGTTCTCCTGGCAGCCGGCCAGCGCCGCGGCCAGCATTGCCAGCGCCACCAGGGCGGCGGGACGGAGGCCGGGATGTGAGGGGACCGTCATGCGCCGCCTCCCTGTTTGATCGCCACTTTCTGGCCCGGCCGCAGCTTCTGCACGCCGCCGATCACCACCAGTTCGCCATCGTCGAGGCCGCTGGCGATTGTCACCGTTCCGGTGTCGAATTGCAGGATCGAGACCGGGCGCAAACTGACCGTCGTGGCCGGCTGCGCCACCACCCAGACGGCGGGGGCGCCTTTGATCGTCTCGAACAGGGCGGAGGCGGGAAGGCTGACAACCGGACGTGCCGGCAATTTCGCTCGCCCGCTCACCGCGGCGCCCAGCAGGAAGGCGGCCGGAGCATTTGGCAGGGACACCTTGATGGTGTAGGTGCGCGTGACCGGATCAACCCCCGGGGACACCTCGCGGATGGTCCCTTCGACCATTTGGCGGGGATCGCTAACCAGACGGATCTCGACCGGCGGCAATTCGCCGTTCCCCTCCAGCCGAATGCTGGCACCGGGCACCTGGAACACCGCCTCTGCAGCACTGGGATCGGCAAGCCGGACCACCATCTGTCCGGCCGTCACCACCTGTCCCGCTTCTGCCGCCTTGCCTGAGATCACGCCGTCCCGGTCGGCGCGCAACTCGGTGTAAGACAGGTTGTCCTGTGCGGTTCGCAGTTTTGCCCCGGCAGAATCCAGGTCGGCCTCCGCCTGGGCGTAACGGCGTTGCGCGTTGTCGTACTGCACCCGGGTTGTGAAGCCGTTGGCGAGCAGGGCGCGCTGGCGTTCCTCCTGTGCCCGGCTCTGCTCGACCGCCGCCCTGGCGGAGGAGACCTCCGATTCCGCCGCACGAAGGCTGTTCTGCTGGTCTTGATCGTCCAGCCGCGCCAGCAGATCGTTGGCCTTGACCCTCTGCCCGATCTCGACCGTCCGTTCCACCAGCTTGCCGCCGATGCGGAAGCTCAGATTGCTCTCATGGCGGGACTGGATCTGGCCGGTCAGCGTGGCAGTGTTGTCGAGGCGGGTCGTCTGCGCCGGAATGGCCCGTACCATCGTCGCCTCGGCCGGCGGCGGTGCCGGCTGTTCGCAGCCTGCAAGGGACAGTCCAACCAGCAGGAGGATCGAGGGCGGATCAGGACGGAATGGCTGTGTCCGGGGCATGGCGCAATCTTCCTGGCTAGTGCCGGTCGGCGAGCAGTGCGCAGGTGTGGGTCGCGATCATCCGCTCCTCATCGGTCGGGATCACAAAGGTCTGGACCCGGCTGTCGGTGGAACTGATGAGGGGGCGTCCCATCAGGTTGGCGGTCTCGTCGAGGGCGAGGCCGAGCCAATGCGACCGTTCAGCGATGGCCGAGCGGATGATCGGGGAGTGCTCGCCGATGCCGGCGGTGAAGACGAGTCCATCCAGCCCACCGAGTGCGGCGGTCAGCGTCCCGATGGCGAGGCTCGCGCGATAAATGAAGACCTCCAGCGCCAGAGATGCGCGCGGGTCGGCGCTTCCCAGCAGATCGCGGGCATCGTTGCTGATGCCGGACAGGCCTTTCAGCCCGCAGTCGCGGTAAAGCAACTGTTCAACAGCCTGGACATCCATGCCGCGGTTCAGCAGATACAGCACGACGCCGGGGTCGAGCTGGCCGGGCCGTGTTCCCATCGGCAACCCGTCGAGCGCGGTGAAGCCCATCGTGCTGTCGATGCTGAGCCCGTCCTGAATGGCGCACATGCTTGCCCCGCTGCCCAGATGGGCGACGATCACACGTCCGTGCGCGACCAGCGGCGCCTCCTTGCGAAGGCGATGGATGATCCATTCATAACTGAGGCCGTGGAAGCCGTAGCGGCGTACTCCCTCGCGGTAGAACTGCTCCGGAATGGCGTAGCGGTCGGCGACTTCGGGATGCTGGCGGTGAAAGGCGGTGTCGAAACAGGCCACCTGCACCATGTCGGGCATCATCGTTCGGATCGCACGGATCGGCGCCAGATTGTGTGGCTGGTGCAGGGGGGCGAGGGGCGTGTAACGTTCCAGCGTCTCTATGGCTGCGTCGTCCACGACGATGGGTTGGTCATAGGTTGGCCCGCCATGGACGACACGGTGCCCGACTGCGACCGGAAGCACTCCGCCCAGCCATTCCCGAAGCCAACCGCCGAGAAAGGCCATTGCGTTCGGCATTCCCTCCACCGCGGCGGGCAGCGCCTCCTCATGTCCAGTGCTGCAGCCCTCCGATGGCCTCAACAGCAGGCGTGGTTGGGTGCCGATACCCTCGATCTGACCACGCAGGCGGGTTGGCATCGGGTTATCCCATGGTGTCGACCGTGCCAGGTCGAACAACTGGAATTTGATGCTGGAGGAGCCGGCGTTGATCACGAGCACGGTGTCGGGCATGGCGATTATCCTTTCACCGGTTCTTTGAGGCGCTGCCGGTCCGCGAACAGTGCGGCCACCGCGCAGGACGCCATCCGCGTCATCACGCTGTCGGCCCGGCTGGTCAGCACGATCGGAACCCGCGCGCCCAGCACGATGCCCGCCGCATCGGCATTGGCCAGAAAGGTCAGGTTCTTGGCGAGCATGTTGCCCGCCTCCAGATCGGGAACGACCAGGATGTCGGCGTTTCCGGCAACGGGGGAGACGATCCCCTTGATACGGGCGGCTTCGGGATTGATGGCGTTGTCGAGCGCCAGTGGACCATCCAATTCGGCGCCGGTGATCTGGCCTCGGTCCGCCATCTTGCACAGCGCGCCGGCTTCGACGGTCGAGGCGATCTTCGGGTTGATCGTCTCGACCGCCGACAGGATCGCCACCTTGGGCCGATCGTTGCCAAGGGCGTGAGCGAGGTCGACCGCGTTCTGGATGATATCGCGCTTGTCCTCCAGCGTCGGGGCGATGTTCACCGCTGCATCCGTTATGAAAAGCGCCTTGTGGTAGGTCGGAACGTCCATGATGAAGACGTGACTGATGCGCCGTTCCGTGCGCAGGCCGGAGTCCCGCTTCGCCACCGCGTGCAGCAACTCGTCGGTGTGCAGGCTGCCCTTCATCAACAGCTGGGCGCGGCCCTGCCTCACCAGATCGACTGCCGTCGCCGCAGCGGCATGGCTATGCGGCACGTCGACGATTTCATACGGGGAAAGGCTGAAACCGGCCTCTGCGGCGACGGCATGGATGCGGTCGGCCGGACCGACCAGGATCGGGCGGATGAAGCCCTGCCGGGCGGCTTCGATCGCTCCGCCCAGTGAAGAGGCGTCGCAGGGATGGGCAACGGCGGTCGGCACCGGTGCGATCTGTCTGCACATCTCGACCAGCCGCTCATATTTCTCGTGGCGATGCACGGACGCCCCGTTCACCGCGTCGACCGGATGGCTGTCGCTCATCTCATCGCCCTCACCAGCGCAGGAACAGGCCGACATCCCCCGGCATCCCGCCCGGGTAATCAAGGATCCGGGCTTCCATTCGATAGCCCTTGTCCTTCAGGTGCTTGGCATAGATGTCGAAAGCCTCGCGGGCGAAGCCGGTCAGGGTCGAAGGCCAATCGGGCTCGAAATTGTTGATGGCGCGCCCCCGGTCGGAGCAGTAGGTGCTCGGAAAGCGCGTGATCTGGAGTTCGGTGACGCCACGTTCCGCCGCAATGCGGACGGCATTGGTGAAACGCTCGTTGGCGTCCTGGCGGATGTGCTGATTCATGAAGGCATCACGCAGCGCTGCCTGCTCCTCCTCCTTCTTTTTCTCGCGTGCGAGCGCCTCGCGCATCCGGGCGAGGTCCTGCTCCTCCGTGATGTGGTGAAGCTCCTCCGGGCGGATGATGTCTTCGAATTGCTTTGCAGGGTCGGGGGCGTCGGATGTTGGGGGGGCAGCCTTGCTCATGGCGTTTCTCCTCGCGATCGCTGTCAGACCATTCCGTTCTGGGTTGCCGGAACCGGTGGTCACGTAACCTTCGTTGGCGGCTCTGCCCGGCGGGGTGCGGCGGTGCTGCCATCGTTCTTGCCGCCTCTTTTGGCACCCTCATTGGCGATTTCACCGGCGGCCTGATGCAGTGGACTGTCTTCGGCCGCGGGCATCAGGCGCAGCCCCGGTTCGGCGGGCTTGGCTTCGCCGGCCAAGAGTGCTTCGAGCCGGGTCAGGCGGGTACGCTGCTCGGCGGTGAGCGGCCCTGCCGCCGTGAGGACCCGCTCGGCAATGGCGAGAAGGTCCTTGCGCTGCTGCGCCTTGGGGACCAGGGCCGGCAGGGATGCGAGCGCGCCCGCCTCGTCCATCTGCATCAGGAACGCCTGCTCGCGGAAGATTTCGCGAATTTCGCTCAGTGGACGCCGCGCCGACTCCGGGTGTTCGTCCCGGATCCGGCGCAACATCTGGAAGCTGCGCTCGTCGACGGCTCCCCGGCTGCGGCCGGCATAAGCCAGCACCCGGAACAGCGCCTCGGTGAGGCCGCCGCTGGAAGCGCGTCCCATGATCTCGGCCTTCTTCTTTTCGACCAGGGCCTCGAACGCCTCGTCCCGGACGCGTGGCGGGCGGGTGCTTGCACCCGGGGCGGAGAGGCCGACCAGCGCCTGAAGCAATGGGGAGCCGTAAAGGTCGAGGAACAACCGTTCCACAAAGTGGTCGCGCTGGTCGCGGTAGGCGTTCAGTGACCGGACGATGAAGTCGGATCCCGTCTCTTCCGCAGTCAGAAAGGCGTTATCGGGACCGACCGGCTGCCGGTTATTCCGCACCCAGTCGGCAAGCGATTCGATCGGTGCCATGAAGGGATTCAGGTGCGAGAACAGGTAGTGCTGCATCCGCACAGGGTTGGTCAGCCGCAGCCATTGGGCGAAGGGCTCGGAGACCGCGGCGCGGATCATGGGCCGGCCGAAGGTAACGTAGAGCCCCTTGTTGATGTCGGAGATGCGGGCCACCGTGGCGAAGC
>JBKHVJ010000470.1:0-18118 GCA_046570145.1 Alphaproteobacteria bacterium
CACCAGGATCCGCAGTCGTTCGACGAAGGGCGTTGCGGCAGCGTCCTCCGCCTCGATCTCGCGCAGCTTGGCCTCGATCCCGCGAATGTACCCGATCCGGCCCAGTTGGCGCAGGTCGTCGAGATGACGCAGCGCCGAGTCCGGCGGCTGGGCGGGAATCGCCGCGACGACTGGGGCCGCAGCAGGAGCCGATTCGGGAGTCGGTTCGGAAGCCTTGACCGCCACCGGCACGGGCGCAAGCGGTTCCGTCGGCTTTTCCGCGGCATGGATCCACTCCAGCCCGGTCAGCGCCTGGACCCGGTCCAGCAGGGCGTGGATCTCGATGGGCTTGGCGACGAAGGCGTCATGCGGCGCCCGCCCGTCGCCCGGCCCCTGGGCCTCGTAGGCGTTGGCGGACACCATGACGATGCGGATGCGGTCGGCGAACTGCCGGCGCAGCTCCTCGGCCAGATCCCAGCCGCTCTCCCCCGGCATCGAGATGTCGAGCATGGCGAGGTCCGGCTTGCACTGCGCCGCCAGTTCCAGGCAGCCGGCGGCGTCCGACGCGGTGAACAGCACGAAGCCGAGGGGGCGCAGGATGTCGGACATCAGCGCCAGATGGTCGCGGTCGTCGTCGGCCAGTAGGATGGTGATCTGCGGCCCGGCATAGCCGGTGATGGAACGCCGCTCCGCCTGCTCGCCCGGCCGGTGCATCGCCTCCGACAGAAGGAGGCGGACGGAGAAGACGCTGCCCTGCCCCAGCGTGCTGCGGACGGCGATGTCGCCGCCCATGATCCGGGTCAGCACACGCGTGATGGTGAGGCCGAGGCCGGTGCCGGCCACCGCCCGCACCGCCGCCCCGCGCCCGCGCTCGAAGGGTTCGAAAACGCGGTCGAGATCCTCCGGCCGGATGCCGATGCCGGTGTCGACGATCTCGAACTCCGCGATCTGGCTGCGGTAGCGGACATTCAGCGCGACATGGCCGGATTCGGTGTATTTCACCGCGTTGGACAGCAGGTTGATCAGGATCTGGCGCAGGATCTTGCTGTCGGTGTGGACCCAGGCCGGCAGGTGCGGCACGCGGGCATAGCGGAACTCCAGCCCCTTGGCGGTGGCCTGGATGCGGAACATGTCGGCCAGCTGGTCGAGGAAGTCGATCAGCTGCACCTTGTCGCGGCTGAGCCGGCGCAGGCCCGATTCGATCTTGGAGATGTCCAGCAGACCGTCGATCAGGTTCGACAGATGCTCCGCGCTGCGGCGGATGACGCGCACGGCGTCCTGCGGGCGCTGGGTGCTGTTGCTCTCCAGGAGCTGGGCATACCCGGAGATGGCGTTGAGCGGCGCGCGGATCTCGTGGCTGACGCCGATGATGTAGCGGCTCTTGGCGGCGTTGGCGGCCTCGGCCACCTCCTTGGCCTTCTGGAGCGCGGCATCGGTGCGCTCGTGGGCGGCGATCTCGTCCATCAGCATGGCGGTCTGGCGGGCGGTCTCCTCCTCCGCCTTGCGGCGGCTCTCATGGGCCAGCACCAGCAGCCAGGCGGCGACGCCGGACAGGATGAACAGGCAGACGAAGACGGCGGACAGCGCGGTGTGGATCGCCGCCCGCTCCGCCGCGTCGGCATTGGCATACTGGAAATCGATGACGATCAGCACCCCGCCCAGCACCAGCGAGAACAGCGTCATCACCCCGATGAAATGGCCGGTGCGGGTGTGGACCCCGGCGGCCATGCGCTTGGGCAGCACCCGCTGCAGACTGTGGGCGATCTGGTCGGCGAAGCGGCTGTCCTTCTTGCACAGGTCGTGGCAGCGCGCCTCCAGCGTGCAGCAGAGCGAACAGATCGGCGCGTCGTAGGCCGGGCAGAAGGCCATGTCGGGCCGTTCGAAGTGGTTTTCGCAGATCGAACAGCGGACGGTCGCGGCATCGCCGGGCAGAGTGTCCGACTTGCGGGCGATGTAGTAGCGGCCCTTGGTCTTCCAGGCGATCAGCGGGGCGGCGGCGAAGGCGACCACCAGCCCGATGAAGGGGGCCAGCGCCTGCGCCACCGGCCCCAGCAGCCCGAAGAAGGCCGTGGTGGAACACAGCACCGACAAGCCCATCGCCCCGGTGCCGACCGGATTGATGTCGTAGAGATGGGCGCGCTTGAACTCGATCCCCGGCGGGCTGAATCGGAGAGGCTTGTTGATGGCGAGATCGGCGGCGACGGCTCCCAGCCAGCCCACCGCGACGTTGGCGTAGAGACCGAGGATGCTCTCGATCACGCCGAGGATGCCGATCTCCATCAGCAGCAGGGCGAGCAGCACGTTGAACACCAGCCACACGACGCGGCCGGGATGGCTGCGGGTCAGGCGGGAAAAGAAGTTCGACCAGGCGATGGAGCCGGCATAGGCGTTGGTGACGTTGATCTTCATCTGGCAGACCACGACGAAGATGCCGGTCAGTGCCAGTGCCGCGGCCGGCGATCCGAACACGTCGAGGAAGGCCATGTGGTACATGCTGTTGGGCTGCACCGCGTCCTCCGCCGGCATGCCGTGCTTCAGCGCCAGGAAGGCCAGCAGCGACCCCGCCGCCAGCTTCAGGCTGCCGATCAGCACCCAGCCCGGCCCGCCGGCCAGCATCGCCGCCCACCAGCGCAAGCGCCCGATGCGCGCCTGGGAGGGCAGGAAGCGCAGATAATCCACCTGTTCGCCGATCTGCGGCAGCAGCGACAGCAGCACCGAGGCCGCCATGCCGAAGGGCAGCAACGACAACCCACCGTCCGGCGCATAGACGCCGGGCAGCGAGGTCCATTGCGCCAGGGTTTCGCGGTCGAGCAGGAAGAAATAGGCCAGCGGCACGCATTGCAGCAGGATCCACACCGGCTGCGTCGCCCATTGCATGCGGCTGATGAAGCGGATGCCATAGACGGCGATGGGGATCACCGCCAGCGAACTGATGACGTGGGCGACCGAGGCCGGGATGCCCAGCACCATGGTGAGCCCGGCCGACATGATGCTGGCCTCGATGGAGAACAGGATGAAGGTGAAGGAGGCGTAGACCAGCGAGGTGATGGTGGAGCCGAGATAGCCGAAGCCCGCCCCGCGGGCCAGCAGGTCGATGTCCACCCCGGCCTTGGCCGCATGGTAGGTGATGGGCAGCCCGACCAGGATGCTGAGAACCGCCACCGCCAGGATGGCGGCCATGGCGTTCTCGAAGCCGTAGGTCAGCGTCACCGCCGCCCCGATCGCCTCGCAGGCCAGGAAGGAGATGGCGCCCAGCGCGGTGTTGGCGACGCGCCAGGCGGTCCAGCGCCGCGCCCGCTCCGCCGTGTAGCGGAGCGCATAGTCCTCCATGGTCTGATCGGCGGCGAGCTGGTTGTACTGCCGGCGTTCACGGACGATCCGTTGCCTCGCGCTCATGCCCGTCCGCCATTCCATTCCCAGGAGTCCGCCCGGGCGCATCGTCGGGAGTTTGCCAACGGATGGCAAGTGTCTCCCTCTTCCGCCCGGGAACGGGGCGCCGGCAGGGCGCCCGGACGTTGACAGGCGGGCAGCCGGAAACTAGCTCTGCGGGTTCGCAATCCCCCTCTCAACGCCCTGCCATTGTTTCGAAAGCGGAATCATGACCGTCGAGCTTGTCGTCTGCGAAACCTGCCGCCGTCCGGAAGATCCGCCCGAAGCCGCCCGTCCGGGGGCGGAGCTGGTGGCGCTGATGGAGCGGGTGCTGGCCGACGCCCCCGATCTGGCCGCGCAGGTGCGGCTGCGGCCGATGCGCTGCCTGATGAGCTGCAAGCGCCCCTGCGCTGTCGCGGTGCGCTCGGCCCGGCGGATGAGCTATGTGCTGGGCGACTTCGCCCCGGATGAGGCGACGGCCGAGACGCTGACCGCCTATCTGCGCGCCTATGCGGCAACCGCGGACGGAATCGTTCCGTTCAAGCAATGGCCCCAGGGCGTCAAAGGTCGTTTCGTTTCCCGCCTGCCGCCGCTGGAGGAGTGACGGCAGACGGTACTTAGGTACTTTCCCCTACTTCCGAAGGACGTGTTTGACAGACCAAGGCCGCGCCCCAATTATTGTTAGTCATACAAGCCAATCTCCCCCCGCGAGCAAGGAGGAGCGCCCGATGAAGGTCGACCCCGAGGTCCTGAACTGCGCCACCGGCCTGCTGCACATGGCGCGGGAGGCGGAACGGTCCAACGGCTGGGAGGCCGGCGACCTGCTGCGGACCACGCTCCGCCTGCTGGTGGTGGCCGGCGCCGACGGGCATGGCTGGAGCGCGGACGACCTGACCGAAGAGGTGCGCGATCTGGTGCAGGCGGTGATGATGACGAACGGGGACGAGGGCGTGCGGGTCTGCGGCGGGGGAACGGCGGTGCATTGAGGGGGGGACGGGGGGGGGATATAGATTGAGGTGGGGTTTGACTTCCCCAACTCACCCCTCGGAAATCTCCGGGTTCAGCTGGATCAGCACCTTGTCGATGCGGCGGCCGTCCATGTCGACGACCTCGAAACGGATGCCGTTCCAGAACAGATGCTCCGCCGCGGTCGGAATGTGGCCGAAATGATCCAGGAGGAAGCCGGCGATGGTGTGGAAATCGCCCTCCCCCTTCATGTTCTTGACGCCCACCAGCGCCTCGACCTCCTCCACCGGGGTCATGCCGTCGACCAGCCAGCTGCCGTCCTCGCGCTGGATGGCGGCGGCCTCGCCCTCGTGGGTGCTGTCGGGCAGTTCGCCGGCAATGGCCTCCAGGATGTCGGTCATGGTGACCAGACCCTCGACGCTGCCATATTCGTCCACCACGATCGCCATATGGACGCTCGCCTGCTTGAACAGGTCGAGAAGGCGGAAGACCGGCGTGCCGTCATGGACGACCAGCGGCTGGACCATCGCCGCCTTCAGGTCGAAGGCGATGCCGTTCAGCGACTGGTCGAGCAGGGCCTTGGCGGCCACCACGCCCTGCAGTTCGTCCACGTCGCCGCGGCAGACCGGGAAACGGGAATAGCCGCTATCGCAAATCTCGCGGCCGACCACGTCGGGCCTGTCGTCGATGTCCAGCCAGATCAGGTCGGGGCGCGGAGTCATGATCGACCGCACCGTCCGGTCGGACAGGTGCATCACGCCCTCGATCATCTGGCGTTCCGCCGGCTCGAAGACGCCGCTCTGGGTGCCCTCGGCGATCAGGGTCTTGACCTCCTCCTCCGTCACCGTCTGCTCGCGCGAGGTCGGCAGGCGCAGCAGCTTCAGCACCGCGTCGCTCGATACGCCCAGCAGCCAGACCACCGGGGCGGACAGGCGCGCGATCGTCCGCATCGGTGCGGCCACCATGGAGGCGGTCCGCTCCGCCGAGATCAGCGCCACGCGCTTGGGCACCAGTTCGCCGATGATCAGCGAGAAATAGGTGATGGCGGCGACCACCAGCGCGAAGGCGACGGTATGGCCGTAGGGCGCGATCCACTCGACCCGTTCGTTCAGGACGCCGCCAAGCCGTTCGGCAAGGGTGGAGCCGCCGTAGGCGCCGGCGATGATGCCGGTCAGGCTGATGCCGACCTGCACGGTCGACAGGAAGCGGCTCGGATCCTCCGACAGATCCAGTGCTGCGCGGGCGCCCGCGCCGCCTTTCTCCTCGGCCATCTGCTGAAGCCGGCCGCGGCGCGCCGACACCAGCGCCATCTCCGACATCGCGAAGAAGGCGTTGATCAGGATCAGCAGGACGATGACCAACAATTCCCAAATCATGGCGGTATGCCCAAAGGGCGCTCCCTCAACCGATCAATTGTTGCGCCACGGCGACCGCCGCCTGCCCGAGACCGAGCAGGAGGGCGGCGACGAAGGCGATGGACAGAAGGCCGGCGACGAGGCCGGCCGACACGAAGGCACCGTCGGATTCCATCAGCCCCAGCGCGATCAGCGCGATGGCGAAGGCGGGGGGCTGGTTTCCGAAGACGATGGGAAGGGCGAGGACGCCGGCCAGAACCATCACCGCCAGCCCCACAAATCGCTCGGCGGAAGGACCGGCCAGCACCGGCAGGCGGGGGCGCAGATGCCGCTCCAGCCGCTCGGCCCAGGGCTTGGCCCGTTGGATCACGCCCAGGAAGGCCTTGCGGTCGAAGGTGACCACCAGCATGCGGCGCGGCAGCCAGGGCCCGTTCCGGCCCACCGCCATCTGGGCGCCGATCAGGATCATCGGCACGCCGGTGGCGGTCGACAGGCCGGGCACCGGCAGGACATTGGGGATGGACAGGATCGGCAGCAGCGCGCCGAAGGCACGGTCGCCCAGCGTATCCATCACCTCGCCCAGCGATATGCGGCCGGGCGCAACGGGGCCGGAAGAGGATTGTGAGGTGCCGCCGAAGGCAGCCCCGTCACCGCGAGCCAGGAAGTCGTCCAGCAGGTCGGAAACGCGCGCGCAAGTCCGGTCCGCACCGGGGGAACGGGCGTGGTTCGACCTGGGGGACGACCCGGGAGGTCGGTCTTTGCTCACGGCTCTCCCCGATGCCGGACACGGGATCGGAGCGGGCCGGGCGAAGGATGGCAGGAACCCATGGACCTTTCGCGTCACGGCGGCATCAATCTCCCTTCTACAGGAAGGGCGGACAAAGCGCCAGCGCGGGGTGGCCCGCGCGAAGGTCGGTCCGGCAGGACAAACGGGCTATTGCTTCTTCTGGATGGCGAAGCTCAGCCGTTTGGTCAGATCGGCCTTCGACACCGGCTTCACCAAGTAGCCGGAGATGCCGTAGGCGATGGCGCGCTTCACCACATCCGCCTCGCGGTGCCCGGTGAGGACCAGGACCGGCAGGTCGGCCAGCGGGTTGCCGGTGGCGGTGCGCAGCGCGTGCAGCAGGTCCAGCCCGCCCATGCGCGGCATCTCCAGGTCGCAGATCGCCACATCCACGTCCCCGCCGCTCTTCCGTAGGATGTCGAGCGCCTGGATGCCGTCCGCCGCCTCGAACACCGCGCGCACCTTGATGTCGTGCAGCAGGCGCGAGATCAGCTTGCGGGTAAAATCGTCGTCTTCGACCAACAGCACACCCAGATCGTGGATCGTCCGGATCTGACGAGTGCCGCTGCCTGCCTCCACCACCATGACGCTCTCCACTTGACCCGGTTGCCTCCGGCGCTCGCGCCGGCCGCCATCGATCACAGTTTTTGTAATGCACCGTTGCACAGTCGTTAACGGAATTGCTTTAGCGAAGGCAGGAACGCACAAATCCCGTCGGCGGAGAATGGAAATCGCCGGCGCAACACCTTATCCTTGCAACCCGAACCGGAGAAGGACCTCCAGCCCCGTGACCGCGCCGCCCGCCGTTCCCGCCCCGCCCTTCGGCGCTTCGCCCGATGCGGCGATGCTTGCCGCCGTGGTCGAGGCCAGCGGCGCCGGCATCGTGGTGAGCGACGCGACACATCCCGGCCAGCCGATCGTCTATTGCAACCGCGCCTTCCTGGAGATGGTCGGCTACCGGATGGACGAGGTGATCGGCCAGGACGGCTCGTTCCTGCAGGGGCCGGACACCGATCCGGAGACCGCGGCGACGATCCGCGCCGCTCTGGCGGAGGCGCGCCCGCTGTCGGTGGAGGTGCTGAACTACCGCAAGGACGGCAGCGCCTTCTGGAACGCACTGACGCTGCGGCCGGTGCCGGGGCCGATGCGGGAGCCGGCGGAGAGGGCCGACGGACGGCCTCGCTGGATCACCGCGTCCTGCGTCGACGTCACCAGCAGCCGCCGGTCGGAACAGGAACTGCGCGCAGCCGAGGAGCAGCTGACCCGGCTGGCGGCGGAGACCTTTGCGCTTGCCGAGAAACTGGACGGCGCACGGGAGGAGGCGGAGGCTGCCCAGATGGCGGCGGAAAATGCCAGCCGCGCCAAATCGCGCTTCCTGGCGATGATGAGCCACGAGTTGCGCACGCCGATGACCGCGGTGATCGGCATGGGCGACCTCCTGATGGGAACCGACCTGTCGGGCCAGCAGAAATCCTTCGTGCGGACCCTGCGGTCGTCGGCGGACACGCTGATGACCATCCTGAACGACGTGCTCGACTTCTCCAAGATCGAGGCGGGGCAGCTGACGCTGGAGGAGATCGACTTCTCCCTGCCCCGGCTGGTCGACGACGTGATCCAGCTGTTCCTGGTGCGGGCGGCGGCGAAGGGGCTGACCCTGTCCGCCTCCATCGCCGACGACACGCCGCGCCACATCCGCGGCGACCCGACGCGGCTGCGGCAGGTGCTGTTCAACCTGGTGTCCAATGCCATCAAATTCACCGAACGCGGCGCCATCGAGATCGCGGTGTGGTCGCCCGATCCGCCCGTGACGCCGTCCACCGGCCCGGCCGCGCATGAAGGCGCGACGGCGCCGGCCTCCCTGCCGGTCACGCTGCGGTTCGAAGTGGAGGACAGCGGGATCGGCATGACGGCGGAGCAGCGCGGGCGGCTGTTCGATGCCTTCGTCCAGGCCGACGCCTCGACCAGCCGCAAATATGGCGGCACCGGGCTGGGGTTGGCGATCTGCAAGCGGCTGGTGGAGGCGATGGGCGGCGAGATCAGCGTCGCCAGCGCGCCCGGCCGCGGCTCCACCTTCCGCTTTTCGATCGGGACGCGCACGGCGGAAGCCCAGCCGGTCGGCGATCTGGGCAACCGCGGCCCGCTGCCCACGTCGGCCGAGGGGCCGCAGCAGAGCCCCGTCGCCCTGCGGCTTCTGCTGGCCGAGGACAACGACATCAACCGCATGCTGATCACCGCCATGATGACCCGCATCGGCCACCGCATCGACGCGGTCAATGACGGGCGGGCGGTTCTGGACGCGGTCAAGGCGGCCGACTACGATGTGCTGATCCTTGACATGGAGATGCCGGTGCTGGACGGGCGGTCGACCGCGCGGGCGATCCGGCGGATGGACGGCGCGGTGGCGGGCATCCCCATCGTCGGGCTGTCCGCCGATGCCCTGCCGGAACACCGCGACGGCCACATGGCCGCCGGGCTCGATGCCTACCTGACCAAACCCATCGACTGGGAGCAGCTGAACGCCGTGCTGGTGGATCTGGCGACCCGGCCGGAGGACGGGCGCGTGGTGCCGATCCCCAGCCGCCCCGCGCTGGAGGGCGGCCACTTCATGGGGTTTCCGCTGCTCGACCGGGTGAAGCTGGCGGAGCTGCGGCTGGCGCTGGGCGGCGAGGCGCTGGACGGCATGCTCCAACTCCTGCCCGAGACGGCGTTGCGCGAACTGACGGCCATCCGCTCCGCCCTCCAGGCCGGACGCCCGAAGGAGCTGAGGCAGGCCGCCCACACCCTGTCCGGGCTGGCCGCCAATTTCGGCGCGCCGCGCATGGCCGCCATCGCCCGCGCCATCAACGACAATCCAGGCGACACCGACAAGGTCGCCGCCCTGCTCCCCCTGCTGGAGACCACCGTCGGCGCCACCAACTCCCTGGTGCGCGAACCGGCGGGCAGTGACGATTGAGGGTCGGTTGGGGGGCGTACGGACGCACGGTTGAGCGGCGGACGGCCGATCTGCTAGAGATCCGGACATGAAGAAAGCCACGCCGAAACGGCGCAGCGGGTCGCCCCGCATCACCCATCCGGACCAGTTCGATCTGCTCGACGTGCCCGAGCCGACCGCGGTCATGATCACCTATTCGGGCCGCACGGTGGACCTGGAGCGGCCGGACTTCGGCCCGTTCGACATCGAGGACATCGCCCGCCCGCTGGCCTACCAGTGCCGCTTCGTCGGCAATACCCAGCGCTTCTTCAGCGTGGCCCAGCACTGCGTCCTGGCCAGCCGGCTGGCACCGGAGGGCTATGCCTACGACGCGCTGATGCATGATTGCGAGGAGGCCTTCACCGGTGACTGGCCGACGCCGTGGAAGGTGCGGATCGGCCGCGACGCGATCCGGCAGGCGGTGGAGCCGATCAAGAGCGCTCTCGCCCAACGCTTCGGCTTCCGCCATCCGGAGCCGAAGGCGGTCAAGCTGGCCGACCAGCGGGCGCTCGCGACGGAACTGCGCGACCTCTGCGCGCCGCACCGCGTCAACTGGCGCGACCTGCCGGCCCCGGACGAGGCCGCCATCGTGCCGCTCGGCCCGGAAGAGGCGCTGGCCGACTTCCTCGAGCATTACCGGCGCCTGCGGCCTGCCTGAAACCTTAGGCCCTGGGATCCCTTGCGGTCCCGAGGCCGGAAAGCGGATTCAGGCGTGGCCGCCCTGTTCCGCCCTGCGGGCACGGCCGCGCTTGACGGTCGGTGCCGCGCCCGCCCCGCCGCCATCGGACTGCTGCTCGGCACAGCGCTCCGCCAGTTCGCGGATGGCGGCGCGGATCTGCGGGTCGCGGATGCTCTGGAAATAGCGGGCCAGCATCAGCGCCTCGCGCGACTGCAGGGTGTTCTCCTGCTCCTCCACGCCGCCGGCCGCCGGCATCTCGGCGCCCTCGGCCGCCGACTGGCGGTTCTCCAGCCCTTCGAAGAAGACGGAGACGGGGACGCGGAAGAACTGCCCCAGCTTGAACAGGCGGCTGGAGGACACGCGGTTGAAGCCGCGCTCGTACTTCTGCAACTGCTGGAAGGTCAGCCCGAGGGCCGAGGCGACGTCGCTCTGGCTGAGGCCGGCCAGCATGCGCAGTTCCCGAAGGCGCTGGCCAACGAACACATCGACCTCGTTCAGGCCTTCCTTCTTTTCGCGGCCACGCCTTTTCATGGCTCTCCCCCTTCGATGCTGTACAGGTCCCGGCTGCCGAACGGTGTCGACGCTCACCGGGACACCGGTTGGCCCTACGAACCGGAAAACGTCGCAGGCGGCGTCGAAGCTGGAATGACGACGGCAGGCAGGACGAATCGGCCGGTTGCGGGCATGCAATGCAACTCAGCTATGACCGGCACTTGCCGATGTCAACCGCCGCTCGGCCGAATACCTCTTTTGGACAGTAAAGCTTTCGCGGGAATCGTACCGCACGACATACGCACACACTCTTTTCGTGCAAGAAATGGCACCGCCCTACCCACGGTCGCGGCAGCTCTCCGGCATCTTTCAAGCCGGAACTCCAATGCGGTGCAAATCCAATGCGGCATTGTGACCCGTGGCTGCCAAACGATACCGTCGCAGGGCTGCAACATTTGCGGGGCACTAGGCATATTTTGCCGGGCGCCCGGCAAAAACTGCCGCCGATTAACCCTCTCTTCATCAAGACGCCGCAGCATGCCCCAACGTAGGCAAGCCCGGCGCGGAACTTGCAAAAACCGTTTTGCATCAGCGAAGCGGCCGATGCGACGAGAATGCCGGGGAGACTTCCGATCGGGGACCGCGCGTGAACAACCTGCTGCAGACCTTGCGCAATCTCGGGCCCGCCCGCCTCGCGGCGATCGGCGGCGTCGGGTTGTTGCTGATCGGTTTCTTCGTCTACCTGACGACCCGCCTGTCCACGCCGGAGATGGAGCTGCTCTACGCCGAACTCCAGCAGACGGAAGCGGCGGCAATCGCCAAGAAGCTGGAGGAGGCGAAGGTCCCCTTCACCGTCGACAAGACGGGCACCAAGATCATGGTCCCCGCCGATCAGGTCGGGCCGATGCGCATGCGCATGGCGGCGCAGGGGCTGCCGTCCGGCGGCTCGGTCGGCTACGAGCTGTTCGACAAGGGCGAAGGCTTCGGCGCCACCAGCTTCATGCAGAACATCAACCACCTGCGCGCGCTGGAAGGCGAGATGGCGCGCACGGTGCAGACCCTGAACGGCGTCCAGCAGGCCCGCGTGCATCTGGTGCTGCCCAAGCGCGAACTGTTCGCCCGCCAGCAGAACCCGGCCACCGCCAGCGTCTTCCTGAAGCTTCGCCCCGGCGCCCAGCTGAGCCGCGAGAACATCCAGGCGATCCAGCAGCTGATCGCCGCCTCGGTCCCCAACCTGGACCCCAACCGCATCTCCATCGTCGACGACAAGGGCAAGCTCTTGGCCCGCGGCACCGGCAGCGACACCGCCGAGGCGATGATGGCGAGCGCGGAGGAGAAGAAGCAGGCCTATGAGGGCCGGCTCGCCCGCACCATCGAGGATCTGCTGGGCCGCACGCTCGGCTACGGCAAGGTCAGGGCTGAGGTGTCGGCCGACCTCGATTTCGACCGCATCACGACACAGTCGGAAATCTTCGATCCGGAAAGCCAGGTCGTCCGCTCCACCCAGACGGTGACCGAATCGAACGAGAGCAGCGACCGCGATCCGCTGGCCCCGGTCACGGTGGACCAGAACCTGCCCACATCGCAGGCCAGCAGCAGCGCCAGCCCGCTGTCGTCGAACAAGTCGAACCGCAACGAAGAGACGATCAACTACGAGATCACCAAGACCACCAAGTCGCATGTGCGCGAGGCCGGCACCGTCCGCCGCCTGTCGGTCGCCGTGCTGGTGGACGGCACCTACCAGACCTCCAAGGAGGCGCCGCCGGCCTACCAGCCGCGTAGCGAGCAGGAGATCGAGAGCATCAAGGCGCTTGTGCGGTCCGCCGTGGGGCTGGACGCCGTGCGCGGCGACACGCTGGAGGTGGTCAACCTGCGCTTCTGGTCGCCTGAGGACGACATCCAGAAGCCGGAAGAGCTGTTCATGGGCATGACCAAGGACGACCTGTTCCGCATCGCGGAGATGGTGGTCCTGGGCATCGTCGCCGTCCTCATCATCCTGCTGGTCATCCGCCCGCTGATCTCCCGCGCCTTCGAGAAGGCGGAGATGCAGGAGGAGGACGAGATGGACCGCCTGCTGACCGATCAGGCCGGCATGCCGGCCGCACTCGCCGCCCCCACCGGCGCGCTGGCCCAGGATCTGGCGCTGGAAGCGGCGCAGGCCGACGAGGAGCTGGAGCAGATGATCGACATCAACCGGGTGGAAGGCCGCGTCCGCGCGTCGTCCCTGCGCAAGGTCGGCGAGATCGTCGACAAGCACCCGGAAGAGGCCGTCTCCATCCTGCGCAACTGGCTGTACCAGGAGAGCTGAGCCATGCCGGCCTCCGTTTCCATACCATCCGAGGGAGGGCCGCGGCGATGAGCGTGCGCAAATTCCTCTTCGACGAGTCGTTCGACGTGGACGCCGTGCCCCGCATGACCCATGTGGAGGACGACGACCTGCTGCCGGAGGACGAGTTCGCCCTGCCGCCGGAGCCGGAGGAACCGCCGCCGCCGCCCGCCCCGACCTTCGGCGAGGAGGAACTGGCCGCCGCCCGCGCCCAGGGCTACGCGGAGGGTCTGGCCGCCGGCAAGTCGGAAGGCACGGCCGCCGGATACGGCAAGGGTTTCACCGACGGCATGGCCTCCGGGCAGAACACCGGCTACGAGCGCGGCAAGGCGGAGGTCGAGGCGACGGTCAACAACCGCATCGCCAACGCGCTCGCCCAGATCGCCGACGGGGTGTCCCGCCTGCTGGCGGAGCATGAGGCGGGCAACGCCATGCGCTCCGAACAGCCCGTCCATCTGACGCTGGCCATCGTCCGCAAGCTGTTGCCCGAATGGGCCCGGCGCGGCGGGATGGCCGAGGTGGAGGCGATGGTCCGCACCTGCCTGACCGACCTGATCGACGAGCCGCGGCTGGTCATCCGGGTGGCGGAGGACACGATGGGGCTGGTGCGCGACCATCTGGACCAGACGGTCGGGGCGCGCGGCTTCGGCGCCAAGCTGATGGTGATCGGCGACCCGTCGATCGCACCCGGCGGCTGCCGCATCGAATGGGCCGAGGGCGGCATGGAGCGGGACACCGCCCAATTGCTGGCCGAGATCGAACGCCGTGCCGCGCACATGCTGGAGGCTCCGGCCCCCGTCTAAGGGGTGACCGGATTGAAGGAGGTCCGAGACCGACATGCCGAGCGACAATTTCTCGCTGAACGACCTGCACGGTGGCGATGGCGACGATTACGCCAGCCCCGGAATCGCCAAGGATCTGGAGGCGGTGTACGACATCCCCGTCCAGATCTCCGCGGTGCTGGGCAAGTCGACCATGCAGGTGGCACAGCTGCTGAAGCTGGGCCGCGGCGCCGTGGTGGAGCTGGACCGCAAGGTCGGCGAGGCCATCGACATCTACGTCAACAACCGCCTGGTCGCCCGCGGCGAGGTGGTGGTGGTGGAAGACCGGCTTGGCGTGACCATGACGGAAATCATCAAGTCGGACCGGGGCTGATGGCGATTTCGTCCGACAACGCCGCATCCCGCGCCAAGGCGGCCCAGCCGCAGCCGGCGGCGCCCGCCGCCGCGCCGGGCCGGGGCGTGCGGCTGCGCGGCGGACTGGACGTGGCGACCCTGGTCGGGCTTGCCGCAGCCGGCGCGGTGATCCTGCTGGCGATCACCACCGGCGGCTCGGCGCGCGCCTTCCTCGACCCGCCGTCGCTGCTGATCGTGCTGGGCGGGACGCTGGCGGTCACCACCGCCTCCTTCTCGCTGGGCGACGTGGCGGTGGCGTGGCGGAGCGCGGCGGCGGTGCTGGTCCACCAGACGCTGGACCCCAAGGGCGTGGCCCGGCAGGTGATCCTGCTGGCCGAGGCCGCCCGCCGGGCCGGGCCGGAGACTCTGCGCAACGTCCTGCCGGAACTGCGCGGCGAGCCCTTCCTGCACCGCAGCGTCACCCTGATCACCGAAGGCCATCCTCCCGACACCATCGAGCAGATGCTGACCGGCGAGGTCGAGGCGACCGCCGGCGCGCTGGGCAAGAGCGCCGGCGTCCTGCGCCGCGCGTCGGAAGTGGCGCCGGCCATGGGGCTGATCGGCACGCTGGTCGGCCTTGTGCAGATGCTGGGCAGCCTGAGCGACCCGTCGGCGATCGGGCCGGCGATGGCGCTGGCCTTGCTGACGACCTTCTACGGGGCCGTGCTCGGCAACGTCGTCCTCTCCCCGCTCGCCGCCAAGGTGGAGCGGTCGGCCGAGGAGGACGCGCTGGTCAAGACCCTCTTTACCATCGGCGCCGTATCCATCGCGCGCCAGGAGAATCCGCGGCGTCTGGAGATGCTCCTGAACGCCGTCCTGCCGCCTGGAAAGCGGATCCAGTATTTCGACCGGGAAGCCCCGAGAGTGGGAGCGTAAGGCTATGCGTCTGCTGATCGTTGGAACGTTGGAAGGCTACATCACCGCCGCCGGCAAGATCGCCATGAAGCGCGGGGCCAAGGTGTCGCACACCGACAGCATCGAAGGGGCGCTGACCGCCTTGCGGGCCGCCGCCGGTGCCGATCTGGTGATGATCGACGTCAAGCTGGACATCGCGACCTTCATCGACAGCCTGAAGTCGGAGCGGATCACCATCCCGGTGGTCGCCTGCGGCATCGGCACCGATGCGGCCGCCGCCGTGCGCGCCATCCGCGCCGGTGCCAAGGAATATCTGCCGCTGCCGCCCAATGCCGAGCTGATCGCCGCGGTGCTGGAAGCGGTGGCCGAGGAAAGCCACTCCATCGTCTGCAGCGACCCGGCCATGCTGGCCACCCTGCGGCTCGCCGAACAGGTGGCGCCCAGCGACGCGTCGGTGATGATCACCGGCGAGAGCGGCACCGGCAAGGAGCTGATGGCCCGCTTCATCCACCGCAAGAGCCGGCGGGCCAACGAGCCCTTCGTGGCGGTGAACTGCGCCGCCATCCCGGAAAACCTGCTGGAATCGGAGCTGTTCGGGCATGAGAAGGGCGCCTTCACCGGCGCCGTGGCCCGGCGTCTGGGCAAGTTCGAGGAGGCCAACAACGGCACCCTCCTGCTGGACGAGCTGTCGGAGATGCATCCGCGCCTGCAGGCCAAGCTGCTGCGCGCCATCCAGGAGAAGGAGATCGACCGCATCGGCTCCAGCCAGCCGGTGAAGGTCAATGTCCGCCTGATCGCCACCTCCAACCGCAACCTGGAGGCGGAGGTCCGCTCCGGCAATTTCCGCGAGGATCTGTACTTCCGCCTGAACGTGTTCAGCGTGGCGATCCCGTCTTTGCGCGAACGCCCGGCCGACATCCCGATGATCGCCGAGCATTTCCTGAGGAAGTACGCGGAGGCCAACGGGCTGGGCGACAAGCGCCTGACCGAGGACGCACTGCTGATGCTGAAGACCCACCACTGGCGCGGCAACGTGCGCGAGCTGGAAAACACCATGCATCGCGCCGTCCTGCTGTCGCGGGGCGAAGAGGTCGGGCCGGAAGCCATCATGCTGACCAGCAAGATGCTGGCGCCGGAAGGCAGCGCCCAGGCCTCCATCCCCGCCGACTCGCCGGTCGCCAACCCGTTCGCCGGTCCCGGCGGCACCGTGCCAGCCGCGCCGCCGCAGCCGCAGCCGCCGTCCGCCCCGCTGGTGGTTCAGCCGCCGGGGTCGCTGCCGACCAGCTATGGCCCGCCGAAGGGCGGCAAGCCCGGCCCCTATGGCATGGCCGCCAACAGCAGCGCGGCTGCCGCCGCCAGCGCCGGGACCAGCGGCGCCGGTCTGGCGGCGCTGATCGGCCGCACGGTGGCCGACGTGGAGCGCGACCTGATCCTGGAGACGCTGACCCATTGCCTGGGCAACCGCACCCATGCCGCCAACATCCTGGGCATTTCGATCCGCACGCTGCGCAACAAGCTGAAGCAGTACGGCGACGAAGGCCGCAGCGTGCCCGCGCCGGGCAACGACGAACGGGCGACGGCCTGACGGCCGGTCCGGGACCGGGCCCTGAGCGGCGGGAGCATTCATGGCGCTGACGGAACAGAATAGCGGAGGCGGCGGCAGGGGCGGCGGCCCCGGCAACATGGCCGCCTTCGGCGAGATGTGGGCGGTCGCCAAATCGTCGCTGAAGCGCGGCGACGTGGCGATGGCCATCGGCATCCTGATCGTCGTGGTCGGACTGATCATGCCGCTGCCCAGCGTCATGCTCGACATGATGCTGGGGCTGAACATCACCATCTCCATCCTGATCCTGATGGTGGTGCTGTTCATCGAGAAGCCGCTGGAGCTGTCCTCCTATCCGACGATCCTGCTGATCACCACGCTTCTGCGCCTGTCCTTGAACATGGCCTCCACCCGCCTGATCCTGACGCAGGGTCATGAGGGCACGTCGGCCGCCGGCCATGTGATCGAGGCCTTCGCCAACCTCGTCATGGGCGGCGATTTCGTCATCGGCGTGATCATCTACGCCATCCTGACCATCGTGAACTTCAAGGTCATCACCGCCGGCTCGGGCCGCATCGCCGAAGTGGCGGCGCGCTTCACCCTCGACGCCATGCCCGGCAAGCAGATGGCAATCGACGCCGATCTGTCGGCCGGCATGATCGACGAAGGTACGGCGCGCGCGCGGCGCAAGGAGCTGGAGGACGAAAGCGCCTTCTTCGGCTCCATGGACGGTGCGTCGAAGTTCGTGAAGGGCGACGCGGTCGCCGGCCTGATGATCATGTTCATCAACATCATCGGCGGCGTGACCATCGCGGTTCTGCGCCACGACATGCCGGTGATGCAGGCGCTGGACACCTTCACCAAGCTGACCATCGGCGACGGCCTCGTCTCCCAGATCCCGGCGCTGGTCATCTCGACTGCCGCGGGCATCGTGGTGAGCCGCGCGTCAAGCGAGCAGGACCTCAGCCGCGAATTCTCCACCCAGGTGTTCGGCCGTCCGCAGACGCTCTTCGTGGCCGCGGCGGTGCTGGGCAGCCTGGGCGTGATTCCCGGCACCCCGCACGCGGCCTTCCTCAGCATTGCCGTCGTGCTTGCCGGCCTCGGCTACTGGCTGGTCCAACGCCAGCGCCGCGTGCCCGAGCTGCTGCCCCCCGAACCGATCGAGGAGGTGCCCACGACGCTCGACGTGACCTGGGAGGACATTCCGCCGGTCGACGTGCTGGCGCTCGAAGTCGGCTACCGGCTGATCCCGCTGGTCGACCGCAACCAGGGCGGCGCCGCGCTGGCCCGGATCACCGACGCACGTCGCGCCTTCGCCGCCGACATGGGCCTGGTGGTGCCGCTCATCCGCGTGCGCGACAATCTCGACCTCAAGCCGAACAGCTACCGCATCACGCTCAAGGGCGTCGTCGTCGCGCAGGGCGAACTGCCGACCGGGCAGGTGCTGGCGGTCGACATGGGCGATGTGCTGGGGCGGCTCGACGGCACCCCCGGCGCCGATCCGCTGACCGGTTTGCCCGGCCTCTGGATCGAGGCCGGCCGGGTGGAAGACGCCGAGCTGCGCGGCTTCGTCGTTTTCCCGCCGGCCGAGCTCATCGCCCGCGAGGTCGAGGCGGTGTTCCGT
>JBKHVJ010000471.1:0-8440 GCA_046570145.1 Alphaproteobacteria bacterium
GGCATAGCGGCCGCGCACCGCGGCGGCGATGGTGGGGTCGCCCTCCTGAACCAGCCATTCCGAACGGTCGGTCAGGCCATGATGGCGCATGGCATCCTCGAAGGCCGCAGCCATGCCGGCCGTCTGGTCGTTGCGCGTTTGGCGACGGCTCTCGCGCAGTTCCTGCGGAAATTCGGCCTCGATATAGCCGGGGAACACGATGTCGGTGAAAGCGTAGAGCGCGGTCAGATGCGCGTCGCACCGGACCGTGAGCCTGGCCGCGAGGTCGAGACGCGCTGCGGACGCGGGCGTATCGTCGACGACCACCAGAATGTCCTTGAGAGCCATGGCGTGATTCCTGCCCAGTGATTGTGACCGTTGCCGCCATCGCCAATCGAAGCAGGGGCGATGCACGGGCGGGGCGGCGCCGGGCGGCGGTAACATCACTTGCAGTGGTCCGCACGCGTTGACCCCACATGCCTTGGCAGTATAGTGCCGCCGGCGGTTGCCGATGTCTTTCCTTTACAGGGCACAGCCATGCCCTGTCCGCGTTCCTGCGCTGCACACAAACGACTCCGGAGCGGATGGCTGTGCAAGGATACAATCCCAGGCCGCAAGGAGTCCGCCAAGGAGGGCAGGCCATATCTCCATGTGCCCCGAACGGATGCCCCGGATGAAACAAAAAGCCGGGATTGAGGTCCGATCCAGGGTGCAACCCCAACTTGAGTGAATACTATTATATGCGGCTGTGTCTTCGTCGCACCGGCTGTAGAAACCTCCAAGCTCTGCTGCGACCGCGTGCCTTTGGTTTTGACGGGCGGGTGACAC
The DNA here is from genome assembly GCA_046570145.1 of Alphaproteobacteria bacterium. GTDB lineage: Bacteria > Pseudomonadota > Alphaproteobacteria > Azospirillales > Azospirillaceae > Azospirillum. The sequence goes on from JBKHVJ010000471.1 coordinate 808, forward strand.
TTCGCGTAAGTGTTGGGTATCGATTTCCTGATGAGTACCCCGCTCTAACCTCGCCATGAGTCCAGATCCCCGAATCTCCGCGCTGGCCGACGCACTGTCGGGTGCCGCCTCCGGTGCACCGGGGCTTGACGCCCTGCGTCAGATTCTCGACGCCATGACCGTGAAGGTGGCGCTGATGGACCCGCAGCGGCGGCACATCTACGCCAACCGCGCGTATCTGGAGATGATGGGGACCAGCCTGGACAAGGCGGTCGGCACCACCATCGGTCAGCATCTGGGGCCGGAACTGCAGCGCAGCACCGTGGCGCTTGCCGAACGGGCACTGTCGGGCGAAACGGTGCAGACGGAGGGGTGGATCACCCAGGCCGACGGGCAGCAGCGCTACGTGACGCGGCTGCACGCACCGCACCGGTCGGACGACGGCACGATCTCCGGCTATTTCGTCATCCTGCAGGACATGACCGAACGCCGGCAGGTGCAGGACGACCTGTTCCGCCTTGCCTACTACGATCCCGTGACCGGGCTGGCCAACCGCCTGATGCTGCTGAAGCACATGGCGGACTACCGCAACATGGGCGAGCCGTTCACGCTGGTCATCCTCGACATCGACCGCTTCGCCGAAATCCGCAGCAGCATGGGACAGGGCTTCGCCAACGAGCTGCTGGACGATCTGGCGCAGCGGATGGGCGCGCAGGCAGCCGCCTTCGACCTGATCGCGCGGGTCAGCGACCATGCCTTCGCGCTGCTGGCCGGCGGCACCTGCGACCGGCCGGCGCTGGAGGCCGCCATCGACGAACTGGCGGCGGTGGTGCGTTCCGCCCGCTCAAGCTCCGGCGGTACGGTGTTCCTGTCGGCCAGCATCGGCGTGGTGGAGGCCCAGCCCGGCCACGAGCGGCCGGAGGACGTGCTGCGCGACGCCGAGATCGCCACCGCCCGCGCCCGCGAACAGGGCGGCGGCCGGCAGGCCTGGTTCGATCCGGCGATGCATTCCCATGTGGTCGAGCAGGTGCGGCTGGAGCATGACCTGCGCGGCGCGCTGGCCAGCGGCAGCGACCTGTGGGTGGCCTACCAGCCGATCGTGGAGATGGTGACCGGTGGGCTGGCCGGGTTCGAGGCGCTGATGCGCTGGAACCACCCCGAACGCGGCAACATCCCGCCCGGCATCTTCATTCCCATCGCCGAGAGCACCGGCCTCGTCGTGTCGCTCGGCACCTGGGTCCTGCGGCAGGCCTGCCTGCAGATCGCGGAGTGGCAGGATCGGCGCGAGCCGGGCTCCGCCCCGCTGTTCATGAGCGTAAACCTGTCCACCCACCAGCTGTCAGATCCCAACTTCGTCCAGGTCGTGCGCGAGGTCCTGCGCGAGACCGGGGTCGAGCCGTCATGGATCAAGCTGGAGCTGACGGAAAGCGCCGTGATGGACAAGGCCGAGCAGTCGATCCGCCTGCTGCGCGACCTGCGGGCGCTGGGCATCAAGCTGTCGATCGACGATTTCGGCACCGGCTATTCGTCGCTGTCCTACCTGCACAAGCTGCCCATCGACAGCCTGAAGGTCGACCGCTCCTTCGTCTCGGCCATGCACCAGTCGGAGGAAAACCGCGCCATCGTCCGCATCATCATGGATCTGGCGCGCCTGCTGGGCTTCGACGTCATCGCCGAAGGCATCGAGACCAGCGCCGACGCCAATCTGCTGCGGGCGCTGGCCTGCGACTACGGCCAGGGCTACCACTTCGCCCGTCCCCTGCCGCCGGACATGGCGGCCAAGCTGGTGGGTGGGGACCTGCCGTGGCAGATGCCGCGATGAGGGCGGCGGTTTAAGCCGGCGTCGCCAGCCCCCCGGCCCTCACGGTCCCCCGGCCCTCATTTCCCCCGGACGAACTTCGGCGTTCCCGCGACGGTGGGCAGCAGGCGGATGGCATAGGGGCTGGTGCGGCTCTGCGCCACCGCCTGGGCCGGGCCTGGAACCGTTTCGCGGTAGCCGACGACCAGATCGGCGCCCCTCTGCTGCACGCTGTCGATGGTGACGCCGTAGCCAGCCGTGTCGCGGGGGCCGAGGAACACCGCGACCGCCATCCGGCCGCCGGGCAGGGAGGTCGGGGCCGGTTCGCCGACCCGTGCCCAAAGCGCCGTCCATTCGGCACCGTCGCGGGCGACGACATAGGCGCGCTCGGCGGCGCTGCTGTGGTTGCCCTGCCAGACGGTGCCGGCTTCCGCCTGGGCCGGCAGCAGGTTGCCCTCGGCGCGGTCGGTGCCGGTCTGGCAGCCGGCCAGCAGCAGGGTGGGGACGAAAACCAGCGGGATCAGGCGCAGACGGGACGACAGCTTCATGGGACGGTCAGGCGCTCCGCGGCAGGATCGTCTCGACCAGCGACGCCCAATAGCTGGCGCCGGTGGTCAGGATCGCGTCGTTGAAGTCGTAATGCGGGTTGTGCAGGCGGCAGGACGGACCGCGGTGGCCGCCATGGCCGAGCCAGATGTAGGCGCCCGGCCGCTCCTTCAGCATATAGCCGAAGTCCTCCGCCGCCATGGTCGGGGCAGGGGCCCAGACGACATTCTCCTCGCCCACCACCCTGGCCGCCGCCGCCGCCGCGACGCGCGCCTCCGGCTCGCTGTTGACCGTGGCGGGATAGCCGGGGCGGAAGCGCAGCTCGGCCTTGGCGCCCAGCCCCTCGGCGATGCTGGAGACGAGGCGGGCGAACTGCTCCTGGATGCGGCGGTGGTTCTCTTCCGAGAAGGTGCGCATGGTGCCGAGCATCCGCGCACTGTCGGGGATGACGTTGGCCGCGGTGCCGGCCTCCACCACCGTGATCGACACCACCGCGCTGTCGGCCGGGTTGGTGCCGCGGCTGACCAGGCTCTGCGCCGCGGTGATGATGTGGGCCGAGACCAGGACCGGGTCGATGCCGCGGTGGGGCATGGCGGCGTGGGCGCCATGGCCGGTCACATGGATTTCGAACTGGTTGGCGGCGGCCATCACCGGGCCGGGATGGACGGCGATCTGCCCGGCCGGCAGCTCCGGCCAATTGTGCAGGCCATAGACCTGCTCGCAATCGAACTGCCGGAAAAGGCCGTCGTCGATCATCCGCTTCGCCCCGCCCAGCCCTTCCTCGGCCGGCTGGAAGATGAAGTGGACGGTGCCGTCGAAGTTGCGCGTCTCCGCCAGATAGCGGGCGGCGCCCAGCAGCATGGCGGTGTGGCCGTCATGGCCGCAGGCATGCATCTTGCCGGCATGGCGCGAGGCATGGTCGAAGTCGTTGGCCTCCGGCATCGGCAGCGCGTCCATGTCGGCGCGAAGGCCGATGGCCCGGCCGCTGCCGGTACCCAGCCCCTTCAGCGTGCCGACCACGCCGGTCCCGCCCAGGCCGCGATGCACCGCGATGCCGAACTCCGCCAGCTTCGCGGCGACGATGTCGGAGGTGCGTTCCTCCTCGAACCCAAGTTCCGGGTGGGCGTGGATGTCGCGCCGCCACGCGGTCATGTCGTCCTGGAAAGCGGCGATGCGGTTGTTGATCGGCATGTCTCTAACGCTGGTTGGAACGGCCGGATGCCATTCTGGGAGGGTGGTGCAGATGTCGTGACGGGAACGGTCTGGCTAACCGGGATCCGCCATATCGGGAACGGCCATGCCGCGCCGCACCGCCGGCCGGCCGGCCATGGCGTCGTGCCAGCGCTTCAGGTGGGGGAAGCGGTCGAGCAGCCCGCCGCCCGCCACCGCCGCGGCGGCGATGAAGGGGAAGCAGGCGATGTCGGCGATGGAATAGGTGGAGCCGCCCAGATGCTCCGCAACGCCCAGCCGGTCCTCCAGCGCCGAATAGCAGCGCATCAGCTCGCCCTTGTACAGGTCGATGGCGTGGGGGATGCGGTCGGGAGCGCGGGCGGCGAAGCGCTGCATGTCGATGGCGGTCGGGCCGAGGTCGCTGACGCCCAGCATGAACCAGCTCATCGCCTCCGCCCGCTCGTCCTCGTCCTCGGGCAGCAGGCGGCCGGTGCGCTCGGCGAAATGCAGCAGGATGGCGCCGGAGCCGAACAGGCGGCGCACCCGGCCGCCCGGCAGTTCCTCCACCAGGGCGGGGATCTTGGTGATCGGGCTGATCGCCAGGAAATCGGGCCGCTTGTTCTCGCCGGCGGCGAGATCGACGCGATGGACGGCGTAGGTCAGCCCCAGTTCCTCCAGCAGGATGGAGGCCTTGCGTCCGTTGGGCGTGGGGAAGCTGTAGAGCGTAAGCATGCGGTGACGGTCCCTGCGCTCTGCACGGGGCGGTTCCCCGGGAGCGATGGCACAGTCTGGCCGATTTGCGCGGCGAACGCCAGCGACAGCGCTGGCAATTCGGGGGACTCAGAACAGCGGCGCGCAGCCGTCCTGCTTCACGATGCGGGTGGCCGAGGGCGGGTTGGCCGCCAGCTTCGACGCCGGACGGATCGGCCGCCGCACCAGCTCGCCCCCGCAGTTCGGGCAGCGCTGCCCCGGCAGACGGGCACGGCAATCCGCGCAGAAGGTGCATTCGAAGGAACAGATGTAGGCGTTCTCCGCCGCCGGCGGCAGGTCGCGGTCGCAGCATTCGCAGTTGGGGCGCAGGTCCAGCATGGAGCGGTCTCCGGTATGGGATGCGCCATGAGGATAGCCGCTGACACGGCGGATGGAGAGTGGCGCGGCTGCCGATGGGCGTGAAGATCGTGCCAAAAGCGATGCGCCCTCCCCCGGAGGGATCACATCGCTTCCGCCCGGCGGCCGAAGAGGGCGCGCAGCTTGCGGCCGATGGTGCCGCCCAGCATGCCATGGCCGCCGCCGGCCTTGGGAAACCATCCTGGATCGTCGGTCTGGAAGCGGCGGATGACATGGACGAAGGCAGCGACCACGTCGGGGTCGAAGTCGCGCCCGGCCCGTTCGACGATCCAGGAGATCGCGTCCTCCACCGCCCAGGCGCTGCGGTACTGCCGGCTGGTGATCAGCGCGTCGAACACGTCGGCCACCGCCATGATGCGGGCGCCGATGGGAATGGCGTTGCCCTTCAGCCCTTCCAGATAGCCCGACCCGTCGTAGCGTTCGTGGTGGTAGCGGGCGATCTCCGCCGCGATCGACAGCAGCGAGCGCCCGCGCAGGGGCACCGCCGCCTCGGCCAGGATGCGGTGGCCGATCTCGGTGTGGCGCTGGATCATCTGCATGTCGATGCCAGTCAGCTCGCCCGGCATGCCCAGCGTCTCGTCGGACACGCTCAGCATGCCGACGTCGTGCAGCAAGGCGGCCAGCCCGACCTTCTCGACGAAATCGGCGTCCAGCTCGTCACCGAACTTTCCACGCTGGTGGAGTTCGCGGGCGATGGACCCGACCAGCTTCTCGATGCGCTGCAGGTGGCCGCTGGCGGCGTTGTCCTTGTATTCCGCGAGCGCACCCATCGCCAGAACGGTGGCCTTCTGCGAGGTGTTCAGCTCCTCGATCAACAGGGCGTTCTCGAAGGCGATGGAGCATTTGTTGCGGAACAGCTCCAGCAGCTGCCATTCGCGGGCGGTGCCGTCGTTGCGGCCCTCGACATAGATCATGCCGGTGATGCCGCCGTTGGCGCGCAGCCGCAGCGCGCAGAAATCCGGCTCGATGATGGTTTCGCTGCTGGGCGACAGCCGTTCGAGCGCCGCCTCCACCCGCGGTTCGCCGAGCGCCGACACCTCCACGTCCTTCCATTTGGCGAAGCGGCCGGTGGAGGCGCGCACGCGGATCTTGCGGTCGCGCGGCAGCGTGTCGCCCTGGATGCACAGAAGCGCATGGTGGCCGATGCCGAGCAGCCCGACCACGCGCGGCAGGATGTTGGGGAACAGCACGTCGGGCGTGCGCATTTCCAAGAGTCCGGTGGTGGCGACCAGCATGCGGGCCAGCCCCTTGCGCCCGGCGGCCAGCGCCTGGAGGCTGGCGAAGGTGCGCAGCTGTCCGGCCACGGCGGCGCGGAGCGCTCGCGGCGTCAGCTCCGCCTTCACGCGCCAGTCGCCGACGTCGTTGGCGGCGATCGCCTCATCCTCCGCCGTCATCTCGGGATTGCCGACACAGACCAGGATGCGGGTGCGCTGGTTGCCGAGTTCCCGGCGCAGGTGGGTGACCAGATCCAGCCCGGCCCGTTCGCTTTCCAGCGCGATCTCCAGCAGGATCAGGGCGGTGTCTGGATGCCGCTGCAGCGCGTTGCGCGCCTCGGCGGCGGAGGCGGCAGCCACCAGCGCGACGCCGGCGCCTTCGATGGACAGCCCGTCCAGCGCCGAACGGGATGTCGCCATCAGCGACGGGTCGGGATCGACGACCAGGACCTTGAAGGGTGGTTTGGCGACCGGACCGGCCATCTCCGGCCGTGCATCGTCGTGGAGCATGGCATTCTCAGCGGTTGCGCGTGCGTGATGCGCGTTCGCCAAAGTAATCCTATATGACCATTCATTCAACCGATGACGAAAGGTCGGCCGGCGATATCCATGCCTGCGACGATGTAACCACGCCTGCGGCGCCGTGCCGTACCGCCCGACCGGGACTGTAAGCCGGAGACGTCAGCCGGAGACGTCGGCCCGCGCCCTCACCCTGCGACGATGGCGGCCACCACTTCCGACGCGAGAAGGGTTGGATTGACCGGCTTGGAGATGACGCGAGTCACCCCCAGCCTGGCGAAGGCGGCGGCGGCCAATTCGGACGGAACCTTGTCCTCGATGGCCGACAGGATGACGACCGGCATTTCCGGCCGCAGGGTGCGTGCGGCCTTGATCACCTCGAACCCGTCATGGTCCGGCATGATGATGTCGGTCAGGACGAGGTCGAACTTCTCCACATAGAGGATGCCGATGGCTTCCGGGGCGCTGGCGCACAGGGTCAGTTCATGGCCTTCGCGGCTGAGGATCGCGCGGATCAGGTTGCGTGTGACCGGATCGTCGTCCACCACCAGTAGCTTGGCCATGCCGGTCCCCGTCGCGTTGGTGCCGGGCGCAGGTATAGCGTGAACCCAAGGTTACGCCAGCGGCAAGTTTGTGACCCCCCATTGTCCTCAAGCGTGTCGAAATGTCACGCGGCGTGCAGTTAGGGCTGTGAGAAACAGGCCGGTTCGGGCCCGCCGGTCTTGGAAAGGTCTGTCCGTTTGGGGTAGTGTCCGCCCGCACCCCACGGACCAACAACGAGCAGACGCAAGACCGATGTTGCTTCCCAACGCCGTCCGCCGATTTGCCGGGGCCGCCTTTGCCGGTTCTGTCCTCTCCACCCTCTTCGCCGCCGGGATTCTTGCATCCGGCATGGCCGCCGCGCCGGCCGCCGCCGCCGACCCGCGCCATCTCGGCACCTTCAAGGATTGGAACGCCTTCGCGTTCGAGGAGAAGGGGCAGAAGGTCTGCTATATCTCCAGCCAGCCCAAGAAGACGGAGCCGAAGGCCAAGCGCGGCGACATCTATGCGCTGGTGACCCACCGCCCGTCCGAAAAGACCCTGGACGTCATCAGCATCATCGTCGGCTATCCGTTCAAGAAGGGCGGCGAGGCCGAGGTTTCCGTCGACGGCAAGGAGTTCAAGCTGTTCACCGACGGTGAAACCGCCTGGGCCCGCGATGCCGAGAGCGACCGTGCGGTGACCACGGCGTTGCGCGACGGCAAGCAGATGGTGGTGAAGGGCGTGTCCAGCCGCGGCA
>JBKHVJ010000472.1:0-6389 GCA_046570145.1 Alphaproteobacteria bacterium
GGTTCCACGCCGTTCCGCTTCAGCCCGACGTTGCTCGAACAGCGTCGGGCGACACGGCTAATACATTGACAAATAAGGGAAAACTAACATCCCTCCAGTGCCGGATCTCCACAGCTGCCGGCCGACCGTCCACGCCCGGACGGCGCACTGAAGCTCATCCGCACCCGCTGCGGTAAGTCAGCGATTTTGCAATTTAGAATTATTCTGAACTTCGCCTGTTGTAGGGGGGAGCTATCCCATTGGTAGAAGGCGGTCCAGCGATCGTCCAATCACCTTGGCGCATTTCGGGAGAGCTTGATGCGACAGACCACGTCCCCCCTTGGGCTGAGACCCCTTCTGGCCGGTGCGGCCGCCACGGCCAGCCTGGCCATGACCTTCGGCATTCCGGCCGCGGCCGATGCGCAGACGGCAGGCACGGGAACGGGCGCTCCGGGGACGGGGCCGACGCCGCAGCGCTCCTCCGGCGACGCCCTCCAGCTCGATTCGATCACGGTCGACGCCGTCGCACCGGAAACCGGCAACGTCAACGCCGCCCCCACCGGCGTGTCCCGCCTGCCGGAGACGGTCAAGGACACGCCCCGCGTCGTCAACGTCGTGCCGCAGGAAATCATCGAGCAGCAGCGCGCCACCTCGCTGGAGCAGACGCTGCGCAACGTACCGGGAATCACCATCTCGACCGGTGAAGGCAACGGCGGCCAGAACGGCGACCAATTCCGCATCCGCGGCCTGACTGCCCGCGGCGACATCTACACCGACGGTCTGAAGGACTTCGGCGTCTACACCCACGACGTCTTCAACACCGAGACGGTGCAGGTCTTCAAGGGCCCGTCGGGCAACGGCTTCGGCGTCGGCAACTCCGGCGGCGTCATCAACCAGGGCACCAAGAAGGCGTCGCTGCAGCCGAAGGTCCAGATCGACCAATCGGTCGGCACCGGCCCGACCTACCGCACCGCCGTCGATCTCAACCAGCCGCTCAGCGACACCGCGGCGCTGCGGGTGAACGGCCTCTACCACACCCAGAACGTCGCCGACCGCGACGAGGTGGAGGCCGACCGACGCGGCATCGCCGCCGACCTGGGGCTGGGCCTCGGCACGCCGACGACCTGGCATCTGAACTACGCCTTCCTGAAGGGCGAAAAGACGCCCGACATGGGCCAGCCGATGGTGCAGGGCCGCGACGGCATCTTCCGTCCGGCGGGGGAATTCGGTCTGGACCGCTCGACCTCCTACGTCCGCAACCTCGACCGCGACGACACCTCGAACCACATCCTCACCTCGACCTTCGCGCATGAGGTGAACAAGGCGCTGTCGGTCTACAACGACACCCGCTTCAGCCATTACGGGCGCAACTACGCGGCCACCGCCCCGGCGGCGGTCAGCGGTGCCTCCGCCACCCAGTTCCTCGCCGGCCGCAACCCGGCACTGACCTACGGCGCCGGCGGTGGGTTGGCCTACAAGCAGCAGGGCTGGGGCGTGCAGAACGTCACCGGCGCCAAGGTGAACGGCGAGCTGTTCGGGCTGCGCCATTCCTTCAACGGCGGCGTGGACGTCAGCTACCAGCGCGACAAGCGCGAGAACGCCACCTGGGTCAACCGCGTCAACAACCAGACCGTCCGCAACCCGGCGCACAGCTATGCCGCCAACACCGCCATCACCTTCCCGGCGACCGGCGGCCGCGAAGCCAGCGTGACCAACGCCGGCCTGTTCGCCAGCGACCGCGTCTGGCTGTTCGACCAGCTGTCGGTCCAGGGTGGCCTGCGCTGGGACTATTTCCGCACCAGCTTCGGCTCGGCCGACCGGGCGATCGCCAGCGGCACGGGGACCGAGCGCACCTGGAGCCCGTCGGTCAGCCTGATCTACGAGCCGACCAAGGATTCGTCGGTCTACGCCTCCTACTCGCGCTCCTACAAGCCGGTCGGCACCGACATCGCTTCGGCGCTGACCAATGGAACGGCGGAGACGCCGAACAATGCCCGCAACTTCGATCCGGAACAGACCGACCTGTACGAGATCGGCGGCAAGGCCGACTTCCTGAACGGCCGGCTGGGCATCAGCGCCGCCATCTTCCAGGCCGAGAAGTCCAACACCTACTCGATCGATCCCACCACCGGCACCGTCACCGACGGCTTCTCCGAGGCCGGTCTCGGCATCCGCGTCCGCGGCTTCGAGGCCAGCATCGGCGGCAAGGTGACGGAGCACTGGAACATCTACACCAACTACGCCTACCTGGACGGCAAGGTGACGGACTCCCGCGGCAACCCGGCGGTGGTCGGCAAGGTCGCCGCCAACGTGCCGAAGCACAATGCCAGCCTGTGGACGACCTACGAGTTCGAGGCCGGCATCCCCGGCAGGTTCACCGTCGGCGGCGGCATGCAGTACGCGTCGGAATATTGGGCGGACAGCGCCAACACGGCCCGCATGCCCGACACCTTCTCGGCGGACGCGATGGTGTCCTACGAGATCCGCAACGTCTCCGTGGCGCTCAACGGCTACAACCTGACCGACCATCGCAACTATACCTCGGCCTTCAACGCCACCCGTGCCGTGCCCGCCTCCGGCCGCACCGTCATGCTGACGACGGGGCTGACGTTCTGAGCGCCTCGATCGTCCATCACATGGCCTGAAAAGCCGGCCGGGCCGCCCAGCATGGGCGGTCCGGCCCTTTGTACGAGGAAACACGCCGTGCTCCTGCAGATCCCCGACATCCTCACCGCGGACGAGGTCGCCCAGTGCCGGGCGGTGCTGGAGGCCTCGCCCTGGGTCGACGGGCGCGTCACCGCGGGCGATCAGGCCGCCGGCGCCAAGCACAACCTGCAGATCCCCGAGGAAAGCGAGACCGCGCGGCAGCTCGGCGTCGTCATCCTGCGCGCGCTCGCCCGCAGCCCGGCCTTCAATTCCGCCGTCCTGCCGCTGCGGGTCCTGCCGCCGATGTTCAATCGCTACGACCGGGCGATGACCTACGGCTATCACGTCGACAACAGCATCCGCACGATCCCCGGCACCGGCGGCATGCGCATGCGGGCCGACGTGTCGACCACCATCTTCCTCAGCGATCCCGAGGATTACGACGGCGGCGAGCTGATCGTCGAGGACACCTACGGCACCAAATCGGTCAAGCTGCCGGCCGGCCATGCCGTGGTCTACCCGTCCAGCAGCCTGCATCAGGTCAGTCCGGTGACGCGCGGCTCCCGCTGGGCCTCCTTCTTCTTCAGCCAATCGATGGTGCGCGACGACGGGCTGCGCGCCATGCTCTACGACCTCGACATGGCGATCATCGAGCTGCGGCAGGAACTGGGCGACGGCCATCACGCCGTCCTGTCGCTGGTCAACCATTACCACAACCTGCTGCGCCGCTGGGCGGAGGTGTGATGGCGGAGCGTGCGCGGAGCCCTATGCCGGGATTGAGCGTCGCGGATACGCTCCTGGCGCTGGGCCAATCCTGCCTCGACCGTGGCGAGGGCGAACAGGCCTACTCCTGGTTCCGCAGTGCCGCGCGCGGCGGCGACGCGCGCGCCATCACCATGCTGGGCCGCTGCCTCGAACATGGCTGGGGCGTTCCCGCCGATCCGGTCCAGGCCGCCGCGCATTACCGCAAGGCCGCGGATCTCGGCGACGGCTGGGCGCTGTTCAATCTGGTCGACCTCCATTGTCGTGGCGTCGGCGTTCCGGCCGATGACGAGGCCGCCTACCGCCTCTATGCCGCCGCCGCCGCCAAGGGAAACGCCAAGGCGCTGAACATGCTGGGTCTGTTCCACGAGAGCGGACGCGCGGTGCCCGCCGACGATGCCGCCGCGCGCGCCCTGTTCAAGGCGGCGGCGGAGGGCGGCGATTGCTGGGGCCGCTTCAATCACGCGCGCACGCTTCTGCACGACGGACTGCGCGACGAGGCATTGCGCTGGTTCCGCCTTGCGCTCGACAGCGGCTTCCCCGACTTCTACCGCAGCATGGCCACGGCACTGGCCCCGGACCCCGACCCGCGGATCCAGGCGCTGGCCGCCCGAGCCGCCGCGCTTGCCGAACCGGCCCCTCCGCAGGAAAGCCGCCGATGACCGTTCCGCCCGATACCGTTTCGCTGTTCGACTATGAACGCCACTTCAATGACCGTGTGGATCCGGCCATCCGCGCCTATATCGGCGGTGCCGGGGCAGACGGCATCACCCAGCGCGCCAATCGCGAGGCCTTCGACCGCCTGCGGCTGATGCCGCGCGTGCTGCGCGACCTGTCCGGCGCCACCGCGCGCTCCGACCTGTTCGGCGAGACGCTGGACTACCCGATCATCCTGGCGCCGATGGCCTATCACAAGCTGGTCCATCCCGAGGGTGAACTGGCGACGGTGGAGGCCGCCGGCCTGACGCGCAGCTGGATGACGGTCAGCACCCAGGCCAGCGTGCGCATCGACGAGATCGCCCGGCGGGCGGCGTCCCCGCTGTGGTTCCAGCTCTACACCCAGCCGCGGCGGGAGGACACGCTGACCCTGATGCGGCGGGCGGAGGATGCCGGATGCCGGGCGCTGGTCCTGACGGTGGATGCGCCGGTCAACGGCATGCGCAACATGGAACAGCGTGCCGGCTTCCGCCTGCCGCCCACCATCGCGCCGGTCAACCTCGCCGGTCTCGTCCCCGACGGCTTCAGGCCGGCCCGGCCCGGAAGTCCGGTGTTCCAGGGCATGCTCCACGCCGCCCCGACCTGGGACACGGTGGCGTGGCTGTGCGGAGAAACCGCCCTGCCCGTCCTGCTCAAGGGCATCCTCAACCCCGACGACGTGGATCCCGCCATCGCCGCCGGCGCGGGCGGCCTCATCGTCTCCAACCATGGCGGCCGGACGCTGGATACCCTGCCCGCCACCATCGACGCGCTGCCGGCGGTCGCCGCCAGGGCCGCCCGCCGCCTGCCGGTGTTGATGGACGGTGGCATCCGCCGCGGCACCGACATCCTGAAGGCGCTGGCCTTCGGCGCCGACGCCGTGCTGGTCGGCCAGCCGGTGCTGCACGCCCTGGCGGTCGGCGGGCTGGCCGGCGTCGCCCATATGCTGACGCTTCTCCAGACGGAACTGGAGGTCGCGATGGCGCTGACCGGCCGCGCGACCCTGGCCGACATCGACCGTTCGGTGATCCACCCGTCCGCCTGAGAAGGGTTCACGCCGCGGTGACCCGGTCGCGCAGCACGCGCTTCGTCACCTTGCCGTTGGCATTGCGCGGCAGCGCGTCGCCCAGCAGCGTCACATAGTCGGGCACCTTGTAGCCGGCGAGGTTCGCCCGGCAGAAGTCGCGCACGTCCTCTTCGGTCAGGCTGCCGGACTTGGAGATGACGAAGACATGGATCTTCTCGCCCAGCACCGGATCGGGATGGGCCACCACCGCCGCCTCCACCACGTCCGCATGGCGGACCAGCAGGTTTTCGACCTCCACACTATAGATCTTGTGACCGCCGCGGTTGATGACGTCGTTCTTGCGGTCGTAGAGCCGCAGATAGCCCTGCGCATCCAGCGCGCCGATGTCGCCCGACCGCCAATAGCCGTCGACGAAGCTGTCTCGGGTGGCGTCCTCGCGGTTCCAATAGCCGCGGATGGTCATCGGCCCGCGGATCCACACCTCCCCGCTCACCCCCGGCGGGCATTCGCGGCCCTGTTCGTCGACGATCCGCAGGTCGCCGCAGGGCACGGCCATGCCGACCGAATCCAGGCAGGCGCGGGTGTGGCCGATGGGAACCACGCTGATGATGGTGGCGCATTCGGTAGAACCGTAGGCGTTCAGCAGATGCAGGGCGGGCAGCCGCTCGGCCATCGCCTCCACCGTCGCCTCCGGCATCGGCGCGCCGCCGAAGCCGCCGATCCGCCAGGACGACAGGTCGTAGCGGCTGAAATCGGCGCGCAGCAGGCAGAGATTGTACATCGCCGGAACCAGCACCGTGGTGGTCATGCGCTCACGGCTCGCCAGTTCCAGGAAGCCGGCGACGTCGAAGGCCGGCATCATCACCGTGCAGCCGGCGACGCGGATCATCGACATCACCACGGCGACCAGCCCGGTGACGTGCGAGGCCGGCACCGCCAGCACCGCCCGCTCACCTTCGCGATAGTCCCAGCATTCCTCGAAATGCATGGCGGAGTGGATGATGTTCACATGGGCGAGCAGCGCGCCTTTCGGCTTCCCCGTGGTGCCGGAGGTGTAGAGGATGACGGCCGTGTCCTCCTCCCCCTGCGGCACCGCAGGCACTGAACCAGCCGCGTCGGATTCCAGCAGATCCTCGAACGGACGGCAATCCTCCACCGCACCGCCGGCCGAAAGCCGCAGGGTCAGTGACGGCACCTCCTCTGCGGCGGGCATGCGGTCGGCGAGCGTGGCGTCGTGGACGAGGATGGCGGCGCCGCAGTCGTTCAGGATCCCGGCGAT
>JBKHVJ010000473.1:0-6745 GCA_046570145.1 Alphaproteobacteria bacterium
GGCTGATCGAGGTCGGCGATGCGCCGCGCCTGCTGGGCCTCGTCGCCTTCGGCGACACGGTGAAGGATAGCGCGGTGACGGCGGTCGCCTCGCTGAAGGCGCAGGGGGTGGAGCCGGCGATGGTGACCGGCGATGGCTGGGGGGCTGCCCGCTGCGTCGCCGCGGCGCTGGGCATCGAGCGCGTCTTCGCCGAGGTGCTGCCCGGCGACAAGGCCGCCGTGGTCGCGACGCTGAAGGGAGAGGGCAAGACGGTGGGCATGGTCGGCGACGGCATCAACGACGCTCCGGCGCTCGCCGCAGCCGATGTCGGCATCGCCATGGCGACCGGGACCGACGTGGCGATGCACAGTGCCGGCGTCACCCTGATGCGCGGCGACCCGCGGCTGGTGGCCGGGGCCATCGACGTGTCGCGGCGGACCTATTCGAAGATTCGCCAGGGGCTGTTCTGGGCCTTCGCCTACAACGTGATCGGCATCCCGCTGGCGGCGTCGGGCAACCTCAGCCCGGTGCTGGCGGGGGCGGCGATGGCGCTCAGTTCGGCCAGCGTGGTGATCAACGCCCTGACCCTGCGGGGCTGGACACCGCCGAAGGAGGATGCCCGATGAAGGACGGCATGACCATCGGCGACGCCGCCAAGGCCTCGGGCGTCAACGCCAAGCTGATCCGCTATTACGAATCCATCGGCCTGATCCCGGAGGCCGGGCGGACGGCGTCGGGCTACCGCGTCTACAGCGGCACGGACGTCAATGTGCTGCGTTTCGTCAAGCGGGCGCGGACGCTGGGCTTCGGGATCGAGCGCATACAGAAGCTGGTCGGGCTGTGGCAGGACCGTTCCCGCTGCAGTTCGGAGGTCAAGCGGATCGCGCTGCAGCACATCGACGAGCTGGAGGCGAAGATCGCGGAGTTGCAGGCGATGCGCGACACGCTGCATGAGCTTGCCGACGCCTGCCACGGCGACGAGCGGCCGGAATGCCCGATTCTGAAGGACTTGTCGTCGTGAGAAGGACGCCCTCTCCCGGGGCGGGAGAGGGCTCTACCTCCTACCGCTTCGTCTTCGGGTCGTGCGTGTGGTGGAGGTCGCGTTCGCCGCCGCCGCTGGAACTGCCGGACTGGCGGCCGTTGGTCGGTTCACCCGGATACGGGTGCTTTTCCGCAGCCGGTGCCGGCTTATCGGCGTTCTGCTGGCTGCTGCCGGGACCGCCATGGTGGCGGTCTGTGTCTTCATGGCGCTTGGTCATGCCTCACCGATCCTGCTGGTAGCCCTGGTGGGTGGTGTTCTGCCGGGTGTTGCCGGGCTGGCCCTGCTCCTTGGTGTTGGGGGCGCCGCGATTGCCGGCGCCATCATCGGGCGAGGCGCTGGTCGCCGGCTCGCCGGGCCCCTTGTCGCTGCGGCCCTCGGGCGGAACGGGCGGGATGTGTTTTGTCATGGTGGCGCTCCTTTAGGTTGGCTCGCGTCCCATTCCAACAGGAGGGCGGGGGAGGGGTTCCGGTCTGACATAGTCCCACCCCCGCGCTCGGCTTCCGCAATGCTTTCATGCGAAATTGCTGCGACCGCGCAGCGGCGGACGGCCTCTATGCTGACGGCCATGTCCAGTCCCCCCATGCCGACCGTCTCCACCGCCCCGTCCGCCCATCCGAAACCGCTGGCCGTCGCCGACGGGCTGCCGGTGCCGCAACGCTATTGGGCGATGGCGGCGATGACCGTCGCGCTGATCATGGCGGTGCTGGACGGGGTGGTCGCCAACATCGCCCTGCCGACGATCCAGCGCGAGTTCGGGGTGGATGCCGCGGGCGCGATCTGGGTGGTCAACGCCTATCAGCTGGCGGTCACCGTCTCGCTGTTCCCGCTGGCCTCGCTGGGCGACATCGTCGGCTATCGCAAGGTCTACTGGGGCGGACTTGCCGTCTTCACCGTGGCGTCGCTGGCCTGCGCACTGTCGCCCAGCCTGCCGCTGCTGACCGCCGCGCGCGTCCTGCAGGGCATCGGCGGCGCCGGCATCATGAGCGTGAATCTGGCGCTGGTGCGCCACATCTACCCATCCACCCATCTCGGGCGCGGGGTCGGCTACAACGCGATGATCGTCGCGGTGTCCTCCGCGGCGGGGCCGAGCCTGGCGGCGCTGATCCTGTCGGTCGCCTCATGGCCCTGGCTGTTCGCCGTCAATGTGCCGCTGGGGCTGGCGGCGCTGGCGGTGGCGGCGCGGGCCATGCCGGCCTCCACCCCCGCCGGTCACCGGTTCGACTGGGTGAGCGCCCTGCTGAACGCCGGCATGCTCGGCCTGCTGATCATCGGCTTCAAGGGGATGGACGGCAGCCAGCCCGGCTGGCTGGTTGCGGCGGAACTGGCGGGCGCGCTGGCCCTGGGCGTGACGCTGGTGCGGCGGGAGCTGTCGCAATCCGCGCCGCTGCTGCCGGTGGACCTGCTGCGCCGGCCGGTCTTCGCCCTGACCGTGGTGACCTCGGTCTGCGCCTTCGCCTCGCAGAACATCGTCTTCGTGGCGATGCCCTTCTTCTTCGAGGACGTGCTGCACCGGTCGCTGGCCGAATCGGGGCTGCTGATGACGCCCTGGCCGTTGATGGTGGCGCTGGTCGCGCCGATCTCCGGCCGGCTGGCCGACCGGTACGAGCCGACGCGCCTTGCGGCGGCCGGACTGGCGCTGTTCGCCATCGGGTTGGCGCTGATGGCGCTGCTGCCGCCCGATCCGGCGACGCTGGACGTGGTGTGGCGCATGGCGCTGGCCGGCTTCGGCTTCGGCCTGTTCCAGACCCCGAACAACAAGGTGCTGGTCAGCAGCGCGCCGAAGGAGCGCAGCGGTGGCGCCAGCGGCATCCAGGCGACCGGCCGGCTGTTGGGCCAGACGCTGGGCGCCGCGACCGTCGGACTGGTCTTCAGCGCGGTGGGCAAGGCGGACGGCAGCGTGGCGGTGCTGTGGCTGGGCGCCGGGCTGTGCGCCTTCGCCTGTCTGACCGGTCTCTTCCGCCGCCGCCCGGCTGCCTGACCCCCTCCGGCCGTCTGGCGTTATTGGCCGTCCGGCTTTACTGGTTGTCGGGGCGGGTCACCGTCGGCTCGCTTCCATAGGCGAAGGTCGGTGCCTTGCCGATGCCGGCCTGCTCCATGTCCAGGACCGGCCCGTTCGGCCCGTTGGTCAGGGCGCCGGCCGGAACCGCGACCAATTTCTCGCCCAGTCCCAGCACATCGTTCGGAGCCACGACGATGCGGTCGATCCGGTCGCCGGGCTGGCTCAGGGTGAAGTCCAGGATGCGGCCGCCCGGCTGGCCGTCGCGGGTGCGCAGTTCCGTCCCCACCATCGACCGTGCCTGATCGGGGTTGAGGGCGGCGGAGGGCAGGGCGGCCACCGGCGGCGAGCCGGCCGGCGAAGCGGCGACCGGTGGTGCCGGGTTCTGCATCTCCTGCGAAGGGGCCTCGCCGCTGACGCCCGGCGGCGAAGCGACCGGCGCCGTGGTGGGCTGATCGTCCGGCCGCGGCGCCGTCATCAGCGGCGGGGCGGTTCCGGGAGCCGCGGTGTCGGCGGTGGCACTGGGCGCCGGCGCGGTCTGGGCCATGGCGGTGCCGGTCATCAGCAACGCTGCGGCGGACAAAAGCATCAGGGGGCGGAGCATGAGGGCGACCCTTCCATTCGGATTCGGTATCGCCCTGGTTAACAGTCCAACATGCCCGCGGGTTGCCGGGGGGCATCGCTCCAAACTCCCTCTCCCGCCCCGGAAGAGGGCACCTGTCGTCGAACGCCGTTACTTCCCCCGGCCGGTCTTGTCCTGAAGTGCGTCGATCCGCTTGGACGCATCCGCCTTGGTCAGGCCGTCGTCGAAGGACTCGCCGGCCTCTTCGCTCAGCGTCTTCAGGTAGGAGGCCTGGGCGCCGGTCATCGGCTCGTCGCCGGTGGTCCAGTCGTCGGGGTCCTTGTCCCGGTTGGAGGTATCGGCGCCGGTTTTCGGATTGTCGTGGGACCGGTCGCGGGGATCGGTGGAATGCTGGTCGGCCGAATGCTTGGCGGTCATGATGCGCACCTCTTCAAAGGGGAACGTATCATGAACATCTTTACGGACGACAGGTTCCCGCCCGCATGCAGAAAAAACTCACCCGCCGTTGCGTCTCAGCAGGAAGACGCCCTGTTCGCCCAAGAGGTTGGCGAAACCGGAATGGGCTTGGCTGGTGACCCGGCCGGCATGGTCGAGGATGCGGGTCTGCTCGATGGTGATGCCCATTTCCTCGGTCAGCACGACGAAGTCGCGCAGCGTGCAGAAATGGATGTTGGGCGTCTCCCACCACTGGTAGCCCAGCTTTTCCGTCACCGGCATGCGGCCGGTCAGCAGAAGCTGCAGCCGCACCCGCCAATAGCCGAAATTGGGGACCGACACGATGGCGCGGCGGCCGATGCGGCACATCATCTGCAGCACGTCGCGCGGCTGCCGCATCGCCTGCAGGGTCTGTCCCAGGATGACATAGTCGAAGGCGTCGGCGGGATAGTCCTTCAGGTCGGTCTCGGCGTCGCCCTGGATCACCGACAGGCCGTGCGCCACGCATTGCCGCACGCCGTCCATGCTGAGTTCGATGCCGCGCCCGTCGACGTTCTTGGCGTGAGCTAGATAATCCAGCAGGGCACCGTCGCCGCAGCCGACGTCCAGCACGCGGCTGTTCGGCTCCACCATCTCGGCGATCAGCTTCAGGTCGTCGCGAATGTCCACCATGGTCGGTCGTTCTGCCCCAATCAGCGTGCGCGGCGGGCGGACAGGCCGCGATGCTCGGCACAGCCCTCCAGAAAGCCGTGGATGACCTGATGGAACTCCGGCTCGTCCAGCAGGAAGGCGTCGTGGCCCTTGTCCGTCTCGATCTCCACGAAGCTGACATTCGCGGCGACGGCGTTCAGCGCATGCACGATGGCCCGCGATTCCGAGGTCGGGAACAGCCAG
This sequence comes from Alphaproteobacteria bacterium, assembly GCA_046570145.1. Taxonomy (GTDB): domain Bacteria; phylum Pseudomonadota; class Alphaproteobacteria; order Azospirillales; family Azospirillaceae; genus Azospirillum. The sequence continues at coordinate 4,930 of JBKHVJ010000473.1, forward strand.
TCGCTGGAGAAGCTGGCAAGGCAGAAGCGCACCGGCGTGGTTTTACCGTCCGGACGGAAGGCGTTCGCCAGCGTGCCCCCCGCATCGGCGGCGAGGTCGAAGTAATCCATCGCCCGCGTGATGTAGAGGTAGGAGTTGGCGTCGAACCGCTCGACGAAGGCCGCACCCTGGTAGCGCAGGTAGCTTTCCACCTGGAAGTCGGCGTCGAAGCCGTAGGTGACCGCCTTGCGGTCCTGCAGGTTGCGGCCGAACTTGCGGTGCAGGGCCGCTTCGGACAGGTAGGTGATGTGGGCGGCCATGCGGGCGACGGCCAGACCGGCCTCCGGCTTGGTGCCTTCCAGCAGGTAATTGCCGCCGCGCCAGTTCGGATCGGCCATGATCGCCTGGCGCCCGACCTCGTGGAAGGCGATGTTCTGCGCCGAATGGCGGGCGGCGGTGGCGATGGGCACCGCGGCGAACACCGATTCGGGATAGGCCACAGCCCATTGCAGCACCTGCATGCCGCCCATGGAGCCGCCGATGACGCAGAACAGCTTCTCGATGCCGAGATGTTCGACCAGCAGCTTCTGCGCCCGCACCATGTCGCCGATGGTGACGACCGGGAAGGACAGGCCATAGGGCTGGCCGGTGGCCGGATCGATGTCCTTCGGCCCGGTGCTGCCCAGGCAGCCGCCCAGCACGTTGGAGCAGATGACGAAATAGCGGTCGGTGTCCACCGGCTTGCCGGGGCCGACCAGCATCTCCCACCAGCCGGGCTTGCCGGTGACGGGATGCTTCTCCACCACGAAGTGGTCGCCGGTCAGGGCATGGCAGATGAAGATCGCGTTGGACTTGTCGGCGTTCAGCGTGCCGTAGGTCTGGTAGGCGATCTGGAAGCCGCCGATCTCCACCCCGCTGTCCAGCCGCATCGGCCGGTCCACCGCCAGACGCACGCGCTTGCCCGGCATCGTCAGGCTTTCCGGGGCCGGGCTGTCAGGAACCGGCGTGACCAGGGGATGCTGCGGCGCGGAGGGGGACGCGGACATGTCGCTTCGTGCCTTGGGAAGCGGTTCCGGCATTCGGGCGCCTTGCGGCGCCTGGGCGGAAACCGTCGGTGAGCTGTGGCGGAACGGGAGGGTATAGCTACGAAGCCGGGCTTCGGAGTGTCAATGTTTTCTTTGATTTCGCGGCGCATGCGGACTACTACTAACCGGCTCTGCATTCGATGGTTTCGTGACCCATGGCCCCCGCCCGGACCCCGCTCGACGATTTGCGCCGCGAGATCGACCAGATCGACGACGCGATCCATGACCTGCTGATGCGCCGCGCCGCCGTGGTGGAACGCATCGGGGCGGCGAAAGGCAATGGCGCGGCGGAGAATGGGGCGCAGCCCGTCTATCTGCGCCCGGCGCGGGAGGCGACGATCCTGCGGCGCCTGATGGCCCGCCATGCCGGAACCTTCCCGGCCCAGGTCGTTGTCCGCATCTGGCGGGAGATGATCACCGCCTTCACCCGCATGCAGGCCCCCTTCGCAGTCGCCGTCTATGCGCCGGAGGACCGCCGCGGCTTCTGGGATGTCGCCCGCGACCATTTCGGCGGATTCGTGCCGATGACCGCCGTCAACACCCCGGCCGCCGCCCTGCGTGCGGTGTCGGAGGGGACGGCGACCGTCGCCGTGGTGCCCTATCCGGCCGACGACGATTCGGACCCATGGTGGCGCTTCCTGGTGTCGGCCGATGCCGGCCGTCCGCAGGTCGTGGCGCGGCTTCCCTTCGGCGGGCGCGGCAATGCCTGCGGAGAGAACCGCGACGCGCTCGCCATCGCCGCCGTGCCGCAG
>JBKHVJ010000474.1:0-17720 GCA_046570145.1 Alphaproteobacteria bacterium
TCGGTCTCCTCGATCGTGGCGAACAGGCTGAGCGGTACCCGCCCCGCCGGGGTTTCGACCAGCAGGTTGGTCAAGCCGCTGGTGGTGCGGTCCTCGTCGGACAGCCGCAGCACGACGTCGAAGCGCCGCGTGCCGTCGACGATCTCCGACACCACCCGGCCGTTGGACAGGCTCTCCAGCGCCTCCGTCGCCATCGCCGGGGTGACGCCGTAGAGGGAAGCCCGTTCATAGTCGACGACCACCTGCACCTGCGGGATGCGGACCTGCTTCTCGATCTGCAGGTCGACCAGGCCGGGGATCGACGTCAGCTGCTGCTGCAACTGCCCGGCCAAGCTGCGCAGGGTGTCCAAGTCCTCGCCATAGACCTTCAGGGCGATCTGGGCGCGGACGCCGGACAGCATATGGTCGAGCCGGTGGGAGATCGGCTGGCCGATATTCACCGACACCGGCAGCGCCGCCAGCCGTGCCCGCACGTCGGCCAGCACCGCGGAGCGGCTGCGCGCGGACGGTATCAGATCGACGTCGATCTCGCTGGAATGCACGCCTTCCGCGTGTTCGTCGAGCTCGGCACGGCCGGTGCGGCGACCGACCGACGCCACCTCCGGCACCTGCATGATCAGCCTCTCGGCCGCGAGACCGACGCGATTCGACTCGGCCAGGGAGATGCCGGGGTTCAGCACCATGGAGATCGTCAGCGTGCCCTCGTTGAAGGGCGGCAGGAAGGCGCGTGGCAGGCTCGGCACCGTGGCCGCGGCGATCACCACGGCGGCTCCCACCACGGCGAAGAGGGTACCGGGATTACCGAAGGCCCAGTTCAGCAGGCGGGCATTGCCGGCTTTCAAACGCCGCACCAGCCAGCTGTCATGCTCATCGAGCCGCTTCAGCTTGGGCAGCAGGTAGTAGGACAACACCGGCGTGACGGTGATGGCGGTGACCAGGCTGGCGAGGATGGAGACGATGTATGCCACGCCCAACGGCGCGAACAGCCGCCCCTCGATGCCGGACAGGGCGAACAGCGGCACGAACACCAGGATGATGATGATCGTGGCGTAGACGATGCCGGAGCGCACCTCCTGCGAGGCCGCCACCACCACCTCCAGGATCGGCCGCGGGTTGCCGGCGCGGCGGTTCTCGCCGAGGCGGCGGTAGATGTTCTCCACATCGACGACGGCATCGTCGACCAGTTCGCCGATGGCGATGGCGAGGCCGCCCAGCGTCATGGTGTTGATCGACATGCCGAACGCCTTGAACACCAGCACGGTGATCAGGATCGAGATCGGAATGGCGGTCAGCGAGATCAGCGTCGTGCGGACGTTGAGCAGGAACAGGAACAGGATGACGGCGACCACCACCACCGCCTCCTGCAGCACCGTCATGACGTTGTGGATCGAGGTGTCGATGAAGTTGGCCTGCTTGAACAGGATCTCGTTCGCCTTCACCCCCTTCGGCAGGAACTGCGCCAGATCGGCCAGGGCCTTCTCGACGTCGGCCGTCAGCGTCGTCGTATCGCTGCCCGGCTGCTTCTGCACCGACAGGATGACGGCCGGCTTGCCATCGACGCCGGCGTCACCGCGCTTCACACGGGCGGCGAAGTCGACGTCGGCCACCTGGCGCAGATGGATGGGCTGGCCGGCCTTGTAGGCGACCACCAGGTTGCGCAGGTCCTCCAGCCGGGTCGTCCGGCCGATGTTGCGGATCAGGTACTCCTCGCTGTGCTGGTCGATGAACCCGCCGCCGGTATTCGCCGAGAACTGTTGAAGCGCCTTCACCAGCTCGTCGGTGGTGATCTCCAGGTCGTGCAGACGCGCCGGGTCGGGGGCGATGCGGTACTGGCGGATTTCCCCACCGATCGGGATGACCTGACTGACGCCGGGGATGGCGAGCAGGCGGGGCCGGACCACCCAATCGGCGAGTTCGCGGACATCCATCGGCCCGACGCCGGTTCCCGGTTCGGCGGACATGGCGAGCAGCATGATCTCGCCCATGATGGAGGAGATCGGCCCCATCTGCGGCCGGACGTTCGGCGGCAGCTGGCCCTGGACGATGGCCAGACGCTCGGCGACCTGCTGGCGGTTGCGGTAGATGTCGGTGCCCCAGTCGAACTCGACGAAGACGATGGACAGGCCGACACCAGAGACCGAGCGCACGCGGGTGATGCCCGGCATGCCGTTCATCGAGGTCTCGAGCGGGAAGGTGACCAGCTGCTCGACCTCCTCGGGCGCCAGACCCTCGGCCTCGGTCATCAGCGTGACCGTGGGCTTGTTGAGATCGGGGAAGACGTCGACCGGCAGGCCCTTGAGGACGAAGGAGCCGTAGACGACCAGCAGTATGGCGGCGGCCAGCACGAACAGGCGGTTGCGCAGGCTGGTGTTGACGAGAACGTTGAACATGGCCGCCTCACCGGACCTGGTTCAGCAGGCCGGCGCCATCGGTGACGATGCGCGCCTCGGGCTCGATGCCCGCCAGGACCAGCACCGTGCCGCCGTCGACCGGCTGCGTGCGCACGGGACGGGCGACGAAGCGCTGCGGCGACTCGTGCTGCCAGACGATCGGCTGTCCGCCGGCGCTGCGCACCACGCTGTGGCGCGGCAGGACGATGCCCGACGCGGTGCCCTGGACCTGGGCGACGAGCCGGACCGGCTGGCCGACGCCGAGCCCCGCCGGCGGATCGGCGATCCGGAAGAATAGCGGGATCGCCTGCTGGCGCAACGCCAGGCTGGAGCCAAGCAGTTCCAGGGACAGGCTGGTGCCGTCGGCGGTCGTCGCCGTTGCCGCCTTGATGGCGTTCGTCACCCGGGGATCGAAGGCGACCGCTTCGACCATCAGCCGCGACGGGTCGACGATCTCGAACAGGACCTGGTCGCGGCCCTCGATGACCTGCCCGGCCTTGACGTTGTTGGCGGTGACGATTCCGCCGATGGGCGCGCGCAAGGCTTCCTTGGTGGTCAGGGTCGGCGACAGGGCGGCGCGGCGCTTGCGCAGGCCGTTCAGGTTGGCCTCCGCTTCCTCGATGTCCCGTTGCGGCACGCTGCCTTCCAGCTTCCGCAGGCGCTGGACGCGGGACTCGGCGATGACGAGCTCCTGCTCGACCGTGGCGATCTGCTGCTGGATGCCGCTGCGGTCGACCACGTTCACGGCCGGCGTGATGGTGGCCAGGACCTGCCCCGCCTCGACACGCTGGCCGACATAGGGCAGCCCCTTCTCGCCCGGCTCTATGCGGCCGCTCTGGGTCGCCTGGACGTGACCGCCCCCGTTCGGATCGGCGATGATCTGGCCGATAAGCTGGACCGTCTGCGCCGCCTGCTGCGTCTTGGCGACCGTGGTGCGCACCGACAGCAGGCGCTGCGATGTCTTGGGCACGTACAGGCTGCCGTCCGGCAGCCGGCGGGGGCTGTCCGATGCACCGGTCACCGCCATAGGCGCGGCCGCTGCTCCTGGAGTCTTGTCCTTCGCCTCATCGCCATGGCTGTGATCCTCGCCGCCATGGGCGAAAGCGGCGCCGCTGGCCAGCAGCAGGCCGAAACCGAGCAGGGCCGCTCCGGCGACCGTGCGCGTCCGGCCCCGCTGGGTCAGCGCCACCGTGGTCAGCACGCCGAGCAGAAAGACCATGACGGCTCCCAGCATCAGGCCCGGATCATGCCGCACCTGGCCGAGGATGACGGACACGCCGCGCCCGCCACCGGACTCCGCGGGCTGGGCGGTTGCCGGGATGTCCAGCGTGCCGATCAACAGGTCGGCGGCATCGACCGCCGTCACCGACACGGTCAGCTCGTGCGGACCCGGCTTCGACACCCACGCGGCGTCGAGGCGATAGCCCCCCTCCTCCCCGGAAACGGGGGAGGCGGTCACGGCTTCCCCGTCGGCGGTGACCTCGACGGTCGCACCGTTCACCGGCTCGTTGCTGGCGAAGCGGTCCAGGTAGACCAGCAGGCTTTTGCCCTGGACGACCGCCACCAGTTCGAAGTCCGACGAGGACGTCTCCATGGTCGGCGTCGCGGTGGCGACGACCGGCTTGGGAGCGTCGCCGTGCTCATGCCCTTCATGAGCCAGCGTCGGAAGGGAGACCGGCGCGGCAAGGCTCGCGGCGATCGAGGCCGCGGCAAGAAGGCGTCGGTGGATCATGGAAGAACTCCGAGAGACTGGTTCAAACGGGCGCGCGCGGCGCCGACCTGGATTTCGGCGGTGGCACGGGCGAGGTCGGCTTCGAAAGCCGACTCCTGGGCCCGCACGAACTCGACGAGGCTGATCTCGCCGCCTTTTCTCGCCCGCTCGACGATGGACAGGCGCCCCTTGAGCGCGGCGACGCGGTCGCGAGCGATGGAGAGGCGTTCGGTGGCGGCCTGATGGGCCAGGCGGGCCTGCCGGATTTCGGTCTCGACCGTGCGCTCCGCGCTGGCTTGTTCTGCCTCCGAACGGACGAGTTCAGTGGAGGCCTCAGCCCGTTTGGGAGCATTGACCGCCTCCATCGAAAACGGGATGCGCACCGACAGGCCGACGATGGTGTCGAAGCGCTCCCCACGACCATCCCGCTCCTTGCGGGCCAGAACGCCGACCTCCGGGCTATCGCGGGTGGTGAGGTCGACCAGCTGCCTCTGCGCCTGGGCCGACCGGACGCCCAGGCGAGCCGCCTGGAGCACCGGGTGCCGGTCGAGCGGTTGCTCGCCGATCAACGGCTCGGGCGTGGCCTTCGGGGCCGTGGCACCGGTCAGCGTGCGGAACGCCTGCCGGGCCTCCTCCAGGGTCAAGTCCTCGTCCCGGACTTCCGCAGCCACGGCGAGGGCCTCCCCACGTGCCAGCTGGTGGTCGGCCTCGGAGGTTTCTCCGGCTTTGGAACTGCGCTTCGTGTCGGCTTCGAGACGGCGCGCCACCGCGAGGCGCTCACGGGCGAGTTCGACACGCCGCTCGAGGAGCGCGATCTGCCACAATGCCGTCCGGACCTCTCCGGCGACAGCCAACTGCCGCGCCGCGATCTCCGCGTCGGTGCGTGCCAGCAGTGCGTCGGCGGCGCGGACGGTCGCCGCGCCCTGGCCCGGCAGCCAGAGCGGAACGCCCACCTCCGCCTCATACTCGCGCCGCCCGACGTTGCGGCCCACCACGTCGGTGATGTGCCGCAGGGTGACGGCCGGAGCGGCTGGAACCAGCGACTCTCCGGCGCCGCGTTGGGCCACCGCTTGCCTCCGCTTGGCCTCCAGCGACCGGACCTCCGGATTGAGCCGCCATGCCCCCTCCACGGCATCGCGCAGGGTCTGTGCCCCGGCTGGAAGTGCCAGCAGGCAGACGGCAACCGCGGCTGCCGCCGCCTGCGTCATACGCTTGGACCCGAACTCACGCACCGAACGACCCTCCCACCCTGGGGCGGTTCGGCCCATGTCCGGCAAGGTGCGGGACCCATCCCGGCGTGGCGGCGGCATACCGCTCGTAGTCGGCGCCGAAGACGCGGAGGGCTGCACGCTCCTCGGAGTGCGCCAGTCGGACATACATCCAGACGAGCAGCGGGAACATCGCCAGCGTCAGGATTGTCGGCCACTGGAGCAGGAAGCCGAACAGGATGGCGATGAAGGCGACATACTGCGGGTGCCGGATGTAGGCGTAGGCTCCCGTGGTGGCGAGCCGGTGCGCGCGCTGGGCGGCGTGAAGCACCTTCCAGGCCGCCGAGAGCAGGACGAAGCCGCCCAGGATCAGCAGGTTGCTGAGGATGTGCAGCACGCTGAAGTGCGGGTTCTCCGACAGGCCGAGGACGGTCGACCACAGGTGCCCGGCGTCGTGCGACATCAGGTCGAGGCCGGGGTAGCGGGTCTGAAGCCAGCCGGAGAGCAGGTAGATGGTCAGCGGAACGCCGTACATCTCGGTGAACAACGCCATGATGAAGGCGCTGAACGCCCCGAAGGAGCGCCAGTCCCGCGGGGACTGCGGCTTGCCGAAGCTGTAAGCGAAAATGATGAAGATCGCGGAGTTGAGGATGACCAGCATCCACAGTCCGTAGCCCGAGGTCTCGTACGTCATGGCGAGCCTCCCTTGTTCGGGCGGTCGGCGTCATCGCCACCACCGCCGTGCCCGCCGTGACCGTGGCCGCCGTGACCGTGGCCGCCGTGCATGAAGACGTGCATCAGCGGGCAGAGCAGCAGGAGCACGAGCGGCAGCGCGTCGAGCACGTGGGTGACGTGATAGAGCGACAGGTACACCGCCGCGACGGCGACGGCGCCAAGGCAGGTCAGTCCTGTCCAGGTCCGGTACCAGGGCAGGCGCGCCTGCGGTTCCGGCTTGTGGGTCTCGGGGGTGTGGTGGGTGTGTTCGTGCGTCATGGCCGCCTCCTCACATCATGCCCATCGGGCCGGTGAACAGCTGGTCGGCGACCTTCTTCTGGTCGTCGCTCAGCGCGGCGTAGAGCGGCTTGGCGGCGGCCTCGAGCGCTTTCACGGCGTCGAGCCGGGTGGACAGAGCCTTCTGCTGAGCGGCAAGCCGCTCCGGCCACGCGGACGGCAGGCCGCCCTTGGTCATCTGCTCGTGCATGGCCTGATGGGCCTTGGCGTTCGACCGCAGAGTGTCGGCGAAGGCATTCCACTGCGGCGCCTGGGCATCGGTGATCTCGAGCTCCGCCTTCAGGAAGGCGATGCGGCCCTCGACGCGCTCGAACGGCAGGCCCATGGCGCCCATGCCACCCTGCTGGCCCATCATCATCTGGCGCATCATGGGCATCATCTGCTCCATCATGCCGGGGCCCATCATGCCGGGGCCCATCATGCTGGATTGGCCACTCTGCTGGCCCATCATGCCGCCCATCATCATGCCGGGCCGGTTCGCGCCGGGCGGACCGCCCTGGGCTTGGGCACCGGGCTGCACCATGATTCCGCTGCCCATGCCCTCGCCGATCATCGGGGCGTTTCCGGGCACGCCGGGCCGAGCACCCTGGGACGGCTGAGTGGGCGTCGGGGCCACAGCGGGCTGGTCCTGGGTGGTGGTGGTGCCGCCCGGGTGGTGGGCCTGGTGGTCCTGGCCCTGGTCCGGAGTGGTGGCGGTCTGGGCCTGGGCAGCCGACATCATGGCGACGAGTGCGAAGGCCGGGAGCAGGGTGCGGGTGAAAGACGACATGGCGTCCTCCGTCTGATCATCTGGTTCGAGCCATCCCGGTCGGACTCCCTGCAGGAGCGCCGGGGACACAAAGGCCGGGCGCACGACATCCGGCGACGTCCTTCGCTGAGCCGAAGCTCAAGCTGGGCGCGGACAGACTCGTGGCGTCAGAGGATCAGAGAGGGGGACGGAGTGCGGGGTCGCTGCCGATGCCTTCGGGCGTGGCCAGGGCAAGCAGATGGTCTGCCCGGTCGAGGGTCGGAACGAAGGCTGCGACGGCACCGACGGGAAGTCCGCCATGCATGGTCGCGCACTGGGCGACGCTGCAGCAGGCATCGTCGCCGAGCACACCAAGATCCTTGCAGGGGTCCTGCTTGTGCTCATGGTCTGCCACGCCGGCGACACCATCGTCATGCGTGTCGACCAACGCATGCTCATGAGGCGCCGGCGAATGCGGGTGAGGCAGCAGACTGGCGTGGCTCGGCACGGCATAGACGAGCAGCGTGGCCAGCATCAGCAGGCTCACCACCACCCTCCTCACCGTCGACCGCGTCCCACGCCACATGGCGATTGCCTTCCTTGTCCGAGATCGGACGGCACGTTGCGTGCCCACCGGCCTCACTCATGAGCCTAGGACCATTTCGCGGCCCCTGCAACTGCACGATCGTTTCACCAACCGACCTTGCCAGAGGCTTCGGATGAGGTGTGGCGGAATGTCGCCCGGTTTCAGCATTGTCCCAGGATGTCGGATCAAGCATCCGCCTTCCAGCGATGGGAAGGTCAACAACAAATGCGCTCGATGGCATCACCGATCGATCGGCACCATCGGTTGACCGACATCAATGGCCGCACTCACGTTAAGAGCTATGATTGTGCCCACTCGGACAGACCCGGGTCGATTGTGATGACGGTTGACATGAAGCGGTTGGGCCACATCTTCGCTATTCTTGCGTTCGGCTTCGCGCTCCTGATGGGCGTGGTGGGCGGAGCTATGGCGCAGATGGACATGCCGGCCGTCTCGATGGGCCATCACGGTTCTCATCACGCCCCGCCGCCTTCGGCCCCATCCCAGAACGACCGCCACAAGGCCGCCCTCGCCGTCGCGGCAACCTGCTGCCCGGCGGCCGAGGCTCCGGCACGGCACATCGTCAGCATCCCGGTGACCATGGTCGAAGCGTCCTGGCACCCGCAGGCCGACTTCGTCCCGAACGCCCGGGACATCACGCCGGACACGCCCCCTCCGAAAACCAGCCTCTGATCGGCCGCGCGCTCTGACGCCTGCGTCGGACGCCCGGCCATGCGCCGCCTGACCGGCGGCGTGCGCGAGCGATTCCGACCACGCGATCAGAGGACTCTCATCATGTCCGAGAGGCATTTCACGACCCGTCGCGGCTTCATCGCCGCGTTGGGCTTCGGCGCCGTCTCCCTGTACGGCGCCTGGGCGGCCTATGGCGCTGCCCCGCTCCCGTTCGGTAGCCGCAAGGACGCGGCCCCGGAACCCGACGCACACGGCGGCCAAGATGGGCATGGCGCGGCGGAGATCCCCGCCGAATCAGGGGGTCATGGCGGCCACGGCGCGGCCGCGGGCATGGCCCCCGAGGAGTTCCGCTTCGAGCATGACTTCTTCGTCCAGAAGTATGCGCAGAAGGACGGCAGCGTGAATCCACACGCCGATGCGGACGCCCCTGGCGGCGACGCACATGGCGGCCATGGTCATGCCGATGCCGGCCATGACCATGGTGCGGAGTTGACGTCCGGCGAGCCGGTCGACGTCTACCTGATGGCGCAGAAATTCGCCTACAGCCCGGACGTCCTCCAGCTCAAGGCAGGTGTGCCGTACCGGTTCCGCATGATGGCGGACGACATCACGCATGGCGCGTCGATCCAGCTTGGGTCCGCCAGCCGCATCATCCGCCTGCGGCCGAACGTCGTGACCGAGCAGACGATCACCTTCACCAAGCCGGGCGAGTACCTCGTGTACTGCACCGTCTATTGCGGCCAGGCGCATGACGCCATGCACGGCCGCATCGTGGTCGGCTGAGCCGGGGAGACTCCACCATGGACAGCATTTCGACCTCCGTCGCTCCGGTGGGCTCGCGCTCGCGCCTCACGGCTCGGGTTGCCGCTCTGCCGGGTACCGACAAAGCCCTCCTCACGCTGCTGTTCGGCGCCGCTCTGCTGGCGCTCGCGCTCGGCTTGGTTGGCGGCTTCGTGACCGCGCTCGCCCGCGCCGGGGCGCTCGCCTTCTTTCCGGATGACGCCTACCGCCTCCTGACCCTGCACGGCGTGTCCGTGTTCTTCTATTGGCTCTACCTGATCCAGGCAGCGCTGCTGCTGGTGCTGGCGGCGGCCGAGAACGGCCGAGGCCTCGCCCTTCGCCCCCTTGCCTGGACCGGTGCGGCCCTGATGCTGGCGGGCTTCGGCGTCAGCGAGTGGATCTCCGCCACCGGCACGCCGCTGCTCTATGACGGCAGCCCCGAGCTTGCCGCCGACGACCCGCGCTCCGTCGGCTTCTTCGCCCTCGGCTACCTGCTGCTCTCGGCAGGCCTGGTCGCTTCCGCCGTCAGCGGCATCGCCACCGTGCTCCAGCCCCGGCTGCGCGGTGAGGCGGACACGTTCACCTCCATCGGCTTCGCCCTGTTCGCCTGGGCTGGCTTCCTGGTGGTCAGCGCGATTGCCGCGACAAACGCCTTCCTGCCCGGCCTGCTCTGGTCGCTCGGCACGGGACCCTTCCCGGCCGACCATGGAACCGAATGGCACATCCTGTTCCACAACCTGCATTACCTGCCGCTGATGGCGACCGTGCTGGTGTGGTACGTGTTGAGCGAGCACCTGACCGGAGTGACGTCCATCCACGGCGCCCGCCTGTCGAAGATCGTCTTCGCCGCCTATCTGGTCTTCGTTCCGCCGACCAGCCTCTATCACATGTTCCTGGAGCCCAACCTGTCGGAGAGCGTCCGGATCGTCGGTTCGCTGCTGTCGCTGTTCGTCTCGGTCCCGACCCTGGCCGCCTTCGCGATCATCGTCTCCTCGCTGGAGGCGAGTGCCCGGGCGCGCGGCGCCACCGGCTTCTTCGGCTGGCTGCGGGGGCTGCCCTGGCGCAACCCGGCGATGGCGAACATGGGCTGGGCGGTGGTGAACATGATGCTGGGCATCACCTTCGCCTTCGTCCTGATCCAGGAAAAGCTGGCGCCGATGCTGTCGGACACCTTCTTCGTGCCCGGGTATTTCCACTTCTTCGCGGTTGGCGTGCTGACCCAGACCTTCCTGGCGGCACTGATGGTGATCCTGCCGGCGCTTGGCGGAGGCAGCCTGTGGCATCCGGAGCTGCTGCGGCGCATGCCGGCCGTCGTGACCATCGGCCTGCTCATCTTCGGCGCCGCTGGCATCGCCGCCGGGGTCATGGGCGTGCCGCGCCGGATCTTCGACGTCAGTTATGGCGGCATGGCGCCTGCCGCATGGCCGGTGCTGATGGCTCTGGTCGGCCTTGGCGCCACCGTCTTCGCCATCGCCCTCTCGATCAGCGTCTACGGCGTCGTCCGTACCCTGCTGTCGCTGCGCCCGTCCCCCGAACAGGCGCCGGTGGTCGACTGGCAGACCGGGTCGCGCGGCGTCGGCGCAGCCCCGGCGTGGACCGGGCCGCTGTCGGTGGCGGCGCTGGTCGCCGCCATGTACGTCTTCACCATCGTCGCGTTCCAGTTGATACAGTCGCTGCCGATCATTGCCATCGGCGGCGGGCACGGCCATTGAGCGCAGGGGAATCGCCATGAAAATGAATGAAGAGCTTTGGCTCGTGGTCGTCATCGCCGCCGTATGGGCGGTGCTCGCCGCCGTCTACGCCCTGGTCCCCAGTCTCGGGATGCCCGGATACGTCCGGGTCTGGGGCGGCGGCGCAGTGCTGTTCCTGATGCTCGCCGGAGTGCTGGTCGCCGTCAGCCGGAAGGCGCCCAGGGGCTGAACCGCTGCGCAACAGTGCCACAAGGGGCGCCACGGGGGTAAGAGCATCGCTCCGCCCCCATGGCACCCTATGTCACTTCTTGATGCCGAGGATGGTTTCGGCCTGGGCGAGGGTCGCCTCCGACTCGGCATGCTTGCCCTGCTTGTGGAACGCCTCGCCATCGGCGCGGAGCTTCTTCACCTGCGTCATCTGGTCAGGGCTCAGCTTCGGGTTGGCCGCCAGGGCCTGATCGATAGCGGCCATGTGTTTGGGGCAGCTGTTGGCGAGTGCCGGACCGGTCAGGGCGACGGCGAAGACGGCAGCCAAAGCGACGTTCCTGAGCATGGTGTTCCTCCCGTATTGCAGCCCACGAGACTGTGGGCTGCCTGATCGACGCCTGAACGGCGTCCGGTATTCCAGCACGGGCAGTCCCGCTGGACGATTGGGCAACGGTACGGCGTCGCTCGGTCCGTCACCGATCCTTTCGGGCAGCGTCCTCAATCGTTCCTGAACCGTCGGAGAGCGTCACCACCCCGTTCTCCCGGACAAGCCGCCCCGTGCGCTCCAAAACGGCCAAGGCCCGGTAGATGGCCTCGTGCGTCAGTCCGATCTCTGCGGCAATCTCCGTCCAAGGCCGGTCGAGCCGCAGCATCGGTGGATCGCCCGACACCTGGAGCCGAAGCCACGCCACGACCCGCTCCGACGCCGACCGGATGTTCCACGGCTCCAGCCGGCAACGCAGGCCGCGGACCTGAGCAGCAAGCCCACGGGCCAGAGCGAGCGCGGCTTGGGGATTGACCGGCGATACCGATCACGACTTCGCCTCCATGATGCGGGAGCATCACCGGGGGGCTGTCGATATGGCGCGAGCCGAACTCCAGAACGGGCGCGATCCTGAGCTCCAGAAGATGGCCAGGAAGATCATCACCGACCAGGAGAAGGAAATCCGGCAACTCGACCGCTGGCTTGCCCGCCATCCGGCCAAACCGCCCCAGAGTTGATGGCGGCGACCTTGGATTGTTGTCGCGGAGACCGCTGTCTCCGCTGTCGGCCGAGGTGGGCGGTTCAAATACACTGTCCACCGGCGGTCCGATCAATCGGGCTTACTGACACCTCGACAATTGGAACAAACAGGTCTGCCACCATTTCGAATGGCATGCAGAAAGAACTTCGTTGCCCAATCACCCTCAAAAACGAAAGACCGGACCTGAGATCGAAGTTTCTAGAAACATTGCCCGACCCCCATCATTGAAGATGCCGAGCTTTCATTGAGTGTGTTGCTTATGTCTTCGGCTTCCTCTGGCTGAAGCCCGATCAGCGGAAACCCATCGAGCTCCGCAAGTTGCCCGGAAGCCGTGTCGATCACCGTCCACCCGGTGAGATCCCACCCAATACGGTATCGTCTCTGCATCCCTGATTATCGCGCTGCAGCAGAGTGATGACAATCCGGAGCGTTCCTAATCGGCAGGGAGGCGTGGCCTTCGACGGCTCCAGAGAACAAGGTGGAGCGTCCGGATGTCACGCCCATCCGCGACAAAACACATACGCGACGAAAACCCGCCGGGGGGCGGAACAGCGGATGTCCCCGGGAGTGTCAGCGGGAGCGTCGTCGGGTCTCCGCCATCCTCCGGTTCCCTCACCGGCCGCCGGTGAAGCGCGGATTGCACTCCCGCAGCAGCGGATGCTCGTCAGGGCCGAGCACCGGCGGAAGACCGGCGATCCGCCCCCCCGTTTCGCTGGGGATGCACAACAGGTTGATCCCCAGGCCCCGGCCATGGATCCGGGTGCCGTCATCGACGAATCCGGTCTCATAGAGCGGTTCGCTCCGCCCGAAGAAATTGTCCGGATTGTGGAAAGGCGTGACGTACCAATAGCAGCCGTACCCCAGCTCCTGGAGCAGCCGGATCAGCTCCGGCGATTTCTCGGCCCGGTCGTTCTCGACATAGAGCGCCGGACGCAGCCGGCGGATCAAGCCGCGAGCGCCGAGGAGCACGCCGGTTTCCATCCCCTCCACATCGATCTTGATCAGGCGCAGGCGGCCCGGAATGCGGACATCGTCCAGCCGCCGCTGCGGCACCGCCGTTTCGCCCGGAATGGCGTCGAGCGCAATGCCGCCGAAATTGCCCTCCGCCTCCATCGCCACATCGTCGAGCGCGAGCATGCCGTCGGTTTCGCCGAGCGCCGCCTGCACGCAGTCCACCTGCCTAAGGGAGTTCAACGCCATGTTGGCGCAGAGCAGCTGGTGGTTCAGCCGGACCGGTTCGAAGGCCAGCACCCGCCCCGACGGCCCGGCAGCCTGTGCCAAGGCCAGCGTGTGGGCGCCGATGTTGGCGCCGGCATCGATGACCACGTCGCCTGGCCGAACCAGTTGGCGGAACAGCCGGACCTCGCTTTCGAAATATTCACCGTAATAGGCCAGCGAGCGGCCGACGACCGTGTCGTGCCGGTTGAACAGCATGAAGCCATGCCGCGCACGGACCAGCCGGTTGGTGGCGGCCCCCCCCAGCAGGTCGGCAGCCAGCGGATTGGCAGCCAGCGGATCGGCAGATTGTGGATCGGCAGACTGCGGAGGCGCGGAGGATGCGTCGGTCATCGCGGTTCTCCGGTCGTGGCGGGCAGGGCGGCGAGGAAGTCGAGAATGGCCGCCGCCGCCCGGTCCGGTTCAATGGTGACAATGCAGTGCGCACCGGCGTCGCGGCAGGAATCGGTGCAGGGCGGCACCGGAGCCGCCGGCTGCAGCACCAGGGCGCGGCGGGTCCAAGGACGGAAACGCTCCGGCGCATGGATGAAGGTCGGGTCGCCTCCGACCGGGTGGCAGGAGAACACCGCCACCGGCGTGCCCACCGCCGCCGCCAGATGAGCCGGCCCGGAATCCATCGCCAGCAGAAGCGCCCCCCGCTCGATCACGGCGGCCGCCTCGGGCAGGGTGGTGCGGCCGGTGAGGTCATGGACGCGTCGAGGAAGAGCCTGGGCAACCGCCGCGACCGCCGCGGCGTCCTCCGCGGTTCCCAACAGGACGACATCGGCGTGCAACGCGTCGCATAGCCGCCCCGTCACCGCGGCAAGTTGATCCGGCGGGTAGTTGCGGCGCGGCGACGCCGTGCCGGGTGCCACCGCGATCAGCCGCCGCCCGTCCGCCACGCCGGCCGTCAGCCGCAGGGCCGCCGCGCGGTCGGCCTCGGTCAGGCACAGCGCGACGGCATCGGTCCCTGCTCCATCCGTCCGGCCGCCGAGATGGGCCAGCAGGGCCAGATTGTGCTCCACCTCGTGGATGCCCGGCGAAGCCGCCAGGACGTGGGTATAAGCGCGGTCGAAGCCGGCGTTGGCCTCCGCCTTCCAGGGCGTCACCCGTTCCGAATAGCCGAGCGACAGCCGCGCCCCGCTGGCGGCGACCAGCGTCGTCGCGCCATGGCGGTCGAGATCGTAGCGCGGCACGATTGCCAGATCGAAGCCGGCCCGGAAATCCGCCATGAAGCGCGCAAGCGCCTCCGGCGTCGCACCGCGGAAATCGAGCCCACGCCCATCCGGCTTGACCAGCGGCAGAACGACCCCGTCCACCCAGGGACAGCGCAGCGCCAACTCGGCCAGCGGCGGCCGGACCGCCAGCGTGATGCTGGCCTGCGGCGCGCTCGCCCGCAATCCGCGCAGGAAGGGCGTGGCGAGGACGAGGTCTCCCGCCTCGTCGAGCTTCACCACCAGAATCCGCCGTGCCGCCGACAGGTCGAAAGCGGGAAGAGCGGAAGGACCTGCGGTCATGACGTGGTTTCCAAGGCGATGGCCGCCGGCGGAAGACCGGCGCACCGCCTCCGCCATGTCTCGCGATAGCTGGCCTCCAACGCCCGCGTGTAGCCCTGCTCGTCCATCAGTGACGACCGCTGCATGCGCGCGCGCAGCCCGTCCCGCTTGGCCGCCAGGAACTCCGGATCGCCGGCCAGACGCACGGCCAACGTCACATAGGAGTCCTCGTCCTTCGCCACCAGATCGGGCAAGCCGACGGCGTTCAGCAGCGAGATGCCCCAGCGGGAAATCGCCGCCTCCCCGGCGATGGAGAGCACCGGCACGCCCATCCACAGGCTGTCGCAGGTCGTCGTGCCGCCGTTGGCGAAGACCGGGTCCAGTCCGCAATCGATCCTGCGATAGCTCTCGTAGGGGTCCGGCGTCGTCCCGCTCAGGATCAGGCGATCCGCGGCGATCCCCAGCGCGGCGAACTGCGCAAGCAGCCGGCGCCCTAGTCCCGAACTCGTCAGTCCGCGCCATTTCAGCATCAACCGCGCCCGCGGAATCGCGTGCAGCACCCGCGCCCACAGCGCGATGGTGGAGGCATTGAGCTTGGTCGGATTGTTGAACGAGCCGAAGGTGAAGGTCCCGTCCTCCAGACCGGGCGCCCGTTCCGGCGGATCGAACGCCGATTCCGCCGGACGGTAGCACAGCACGCAGCCGGGCAGCCGGATCAACGCCTCGCTGTGAAGGCCGTCGGCGGATGGCGGAGCGAAGAGCGGATCGGCGAACTGGTAATCCATCGCCGTCAGTCCGGTGGTGTTGGGGTAGAGGGGAAAACTGATCTGCAGCGGTGCCGGCCGGCCGAGGAACAGCGGCATCCGGTTGCGCGCCATGTGGCCGCCGCAATCCACCAGAATGTCGATGCCGTCGGACCGGATCTGGGCGTCCAGCGCCTCGTCCGACAGATGCGCGCAGGCACGCCAGCCGTCGGCGAGGTCCCGGAAGCGCCGTGTCGCCTCGTCCTCGCGCCGGTCGTTGTAATAGCAGAAGATTTCGAAGTCCGTCCGTTCGTGATGGGTGAGCGGCGGCAGCAGGAAATGATAGCCCGGTCCGGGATAGCGTTGGAAATCGGGCGACAGATAGCCGACGCGCAGGCGGCGGTCGGTATCCGGCATTCTCGGCGCGGCCGGCGGACGGCGGGTGGCGGGCCGGACGAAACGCTCGAAGGCCCGGTGTTCGGCAAAGACCTCGTCCAACGCTGCCTCTTCGGTGAAGCACAGGCAGAACAGCAGGTTGGACCGCATCGCCGCATCGCCGGGAACGATGTCCAGCGCCTTGCGGAAGGCCGCCACCGCCTCGGCATGCAAGCCGGTGATCATGCAGGCCAGTCCCAGATTGGACCAGGCTGATGCCGCATGATCGGCTGCTCCAATCGCCAGGGCACGGTGCAGAACCACGGCCGCCGCCTCGCCCTGACCGGCATCCGCCATCACCGCCCCGACATTGATCCAGGCGAAGGCACTGTCGGGCCGCAGGACCAGGGCGCGCCGGAACCAGCCGAGCGCATCAGGGGGGCCGTCACCGGTTTCGGCGCTTCCTTCGGGACGGCTGCAATGACGGAGCGCGTGGCTGACCGAACCGGCATTGACCGCGGTGTCGGGATCATCCGGAACGATCCGGACGGCATGTCGCATCGCCGCTTCCGCCTCGGCCCTCCGCCCGAGAGCGGACAGCGTCACCCCATGCCCGACCAGCGCCGCCGCCGCCGCCGGCGCCAGGACAAGCGCATGCCTGTAGCATCGCTCCGCCCGGGCGCTGTTGCCCAACTCGTGACGCAGGGCTCCCAAAGCCAGCGAGACCTCCAGATCGGACGGATCGAGCCTCGCCGACCGGTCCAGCCACCGGGTGGCGGCTTCCGTCCTGCCCGCTTCCGTCTTGGCCAGGCGGCGGCAGACGGCTCCCATCAGTCGGGCCCCAGCTCCGTGATGCGGGGCCAAGGCCAGCAACACGTGACCAGCCGCTGCCGCATCGGCATCGCTGCCCCGGGTGTGATGGAGCGAGAGGAGCTGCTCCCAAACCTCCTGGAGCAGGGGGGCGTGCCGGGCGGCGCTCCCCAGGGCGGCCACGGCATCGGTCAGGCGCCCGGCATTGCGCAGCGACATGCCGAGGTTGTAGGTGGCCAGCGTCGGATCGGAGAGCAGCGCAACGGCCGCACGGTAGGCCCCGGCCGCTTCGGTCCAACGGCCGCGATCATACTGGACGTCGCCCAATGCCAGGGCCCAGTCCCCGCTGCCGGGATGCAGGGAGAGCATGCGCCGGAAATGGGCCGCCGCCTCTTCGAGCCGCCCGGCCTTGGTCGCCGCATGCGCCGCCAGCCGGTGATGCTCGGCTTCGGAAGGCGCGAGCCGTACAGCCTGGGCGTAGGATTCGGCAGCCTCGGCCCAGCGGTCCAGCCGTTCTAGGATGCGGCCGAGATTGAGGTGGAAAACCGGCTGGCGACCATCGACGGCGATTGCCTGGGTGATCAGCGCTATTCCTTCGCCCGGAGCGCCTCTCTGTTCCTTGATCAAACCGAGCAGATGCAGAGCGTCGGCTTGGCGGGGCACGCGACGGAGCACGCGCTCATACAGCAGCGCCGCATCGGCGAACCGGCCATTCTGGTGCAGGGCGACGGCTTGCGTCAAAAGCGGGCCGATGTCGTCCGCAGGGATCAGCCGGTTGCCGCGCCTCATCCATATCCCGCTGGGTAAGTGTCCGATTGCACGAAGCGCATAGAGCCGGCCCAGCTTCTCCCAAATCGCCTGACACTGACAAGCGGGAATTCAGCGGACCGCCCGGCACTCATGTCCTGCGCATGCCTGGAAAACGAAAAGCCCGCCGAGCGTGAGCTCGGCGGGCTTTTCGTTGATTTGGTTGCGGGGGCAGGATTTGAACCTGCGGCCTTCAGGTTATGAGCCTGACGAGCTACCGGGCTGCTCCACCCCGCGGATGTCTC
>JBKHVJ010000475.1:0-7394 GCA_046570145.1 Alphaproteobacteria bacterium
TATTTCCGCCGCACCAAGGAAGCGGTGGGCAAGTTCGGCGACAAGACCGTGACCTACGCCATCTTCATGCGGCGTCCGGTGGTCTGCGCTCCGCGTCTGGCGGTGGAATGGCTGGAAGCGGTGGCGCGCGAGCGCAACACGACGTTCCAGATCGAGTTGAACTACCCCGAGGGCAAATGGGTCGGCGCCGGCGAGCCGATCATGTACGTCACCGGCTCCTTCTACCATCTGGTCGATTGCGAGACGATCATCCTGCAGAAGCTGGGGCCTGCCAGCGTCGCGGCCTACAACGCCTTCACCATGTGCGCCGACCTGCCGAAGGTCGCCTTCCTCGCCATGGACGCCCGCCACTGCGCCGGGACGGAAATGGCGGAGATGATGGCCTACGCCGCCTCCGTCGGGTCGGACCGGGCCAAGCGCAAGGTCGGTGCCAAGGGTTTCATCGGCAACGCCACCGACGCCACCGCCTCCTATTTCGGGCAGGAGAAGGGCATGGGCACCATGCCGCACGCCCTGATCGGCTATGCCGGTTCGACCGTGCGCGCGGCGGAGATGTTCCACGAGACCTTCCCCGACCTGTCCCTGACCGTGCTGGTCGATTATTTCGGCCGCGAGATCACCGACGGGCTGGAAGTCTGCCGCCGATTCCCGCAGTTGGCCGCCCAAGGCAAGCTGGCGCTGCGGCTCGACACCTCCGGCGGGCGCTTCGTCGAGGGGCTGGATCCGCCCGGCTCCTATGCCGTGCTGGAGCGCCATGCGCCGCACGCCATCCGCGGCTATCGCGACGAGACCCAGCTGCGCTACCTGATCGGTACCGGCGTGTCGGCCGCAGCGATCCATTACGTTCGCGAACGGCTCGACGAGGCCGGTTTCCCGGCGGTGAAGATCGTCGCCAGCAGCG
Source organism: Alphaproteobacteria bacterium (assembly GCA_046570145.1). Taxonomy (GTDB): domain Bacteria; phylum Pseudomonadota; class Alphaproteobacteria; order Azospirillales; family Azospirillaceae; genus Azospirillum. The sequence goes on from JBKHVJ010000475.1 coordinate 902, forward strand.
GCTTCGGCCCGGCCAAGTGCCGCCTGATGGCGGAGGCCAACGCGCCGGTGGACGTGATCGGCACCGGCAGCTACCTGCCCGAACGCTGGACAGAGACCTACGCGACTGCCGACATCATCGAGTATGACGGCGAACGCCGCGTGAAGGTCGGCCGCGAGTTCCTGTTCCGGCGGTCGGGCTGCCCATTCCTGCACCATGATCCCCTCTCCCCTCCGGGGAGAGGGTTAGGGTGAGGGGAATCCGCTTCGTGGCTATCTTCGGCTGCGCCGAACCCCCTCATCCCAACCTACTCCCCGCTTTCGGCGGACCCCAGGTCCGCCTGTCGAGTCAGCGCAAACGAAGTTTGCGCGTGAGCGGGGGGAGAAGGGGTAAAGCGCATCTCACCCCAAACGCTTCGCAATCAACGGCCCTCTTCCCGGCGCCGTGTCCGTCACCGTGACCGACGCGCGCAGGCGGCGCTCCGCCTCGTCGGCCTGGGCCTCCGTGCGGGCGTGCAGGATCGCCAGCGGGCGCTCGCCCGGCCCCACCGCGTCGCCGAGCCCGGCCACCTCGTCGAAGCCGACGGCGAAGTCGATGGCGTCGGTGGTCTTGGTCCGGCCGCCGCCCAGCGCCACCACCGCCATGCCGACCCCGCGGGTGTCGATGGCGCCGACGACGCCAGCATGGTCGGCGAACACGGGGCGGACGATGGGCGCGCGCTCCAGATGGCGGTCCGGCTGTTCCAGCAGGTCGGCCGGTCCACCGAGCGCCGCCACCATGCGGGCGAAGCGCTCCGCCGCCGCGCCGCTGGCGATGGAGCGGTCGGCCATGGCCCGGCCGGCCGCGGCGTCCGGCGCCAGCCCGCTCAGCGCCAGCAGTTCGGCCGCCAGCGCCGCCGTCACCTCGTAGAGCCGCGGGTCCGCCGGTTCGCCGCGCAGGATGGCGAGGCATTCGCGCATCTCCAGCGCGTTGCCGGCGCTGCGGCCCAGCACCTCGTTCATGTCGGTCAGCAGGGCGACCGCCGGCAGGCCGGCGCCCTTGGAGACGGTGACGATGCTGTCCGCCAGCGCCTCGGCATCCGAGAGGCGCTGCATGAAGGCGCCGGTGCCGAACTTCACGTCCATCACCAGCGCGTCGAGCCCGGCGGCGAGCTTCTTCGACAGGATCGACGCCGTGATGAGGTCGAGCGACTCCACCGTCGCCGTCACGTCGCGGATGGCGTAGAGCCGCTTGTCGGCCGGGGCGATGTCGTCGGTGGCGCCGATCACCGCACAGCCGACCTCCTTCACCACCCGGCGCAGCAACTCGTTGTCGGGCTTGGCGCGGTAGCCGGGGATGCTCTCGAACTTGTCGAGCGTGCCGCCGGTGTGGCCGAGGCCCCGGCCCGACACCATCGGCACGAAACCGCCGCAGGCGGCCAGCATCGGCGCCAGGATCAGGCTGACCTTGTCGCCGACGCCGCCGGTGGAATGCTTGTCGATCACCGGGCCGGGCAGGGCCAGCGACCGCCACTCCATCACCGTGCCCGAATCGCGCATGGCGCGGGTCAGCGCCACCCGCTCGTCCAGGCTCATGCCGCGGAAGAAGACGGCCATGGCGAAGGCGGCGGCCTGGGATTCCGAGACGCGGCCGTCGGTGATGCCGCGCACGAAGTCCTGGATGGTGGCGGCGTCGAGCGGCTGGCCGTCGCGCTTGGCGCGGACGATCTCCTGCGGAAGCATGCCTCAGTACCCTCCCGCCGGGGCCGGTTCGCGCTCGCCCTCGCGTTCGCCTTCCCGTCCGCTATGCCCGGTAGCCGCCAGCAGCGCGTCGAGCAGGCTGGAGGCGCCGAACCGGAAGGTCTGCGGGGTCGCCCAGCCCTCGCCCAGGATATGGTCGGCCAGCGCCAGATAGCGCGCGGCCTCCGCCGCGTCGCGGATGCCGCCGGCGGCCTTGAAGCCGACGGTCTTGCCGGATTCATAGATGCTGTCGAGCATCACCGCCGCCGCCGGCAGGGTGGCGGCCGGCTGGGTCTTGCCGGTGGAGGTCTTGAGGAAATCGGCGCCGGCCGCGATGGCGTCGCGCGCCGCCCAGGCCAGGAGGTCGGCGTCGGGGAAGGCGCCCGATTCGAGGATCACCTTCATCAGCGCCTTATCGGCGCAGGCCTCGCGGCAGGCTTTCACGACATTCATCGGCTGGGTGCGGGCGCCGTCGATGAAGGCCTTGTAGGGCAGCACCACGTCGATCTCGTGGGCCCCGTCGGCGACGGCGCGCCGGGTCTCCGCCGCCACGGCGGCGGCGTCGGCCTCGCCGGTCGGGAAATTGACCACGGTGGCGATCTTGACCGGCGTTCCCTCCAGCGCCTTGCGGGCGGTGGGCACGAAGCGCGCCCAGACGCAGACCGCGGCGACCGGCCCCACGGGCGTGACGGCGCGGGCGCAGAGAGCCTCCACCACGCGGTCGCTGTCGTCGCCGTTCAGGCTGGTGAGGTCGAGCATGCCCACGGCACGGCGCGCCAGATCGGCGTCGGACGGGGCGTTGGCGCTGGCGTCGAGCGCGCTTTGCAGGTCGGCAGACAGTTTCATGACCGGGACCCGTCCTTTTCATGCAGGCGTTCGAGGAAACCGACCAGCAGGCGTTCCAGGTCGGCGGCTGCCGCCGATGCGGCGGTCAGGGTCTGGTGATGGTCGACCGGCCCGTCGCCGAGCCCGACACCCAGGTTGGTGACGACGGCGCAGCCGACGACCCGCAGGCCGCAATGGCGCGCGACGATGCATTCCGGGACGGTGGACATGCCGACCGCGTCGGCGCCCAGCAGCTTCATCATCCGCACCTCGGCCGGCGTCTCGAAGGACGGGCCGGGATAGGCGGCATAGACGCCCTCGGCCAGATCGATGGGGAGACCGGCCGCCACCTCCTTCAGCAGGGCGCGAAGCTCCGGATCCCACGCGTCGGTCATGCTGGGGAAACGCTCGCCGAAGGCCTCGTCGTTGGGGCCGGTCAGCGGGTTGGCGCCCAGCAGGTTCAGGTGGTCGGTGATCGCCATCAGCCGGCCGGGTCCGACCTCCAGCCGCAGGGAGCCGACGGCGGCGGTCAGCACCAGCGTGTCGCAGCCGGCAAGCTTCAGCGCCCGTATGGCGGTCTTCAGCGCGTCGAAGCCGTTGCCCTCATAGGCGTGGACGCGGCCCTGCATGCAGGCGACCTCGACCCCGCCCAGTTGCCCGACCACCAGCCGCCCGGCATGGCCGGACACGCTGGGAATGGGGAAGCCTGCGATGTCGGTGTAGGGGATGGCGATCCCATCGGCGATGCGGTCGGCGATCCCGCCCAGGCCGGAGCCCAGCACGATGCCGACCCGCGGCCGATGGCCGGAGGCACGGTGAAGGATGTCCGCGGCGGCGCGGGCTGCGGTCATGTCGGGAAACTCCGCTCAGAAGGCTAAATTGGTGGGGCCGAAGGATTCCGGCAACAGGGTCTCCAGCGGGAAGGTCCGCCGCAGGCCGGCGGGGTCGCAGATGTGGATCGGAGTTTCCGGCGTCGCGAACTCGCGGATGCGCTGGCGGCAGCCGCCGCAGGGGGTGCAGATATCCTCCGCCCCCGGCTCTCCGCCCATCACGGCGATGGCGAGGATGCGGCGGTCGCCCGCCGTGACCATGGCGCCGATGGCGCTCGATTCCGCGCATTGGCCCTGCGGATAGGCCGCGTTCTCCACATTGCATCCGGCGAAGATGCGGCCCGACTCGCCGAGGATGGCCGCACCCACCTTGAACTTGGAATAGGGGGCGTGGGCGTTCTCGCGGGCGGCACGCGCCGCTTCGATCAGGCGCGCAAGCTCGGGGTTGTCAGGCATGGCCTCAGCGCTCCTTGACATAGGGGATGCCGCTCGCCTTCGGGGCGATGGCCTTGCCGACGAAGCCGGCCAGCAGCAGCACGGTCAGCACATAGGGAAGCATCTGGATGAACTGCACGGGAATGACGCCGATCACCGGCAGCTCGACGCCCTGCAGGCGCACCTGCACCGCGTCGGTGAAGGCGAACAGCAGGCAGGCGAACAGGGTCGGCCCCGGCCGCCACTTGCCGAAGATCAGCGCCGCCAGCGCCAGATAGCCCTTGCCGGCGGTCATGTCGCGGACGAAGCCGGCGCCATGGCCTGTGGACAGGTAGGCCCCCGCCATTCCCGTCAGCACGCCGGTGACCAGCAGCGCCTGATAGCGCAGTTTCGCCACCGACAGGCCGGCGGTGTCGACCGCAGCCGGATTTTCGCCCACCGCCCGCAGCCGCAGGCCGAAACGGGAGCGGTAGAGCACCCAATGGGTGGCGATCACCAGGACCAGCGTCACCCAGATCAGGATGTTGTTGCCGTTGAGAAGCTCGCGGTAGACCGGCCCCAGCACGGGGATGCCGGCCAGCGCATCGACCCCCGGCAGCTCCACCGCCGGGATGCGCGCCTGACCGGGCAGCAGAGGGGTCTGGCCGCCCTGCTGGAACCAGGCATAGGCCAGCGTCGGCGCCAGACCGGCGACCAGGATGTTGATCGCCATGCCCGACACCACCTGATTGCCGTTGTGGGTGATGCAGGCGAAGCCATGGACCATCGCCAGCGCCACGCCCGCGGCGATCCCCGCCAGCAGCCCGAGCCAGGGATTCAGCGTGGCCGAGGCGACGGCGGCCGAGAAAAAGGCGCCGGCCAGCATCTTGCCTTCCAGCCCGATGTCGACCACGCCGGCCCGCTCGCAATACATCCCGGCGAAGGCGGCCAGCACCAGCGGCGTCGCCACGCGGACGGTGGCGCCCAGCAGCTGCAGGGCCAGAAGAAGCGCGTCCTCCATCGCTCAGCCCCTTCCCCCAGTGGCGACATCTGCGGCGGCGGAGCCGCGGCGGCGGAACAGCGCCTCCACCTGCGGCTTGAACAGGTTTTCCATCGCACCCGCGAACAGGATGACCAGACCCTGGATGACCATCACCAGCTCGCGGTTGATCGTGGGGTATTCGAAGGACAGCTGGCCGCCACCCTGCGCCAGAACCCCGAACAGCAGGGCGGCCAGAATGATCCCGACCGGGTGGTTGCGTCCCATCAACGCCACGGCGATGCCGACGAAGCCGACGCCGCCGGTGAAGTTCAGGATCACCCGGTGCTGCACGCCCAGGATCTCGTTGACCCCGACGAAGCCGGCCAGCGCCCCGGAGATCAGCATGGCGATGACGATGTTGCGGGCCGGCGAGATGCCGGCATAGACGGCCGCCCGCTCGTTACGGCCCACCGTGCGCAACTCGTAGCCCCAGCGGGTCCGGCGCAGGAAGATATGGAACAGCAGGCAGCAGACCAGCGCCCACAGGAAGGACAGGTTCAGCGGCGAGGCCGGGATGGCGACGCCGAGCCAGCCCAGCGCCCGGTCCATCGACGGCAGCCAGACGCCGGGATCGAACTCGCGGGTTTCCGGCGACTGGCTGCCGGGGCGGATCAGCACGTCCACCAGCAGCCAGGTCATGATCGACGCGGCGATGAAGTTGAACATGATCGTCGTGATGACGATGTGGCTGCCGCGCTTGGCCTGCAGCCAGGCCGGGATGAAGGCCCAGGCCGCGCCGAACAGGGCGGACGCAAGGATCGCCAGCAGCGCCACCACCGGCCAGGGCCAGCCGGTCAGCGCCAGCGCCACCAGCCCGGCGCCGAGCCCGCCCAGATAGGCCTGCCCCTCGCCGCCGATGTTGAACAGCCCGCAATGAAAGGCGATGGCCACCGCCAGTCCGGTGAAGATGTAGCTGGTGGTGTAATAGAGGGTGTAGCCGATGGCCTCCGGGTAGCCCAGAGCCTCCGTCAGCAGCAGCGACAGCACGTCCACCGGGTTCTCGCCGATCACCAGGATCACCAGCCCCGACAGCACGAAGGCCGCGACGAGGTTGAGAACCGGCAGCAGCGCATACCCGACCCAGCCCGGCACGGCGCCCGGCTGACCCTTCCCCGACCCGCTCAGCAGCACCGGCGTCTCCTGGATTGCCCCTTGGCAGCGATTCTTAACCGGCAACCTCGCCGCTGACCAAGCATTTCGTCGCGTGGAAAAGCCAAGGGGGGCGAGGACTTGGAAGCGTCACAAAAGTCTTGCCGCAGCGCAGCATTCTGGCATGCTTCTTACCCATATGAAATTTATGGTTATGGAGCATGCCCGATGCCGCTCGACCTGCCGCAGACCTTCCGCCACCACGTCTTCTGCTGCGCCCAGCAGCGCCCGCCCGGCCATCCGCGCGGCAGCTGCGCCGCCAAGGGGGCCCATCCGCTGTGGCAGCGGCTCGACCGGAAAATCCAGGGTAGGGGCCTGACGGATGTCGGCATGGCGATGACGGGCTGCCTCGGCTTCTGCTCCGCCGGACCGCTGATGGTGGTGTATCCGGAGGGCATCTGGTACCGGCCCGAAACGCCGGAGGACATCGACGAGATCGTCGAGTCGCATCTGGTCGGGGACACGCCGGTGGAGCGGTTGGTGATGGTGCTGACGCGGTGAGGTCAAGGCTTCGGATGCCCCCACCCTAACCCTCC
>JBKHVJ010000476.1:0-3767 GCA_046570145.1 Alphaproteobacteria bacterium
ATCATCGCCTGCTTCATCGCGCTGGTGATCATCGCGACGCTGAATCGCTATATTCTCGGGGTTCCTCTTGATTTTTCCGACGAGTTCGTCGGACTTCTGTTCGCGACCTCCAGCTTCATCTCGATTATCACCTCCGACCTCGACCGTGAGCACATCACGGTGCAGATCGTGACCAGCCGGCTGCCTCCCGCTTGGCAACGGCTGTGTCGGCTGGCCGGCGACGTGGCGACGATCCTGTTCTTCGTCATCATTCTGGTCGAAGGCTACAAGTTCGCCGCCTTTTCCTGGCAGATCTCCGCCCGCTCCGAGAACGCCGCCCTGCCGGTGGCTCCCTGGATGTTCGGCATCCCGGTGATGGCGCTGTCGATGATTTTCCTGCGCGCCATGCGCCTGCTGGGGCGCGCCTGAGCCGCGGTCCGGCCGTCGGCCGCGGAAGCACCGCCCCCACCCATGCCCGACCGGGCAACATCAAGAGTTTGGAGTGAGCGACATGGTATGGCTCGTCATGGGCGTGAGTCTGGCCGTCATGCTCCTTGCCGGATTTCCCATCGGCGTGGCGCTGGGGCTGACCGGCTTCCTGATCCTGGAATTGTTCGTCGGCGGCGCCCTGCAACTGGGCATCACCGCCGGCTGGAACGCCTTCAACAGCTTCACCCTCAGCGCGGTCCCGGCCTTCATCGTGCTGGGCGAAGTGCTGCTGGCCAGCGGGCTCGGCGCCCGCATCTATTCGGGGGTGTCGCCACTGTTCCGCCGGGTGCCCGGCGGCCTGATGCACACCAACGTCGCGGTCGGCACGCTGTTCGGCGCGGTCAGCGGCACCAGCCTCGCCACCGCCGCCGCGGTCGGATCGGTCGCCTACCCGCAGCTCATCAAGCGCGGCTACCCGGCGAAAAGCGTGGTCGGCATCCTGGCCGCCTCGGGCACGCTGGGGATCATCATCCCGCCCAGCCTGATCCTGATCATCTATGGCGCCACCATGGACGTGTCGATCGGCAAGCTGTTCCTGGCGGGCCTGATCCCCGGCTTCCTGCTGGCGGCGACGTTCATGGGGCTGGTCGCCGTCCGCGCCCGGCTCTCGCCCGGCTGGCTGCCCGACGACCGCGAAGCGGTGTCGCTGGCGGTGATCCTGCGGTCGCTGGTCGATCTCTGGCCGCTGGCCATCCTGATGTTCGCGGTGCTGGGGACCATCTACATGGGCATCGCCACCCCGACCGAGGCGGCGTCGCTGGGGGTGGTGGCGGCCATCGCGCTCGGCTTCACCGTCGGCGAGCTGACGATGAAGGGGCTGCTGCACGCGCTGATCGCGGCGGTGCGCGGCTTCGGCGCCATCGCGCTGATCTTCCTGGGGGCGTCCATCCTGTCTCAGGCCATCAGCATTCTGGGGTTGCCGGCCCAGCTTGCCCAGACCATGGGCGCGATGGCTATCGGCAAGTACGAGCTACTGCTCGGCATCGTCCTGCTCTATCTGGTCCTCGGCTGCCTGTTCGACGGCATCTCCATCATGCTGATGACCCTGCCGCTGACCTTTCCGCTGATGATGAACGTCGGCTTCGACCCGGTCTGGTACGGCATCGTCGTCACTGTCCTGATCGAGATCGGCATGATCACCCCGCCGGTCGGCATCAACCTGTTCGTGCTGGTGTCGCTGACCAAGGGTGCGGTCAACATCACCGAGGCGGCGTGGGAGGCCATCCCCTACTGGCTGCTGATGCTGGTGTCCATCGCGCTCTTCACCCTCTTCCCCGGCATCGTCACCGGCCTGCCGAACCTCTTCTACTGAACCTCTTCTATCGAACCTTTCCTACTTGACGTGGCGCCCCCCGGCGCGCGCCTCCCACCCGCAATCACATCCGAGGCCATCATGCCTGACAGCATCGCCGACATCCGTCACGAGGACCTGATCGTCACCGACTCCCTCCTCGTCTGCAACTTCGACCGCGAGATCTTCGAGGCGATGCGGACGGCGGGCATCACCGCCGCCAACTGCACCTGCAGCGTGTGGGAAGGCTTCCAGGACACCATGAAGAACGTGGGCCACTGGAAGCGCATGTTCCGCGAGCACGGCGACATCATCACCCAGATCCGCAGCGTCGAGGACATCCGCCAAGCCAAGGCCGACGGCAAGGTCGGCATCATCCTGGGCTGGCAGAACACGTCGGGCATCGACGACAACATCGACTATCTCGAACTCTACGCCGAACTGGGCGTGAAGATCATCCAGCTCACCTACAACACCCAGAATCTCGTCGGGGCCGGCTGCTACGAGGGCAAGGACGCGGGGCTGACCGGCTTCGGACGCGACGTGGTGGCGGAAATGAACCGGCTGGGCATCCTGGTCGATCTGTCCCACGTCTCGGAACGGACGGCGACCGAAGCCATTGAGGCGTCGGTGAAGCCGGTGGCCTACACCCACTGCTGCCCACGCGCCCTGAAGGACCACCCGCGCAACAAGTCCGACGAGACCCTGCGCAGCGTGGCGCAGCGCGGCGGCTATGTGGGCGTCACCATCTTCCCGCCCTTCCTGCCCAAGGGCACCGACTCCACCATCGACGACTTCATCGACGTGGTGGACTACATGGTCGGCGTCTGCGGCGAGGAGCATGTCGGCATCGGCACCGACATGTCGCAGGGCCAACCCTGGTCCTTCCAGGAATGGGTGATGCACGACAAGGGCAACGGACGCCGCCTGACCACCTTCGGCGAGTTGGTCTTCCCCAAGGGCATCGAGCGCATCGAGGACTATCCCAACCTGACCGCCGCCATGGCCCGCAAGGGCTGGTCGTCCGGCAAGATCGAGCGGGTCATGGGCGGCAACTGGCTGCGGCTGCTGCGCGACGTCTGGTGAGCCGCCGGTCCGTTTCATCCAATCCACGCTGAAGGAGCGCGCCCGCCATGGCCACAGTCGCCGTCATCGGTGCCGGTTTCGTCGGTCTGTCCTCGGCCTACTGGCTGATGCGGGACGGCCATTCCGTCACGCTGTTCGATCCCGCGGGACCGGCGGGCGGCGCCTCCTACGGCAACGCCGGGACCTTCGCCAGCTACGCCTGCATCCCGGTCAACAATCCGTCGGTTTTCCGGGATTTCCACCGCTACCTGCTGGCCACTGAGAGTCCCTTCCGGCTGCGCGCCTCCTATCTGCCGCGGCTCATGCCCTGGCTGGCGCGCTTCCTCTGGCATTCCACCCCGGCGCGCTACGAGGCGGCGGCAAAGGCTTTGGGACAGCTTCTGGGCCGCGCCTACGAGGGCTACGCCGACCTGATCCGCGACGCCGGGCTGGAGGACCAGATCCGCCGCCGCGAATGCCTCTATCTCTATTCCAGCGAGCGCTCTTTCCGAAACAGCGCGGACTCTCTGAAGCTACGCCGCGAGGCCGGCGTCGCCTGCGAGGTTCTGGACGCTTCATCCATCCGGGGGCTGGAGCCGGCGCTGGCGCCGATCTTCGCCCACGGCGTGCTGTTCCCCGGAAGCTGGCATCTGAGCGACCCGGCGGGCTTCCTCACCGCGCTGCACGGCTGGTTGGCCGGGCGCGGCCTGAGGACCGAGGCCCGCGCCGTCACGCGGCTGGCCCCCAACGGTTCCGGCGTCGTCCTCGTCACACCGGACGGCGATGAGCGTTTCGACCATGCTGTGGTGGCGGCCGGCATCCACTCCCAGCCGCTGGCAGCCGATTGCGGCGACCGGCTGCCCCTGGACACCGAACGCGGTTACCACGTCACCTTCGGCGGGGTGATCGACCCGATCGGACGGCCCTGCGGCTGGGCCGAACG
>JBKHVJ010000477.1:0-6269 GCA_046570145.1 Alphaproteobacteria bacterium
GCGGCCGAACGGCGTTTCGGCGTGCGCATCCACCGCTGGGACGACCTGAACCTGCGGGACGACTTCGACGGGGCGGCGGCGCTGACGGCGAACCTCGATCTGGTGATCTCCCCGGCCATGTCGGCGGGAGAGCTGGCGGGGGCCCTGGGCGTGCCGGTCTGGCGCTTCGGCCGCCGTGATTGGACGCAGCTCGGCACCGGCGTCCGCCCCTGGTTCCCGGCCATGCGCCTGTTCCAGCCCAACCCCGGCGAGGGGCTGGAGGCGACGCTCGGGAGAATCGCCGGCGCTCTGCGCACCTGCGCGTCTTCGCCGCGGGACAAAGCTGGTCCAGGCGGGGGCGCGACGGCGGCAGCCGTGGATGCGGGAGACGGCGAAACCGCCGATCCGGACCCGGTCCACGGCCGGATTCACGGCCCGGCTGACGATTGCGACCCCTGCCATCTGTTGGAGTGGGCGGTCGCCGCCCACCGCGGCGGTGACGCGGCCGGGGCCGCTGCCCTCTACGAGCGTGTGCTCGCCATCCGTCCGCGGGATCCGGTGGCCTTGCATCTGGCCGGCCTGCTCGACCACCAGTCGGGCGCATCGGAAAGGGGCGAGCCGCGCATCGCCGCCGCGGTCACCGCCGCTCCCGACTATGCGACGGCGCATATCAGCCTTGGCAATGTCCGTCTGGTGCTCGGCCGGACGGCGGCGGCGGCGTCGAGTTTCCGGGCGGCACTCGCCCTCGAGCCGGCAGACGCCGCGGCATTGACCAATCTCGGCAACGCGCTTGACGGGCAGGGACGGAGCGGTGCCGCCCTGCGGGTGCAGGGGTGGGCGGTCGCCGCCGACCCGGAACTGGCCGAGGCGCATGACAATCTTGGCGCCATGCTGGCACGGCTCGGCCGCTGGGACGAGGCGGAGCAGGCGCATGTCCAGGCACTGCGCCGGGCCCCGCAATTGGTGGCCGGCTGGGTCAACCTGTCGGTGGCTCTGCGGCGCCTCGGGCGTGGGGGTGCGGCGGAACGGGCCGGGCGCCTGGCGCTGGCGCTGCAGCCGGCCTTGGCCGACGGGCTGGCGAACCGCGGCAGGCTTCTGCGCGAACTGGGGGAGGATGGGGCGGCCAGCCTCTGCTGCGACCGCGCCCTGGCGGTGGAGCCGGGCCACGCTTCCGCCGCCTTCAATGGCGGGGTGCTGCATCTGGCCGCCGGGCGGCTGGCGCAGGGGTGGGGCGGCTACGACCGCCGCTTCGACACGCGCGATCTCCTGACGGCGGCCCGCCGCCCCGGCGTGCCCGCCTGGGGTGGCGAGGATCCGGCGGGCAAGCGGATCCTGGTCTGGCGCGAGCAGGGCATCGGCGACGAACTGATGTTCGCTCAGCGCCTGCCGGACCTGATCGCCCGTGCCGGGCATGTGGTGGTGGAGTGCGATCCGCGTTTCGTCCCCCTGTTCACCCGCTCCTTCCCGCAGACGACGGTTCGCCCCCTTCCGGCATCGCCGGACGGACCTGCCGCGGACGTGGACTGCCATGTCGCCATCGGCTCGCTGACGCGCCATCTCGGGGGCACGCTGGCAGGCTTCACCGATATCGGACCGGTCTTGCGGGCCGATCCGGCGGCGGTGAGGGAATGGGAGCGGCGGTTGGCCGCGCTGGGCGACGGATTGCGGGTCGGCATCGCCTGGCGAAGCGGCCAGCTGGATCCGGACCGCATGCCCGATTACACACGGATCGAGGATTGGGGGGCGGTGCTGACCCTGCCCGGACTCGTGCCGGTCACCCTGCAATATGGTGACTGCGGGGCGGAACTGGCGGTGGCGGCCAAGGCCTTCGGCCGGGCGCCGCATCTGTTCTCCGACCTCGACCTGCGCAATGACCTTGACGGCACCGCGGCGCTGATGACGGGGCTGGATCTGGTGATCGCGCCTGCGACCTCGACCGGCGAATTGGCGGCGGCGCTGGGTGTGCCGGTCTGGCGGCTGGCGCGGACGGGGGACTGGACGGCATTGGGAACGGCCGTGCGGCCCTGGTTCCCGTCGATGCGCCTGTTCCGGACCCGTCCGGGGCAGCAGGTTGCCGATCTGCTGCCGGCGGTGGCGTCGGAACTGTCGCGCCTCAAGGAGCCGGCCGACTGAACGGATGCCCGCAAAAGCCGTCGTTCTGAATGCTGCCGTTAAAAAGGCCGGGTGAGGCCAATCGCCTCAACCCGGCCTTCGTATTCCCGTTCAGGGGCGATGCTGTGATTGGGGGGATTAATTTATCGTGCCGGAGCGCGTCAGGCGATCGATCTCTTCCTTGACGTGCAGCTTCTCGAGCTTGAGGCGCTTGACCGCGCTGTCATCCGGCCAGGATCGCTTTTCCTCGTCGAGGATCGCGCGATCGAGGCGCATGTGCTTTTCTTGCAGAGACGAAAGGCGAGCTTCAGTGTGCATGAGTCGCTCTCCATAGGATCAGTCCGTGTCCCGCCGCAATGTGACGGGCCGGTGACATGAGTGTTCACCCATCCGAACCGCAGAACAACCCTAATCTTGCGTTTCATGCGGTCAAACCATGCGAAAAAGTGCCTCAACCGCGCGGTTGTATGACAGTGGGTCGCAGGGGTGGGGTCTTGAAATCACTTTGCGCAACACCAACCGGAGGCCGTCTCACCCTTTGACCTGAAGGGTTATGGCCGAGCTGGTCCATCGCGCTCACAGACGTCGCGACCGGCGATGACGTTCCGTGCGTGCCGGGCATCTGCATGGCCGGGTTGGAGGACCAGCATGCGGCGATACCACCATGCGGACTCGTCATGGTGGCCGAGCCGGTACAGGATCGCAGCCAGTCGCGCGGCGACCGACGGAACGGTCGGGTCGATGCCGGCTGACCGGCGCAGTGCCGCCACCGCGTCTCCTGAGCGGCCGAGGCCGTCGAGCGCCATGCCCCATCGATGCAGCAGGGCCGCACCGGCGCCGAGCAGTGCTGCCCGGCCATAGGCATGTGCCGCCGCCGGGTCGTCCCCGCGTTCCCGCTCCGCATGGCCGAGTCCCTCCTGTGCGGCAAGCAAGGCGGGGGACAGGGCCAGGGCGTGGCGGAATCGGCGGGTCGCCATATCGGGCCGCCGCAGAGCGCGCAGGATCTTGGCATGGTTGACCGCGGCCTCCGCATCGGCGGGTTCCAGCACCAGGGCGCGGGCCAGCAAGGCGTCGGATTCCTCCAGCCGGCCCAGCTGGGCAACCAGAAGGCCGTGGCGGTGCAGTGCTTCCGTATTGGCCGGATCGTTCTCCAGAACATGGCGGTAAAGCGCTTCGGCCTCCTCGAAGCCGCCGGTCTGGTGGTGGTCGAAGGCCCGCGCCAGCAGCGCGCCGGTGGCAGGCATCAGGCCTGCGCCAGCGCGGCCAGCGCGCGCACCGCATGCGTGGCAGCGGCGGCCAGCCCCTCGCCCGGAGCAGGCTGGATCAGCCGCATCGACGGGTACCACGGCCGCACGCCGGCGCCCAGCTGGGTCCAGTCGCGGGTGCCCAGCCGCCAGACCGGAACGCCCAGCGCGCCGGCCAGCTCGCCCACCGCCGTTGCCGGCGCGATCACGAGGTCCAGGTTGGCGATCAGGGCGGACACCCCTTCGAAATCGTCCTTCAGGTTCAGGTCGTTCCAGCGATGCAGCCGGCGCGTCGCCGTTTCCACCCGCGCCAGTTCGGCCGTGCAGTCGCCATACTGCAGCGAGACGACGCTGACACCGGGCAGGTCGAGCAGAGGCAGCCAGTCGGGCAGTCCGGTGTAGGCGGCGGCACGCTGTGCCGTGACGATCTGGCTGCGCCACGCCAATCCCACCCTCAGGCCGGGCAGGTCGGCGACCCGCTCCCGCCATAGGGCGAGGTGGTCCGGATCGGGGCGCAGATAGGCCGGGCGGGGCGGGAAGCGGTCCAGCCGGTCCCGGGTGAGCGCCGGCAGGCTGCCGGCCGGCATCTGCAGGTCGCAATCGGGCGGCTCCACCGTCTCCCGCCCGGCGGCATCGGCGGTTTCCGCACGCACCGAGACCCAGGGGAAGGAGCGGGCGAACAGGCTGACCAGCCGCCGGTCGCATTCGACCGTCACCGGTCCGTCCAGTCCCTGCAGCGCGTCGAAGCAGGACGCGAACAGGATCTCGTCGCCCACCCCCTGTTCAGACCAGACCAGCAGCCGGCGTCCGCGCAGGCCCTCGCCTTTCCACACCGGACGGTCGATCCTGCGGGCGCGCTGCAATTGCCGGGTGGAGAAGCGGTGGGCATAGCCGTCCCAGCCGCGGCTGAGGCTGCCGTCGGTCAGGTCGATCAGCCCGAGATTCCAGCCGGCGAGCGCGAAGTCCGGGGCGATCCGCAAGGCATGTTGGAGATGATGCCTCGTCTCCGCCTGCCGCCCTGCGTACATAGCCACGGTGGCGAGGTTGTTATGGGCGTCGGCGGAGTCCGGCTGGAGGGCCAGGGTGCGCCGGTAGTGGGCGGTCGCCTCGCCGCTCCGCCCCTCCAGTTCGCAGGCATGGCCGAGATTGGTGAAAGCGGGCGGATTTTCGGGCTGCAAGGCGATGGAGCGGCGGTGCAGCCGCATGGCATCCGCGACGCGCCCGCCGGTCTGATGGACGAGTCCCAGATGGGTCAATGCTTCGGGGAAGGCGGGGTGCAGCGCCAGCGCGCGGGCGAAAGCGCGGGAGGACTCGCCATGCCGTTTCTCGGCTTCGTGGATCAGGCCCAGATGGTTCCAGGCATGGGGGAAAACGGGATCGATGCGCAACGCCTCGGCGATCAATCCAAGGGCGTCGGCGCTTTGTCCCGTTTGATGCAGAAGAAGTCCCAGCAGATGGAGCGCATCGGCATGGCCGGGGTTGGCGCGCACGGCATCCGCGGCGATGGCGGCACGGTAGGCGGCCTCCGCCTCCGCCGCATGGCCGGCACGGTGCAGGGCAACCGCATCGTTCAGCAGGGTGTCGAAGTCGGCCGGTGGGGACTGGGGCGCGTCCGGCGCGGGCAGGGGAGACTGTATCGGCCGTGGCGCGGGGGGCTCCGGCAGCGCGGCACGGAGTGCCCTGCCGATGGCGTGCATCGTTGCCTCGAGCCCTTCGCCTGCTTTGGGCTGGAACAGGCGCATGGCCGGGAACCAGGGGCGGACACCGGCGCCGAGCTGCGTCCAGTCGCGGTGGCCGAAGCGCCAGACCGGCACGCCCAGGGCCCCCGCCAGCTCTCCCGCCGACATGGCCGGGGAGATCACCAGATCGAGGTTCGCCGTCAGTGCCGCCGCCCCGTCGAAGTCGTCCCGCAGGTTCAGGTCGTCCCAGCGATGGATGCGCACGCCGAAACGCCGTTCGGCCGCGGTCAGCTCGGCCTCGCACTCACCATATTGCAGGTTGACGAACACCACGCCCGGAACGGCGAACAGCGGGCCCCAATGCTCCAGCATCACGTAGGAGGCCTTGCGGTCCGCCGTCATCAGTTGGCTGCGCCAGCCGATGCCGACCCGCAGCCCCGGCCCCAGCGCCGCCAGACGGTCGCGCCAACGCTCCACCAGCGCCGGGTCCGGCGTCAGCCAGGGACCCTGCGGTTCGAAGGCGGACAGGCTTTCGCGCAGCCGGTGCGGCAGGTCGCCGGCCGGGACCTGGAGATGGCAGTCGGGCGGTTCGATGGTTTCCGGCGGGTTGGCGCCGAAAGCGTCACCGGTGCAGCTTTCGGCCCGGACGGTGGCACCGGGAAACGAACGGCGGAACAGCGGCAGCAGGCGCGGGTCGCATTCGATGGTGACCGGTCCGCCCGCCCAGGCGATGACGTCGGGATAGCAGGAGGCGAACAGGATCTCGTCGCCCACTCCCTGTTCGCGCCAGATCAGCAGGCGTTTGCCGCGCAGCAGCTCGCCGCCCCAGCGCGGAGCGGCGATCCGGCGGTTCGGCATCACCTCCCCGGCGGCGAAACGCCGCTCGTACCCTGTCCAGCCGCGCGACAGGTCGCCATGCAGAAGGGCGAGCAGCGACAGATTGTAGGTGGCGGTGGCGAGGTCGGGCTGCTGTGCCAGCGCGTCCTCGAAACAGGCGGCCGCCTCCTCGTAGCGCCCCTGTGCCTGCAGGGCGTTGCCGAGATTGTAGCGCGCCTCGACGAAGTCCGGGTGCAGGTCCAGCGCCTGCCGATGGCACAGCTCCGCCTGATCGGGGCGGCCCAGCCGCTTCAGCACGCTGCCCAGATTGTTCAGCGCGGCGCTGTGGCGCGGATTGCGCTTCAGCGCCTGACGGTAGGCGATCTCGGCACTCTCATAGGCGCCCTTCTGCTGCAGGACGGCACCCAGATTGTAGTGC
>JBKHVJ010000478.1:0-18143 GCA_046570145.1 Alphaproteobacteria bacterium
TCAGGCCCTTGGCCTGGTCGACCATGGCGTCGATCGAGGTCAGGCCCTTGTCGGCGGCCTGGATGGTGCTGATCGACTGGCCCATCGCGTCCTTCAGCGACGTCAGGTCGCCGGCGCGCTGGTTCAGACCCTTGGCCGAGAAGAAGGCGGTCGGGCCGTCGAGGGCGGTGTTGATCTTGTTGCCCGTCGACAGGATGTTCTGTTTCTTGTTGATCTGTTCCTGCGTGCTCTGCAGCTGCAGCAGGTTCGTCCGCATCGAGGACGAGAGGGTAACATTGCCAGCCATGGCGGCCACTCCTTTGGAGGATCGATGTCCGGCGGCACCACATCTTTGGAGGCGCCCGTTGCCGGAAGGGGACTAATTCCCCCGCCAAAGGGGTAGGCAAGAAGCGGGCCAGTTCAAATTTGCCGGGTTTCCTTGGTAATCCGTACCGGTGGGCAGAAAAGCACCCGGCAAAATTTGCCGATCTCCCGGCAGAATCTGCCGGTCAGGCGGCAGGGCTTGCCGGGGCGGCAGATTCTGCCGGGTATTTCCTGCCGGGAAGGACAACCGTTTCGCACATCGCGAGCGGCCCGACGGCGAGTGCGGCACTGCCCCACGACCAGCCGACGCCGAAGCCCGACAGCAGCAGCCGGCACGTCCCGGCCGCAAGCGGCGCCGAGAGAGCGCCGGCGATCGCCAGTGGGATGGAGGCGGAACTGGTATTGCCGACTTCCCGCAACGCTACCACCGTCCGGTCGGCCGCCACCCCGAGCTTCTGGCCGAGATGGCGGATCATCTGGGCGTTGGCCTGATGCAGGACGAGGTGGTCGACCGCTTCCATCGTCCAGCCGGCGGCATCGAGCGCAGCCCGCAAGTTGCCGGGCACCTCGCGCAGGGTGAAGGCGAAGACCTGGGTTCCATCCATGAACAGGCGCGCCGGCCGGCCGGGATGGCGCATCGCCCCGCCCTCCGCCGTCAGGTAGGAGGCGCCGGCACCGTCGCTGCCGAGGTCGAAGGCCATCGGCGCCGCGGCGCCGTCCAGTTCCAGAGCGGTCGCGGCCGCGCCGTCGCCGAACAGCGGCGCCACCGCCCGGTCGTCGGGATCGACCAGACGCGACGTGGTATCGCCGACCAGCAGGAGCGCCCGCCGCCCGGCGGCCTTCAGCAGCCCCGCCGCGGCCCACAGCCCATAGACGAAGCCGGAGCAGCCATGGGTGAGATCCAGCACGGCGGCCCCCTTCCGCAACCCCAGCCGCCGATGCAGGAGCGATGCGGTGCCCGGTAGCGTGTGGTCGTGGGTCTGGGTCACCAGAACCAGCAGGTCGATGCTGCCGGGCTCCCAGCCGAGCCCTTCGAGCAGACGGCGCGCCGCGGCTTCGGCAAGATCGCTGGTGCATTGCCCGGGGGCGGCGATCCGCCGCTCCTCGATACCGGTGGCGGCGGCGATCCGGCGCGCCGCGTCCTCGCCGAAGCGGCAGGCCAGATCCTCGACCGTCTCGCGTCCTTCCGGCACGCAGCCGACGATGCCGCGCACGCACACCCCGTCGATCCGGCTGGCGACCATCTCCGCTTCCCCCTGTCACCCTCGGCTTGGACCGGCATCGCCTCAGCAGGTGATGCCGCCGTCCACCGTAAGGGTCTGTCCCGTGATGAAACCGCCGCCGTCGCCCAGCAGGAACCGGACCGGCGGCACCACGTCCGCCGCGGTGCCGAGCCGGCCGAGCGGCGTCCGGCGCACGATCTGGTCGCGCTGCCCGTCCGACAGGGTGCCCGACATTTCGGTATCGAGATAGCCCGGCGCCACCGAATTGACGGTGATCGCCCGCCGCCCGACCTCGCGCGCCAGTGCCCGCGTCAGCCCGTCGAGACCTGCCTTCGATGCCGAATAGGCCGCCAGCCCGACATAGCCGCGCTGCCCGATGATGGAGGAGATGTTGACGATGCGTCCCCCCTTGGGACCGGTGCCGCGTTCCACCAGCTTGGCGCGCAGGAAGGCGCGGGCGGCCTGCAGCGCTCCGGTCAGGTTGATCTGGATCACCGCCTCGGCATCCACCTCCGGGAAGGTCGCCAGCACGCCTTCGCGCGCGATCCCGGCATTGTTGACCAGCCCCCACAGCGGTGACGTGCCGCCCCAGGCGACGGCGGCGTCGAAGAAGGTGCGCACCTCGTCGCCCTCGCCGATGCGGCAGGACCGCCAGAACAGGTCGGGCCCGGCCAGCCGCTCCAGCGCTTCGGAGGAGGAACGGCTGCAGGTGGACACCCGGTAGCCGTCGGCCAGCAGCGCCTCCACCAGGGCAAGGCCGAGGCCGCGGCTGCCGCCCGTGACGATGACATGACGCTTCGGTTCCTCGGCTGCGGACGTGGTCATGCGGCTCCCTTTCGGCTCTTCTTGCCCGCCGCACTCAGCGGGATATGGTCGGCGAAGGACAGGGCGCGCGGGCGCGCGGCCGGCGGCAGGTCGGCGGTCGCGGCGCGCAAGGCGGCTCGCAGGGCCTCCACGTCGGCACCCGGCGCCGGCACGATCGTCGCGGTCAGGAGATGTCCGGTGATCGGGCTCGGCACCGCCGACACGGCGGCATCGGCCACCCCGCCGACGGCCAGCAGCCGGCGCTCCACCGCTTCCGGCGAGACCTTCACCCCGCCGATATTGACCAGTCCGTCCAGCCGGCCGGCGAACAGCACGCGGTCGCCCTGCCGTTCCACCAGATCGCCGGTGGACAGCCAGCCTTCCGCATCGGCGATCCCCGGTGCCGCGCGCGGGCTGCGCACTTCCAGCATGCCATCGAAGATGCGCAGGGCCAATCCGTCCGGCGCCTCGTCCAGCCAGGCCGCCGGGAAGCCGGCGCGGCCGTCGGCAACCGCGAACAGTGCTCCCGCCTCGGTCGAGGCGTAGATGTGGCGCAGCCGCGCTTCCGGAAAACGTTCCGCCAGCCGGTCGAGAAGAGGCTGGTCCGCCGCCTCCCCGCCCAGCGTCACCGCCCGGAGCGGCAGATCCGCATCGCCCAGCGCCATCAGGAACGCGCGCCAGAAGCTCGGCGTGCCGCTGACATGGGTGACGGCATGGCGCCGCGCCGCTTCCGCCAGAGCGGCGATGCCGACGCCACCGGAAGCGTTTCGAGGCATGGCGACCAGCAGCGCCCCGGCCGCCGCCGCGGTCAGCATCACCTGCAGGCCGGCGAAGGCGCCCGGATCGTAGGTCAGCAGCCAGCGCGCCCCCTCCTCCGCCACGCCGCGCAGACGGCCGCGCAGACGGTCGAACTGGTGGCACAGGCGCTTGGGCGTCCCGGTGGTCCCGGAGCTTTCCAGCGTGACGGAAAACCCCTGCCCCGGCTGCCAGCCGTCCGGATCGGCGGCGCCGCGGGCCAGCAGCAGCCCCTGCCCCGCCGCTTCTGCGGCCGCCAGCGCCGCCAGCACGCGCGACGGCAGGTCGGCCTGAACCACACCGCCTGCCGGCACCGCCAGCCCCGCAAGCTCCGGCCAGCCGAACAGGTCCCCCCCCTCGATCAGGCGGAAGGCGGGATGGATCCAGGCGGGGCGGCGCCCGGTCATGCCGGGACGGTGTAGAGGGCCGCCAACTCTCCGACCGTGGTGAACTGACGGAAGCCTTCGCGGAAGGGATCCTGGCCGGTCCGCTGCTCCAGCACCACCAGCAGCGTCGCAAGGTCGAGGGAGTCGATGGGCAGGCCGCCATCGAGGAACCGGCTGTCGGCGGTCAGCGGCGGCAGCGGCTCCCCCTTGTCGGCGGCGATGCGGCCGAGTTCCTCGGCGATCAAGGCGAAGATGGGGCCGGTGGCGGGTTGGTCGGTCATGGAATGGTCAGCTCTGGCTGGGGGCATCGTCGCAGCTGTCAAGGAAGGCCCGCATCGCGGCGGTCACCGGGCTGGCGGCCTCGATATGCGGCAGGTGTCCGGCGGTGTCGAAGACCCGGAACGGGGCCCCCGGCGGCAGCCGGTCGGCGGGCGGCAGCGGGATGATCCTGTCGGCGCTCCCCCACAGAACCTGGATCGGCATCGGGTAGGCGCTCCAGTCCACTGGCGGGCCGCCGCCGTCGGCATGGGCGGCGAAGGAGACGTCGATGATCCGCTCCAGCCCTGCCCGGCGGACCGGGTCGGCGCCCTGCGCGTGCAGCACGTCGCCGAAGCGCGGGATCAGCGGCGACGGTCCGGCGAACAGGTGCGCCGCACAGTCCCGCCCCTCCTCCACGTCGGCCGGCGCGATGGCCCGCCTGAGGAAGCGGAGGTCGAAGGGAGTGCCCAGCCCGGCGCTGGACAGCAGGGTCAGGCTCGCCACCCGTTCCGGCGCCAGCAGGGCCAGTTCGCGTCCCACGTAACCGCCCATCGAATGGCCGATCACATGCACCCGCGCCAGTTCCAGCGCATCGAGGAATTCGACCAGCCAGGGGGCGAAGTCGGAAACCCGGCCGCTGCCGACATCGGGGGTGGAGCCGCCATGGCCCGGAAGGTCCACCGCGACCGCAAGCCGCCGGGACGACAGGGCCGACAGGTTGAACTGCCAGGTCAGCCGGTCGCCGGCAAAGCCATGCAGAAGCAGGACGGGCACGCCGCCACTGCCGACCGACAGGTAAGCCGCCGGACCGCCGGCGACGGTGGCGACACCGGCGCGCAGGCGGCTGCCTTCCGAAACTGGCTTGGAAACAGGCACCGGTCAGGCCGCGACCGGGGCACCCGCCAGGGCCAGCAGATCGGCGACGGTCTTGGCCTTGGCCAGCTTCTCGCCTTCCACCACCACGCCGGTCTTCTCGTCTACCAGCGCGATGAAGCTGATGACGGCCAGCGAATCCCAGGCCTCCAGCGATTCCAGGGCCTCGTCGCCGGTCAGCGTGCCGGGATCCAGTTCAAGCATCTCGTCAAGAGCGAGCAGGAAGTCGTTGCGATCCATAAGCTGATCTCCTTGATGGGCCTCGTGAAGGCGGATCGGTTGGTTCCGATCGACCAGCCCCCTTTGTCCGGATGGGCCACCGGACGGGCATGCCTCGTCAGTGCAGCGTCTTTTGCCGGACCGAACGGTTGATGTCCATCCAATCGGGGTGGTCGCGAAGCAGTTTGCAACAATCCTGCCAGCCAAAGGCGGGATTGGAGGGCAGCAGAGCCTCGATCAGGCGGCGCACCAGCTCGTAGTCGGCGGGCTCGTCCACACACCAGCGCTGATCGGCCGGTTCGACCGGTTCGACCGGCGCCAGCGCGGTCCCCAGCCGAAAATGCTCTGGATGGCGGTAGATATAGGGGGTGACGTGCTCCCGCTCGGCCGGATCGGCGGCGTTGGCCGCCGCCTCGTCCAGCAGGCGGCGCGGGAAGATCTCCGCATCCAGCCCGCGCGGAAAGCGGGTGCTGTCGATCGACAGATAATCCAGCGACGGATCGTCGCGGAAGGCGGCGATGAGGCGGCCGACCAGCACCGGATCGATCAGCGGGCAGTCGGCGGTGACCCGCACCACCAGATCCGCCTGCGCCACAGCCGCCGCACCGGCGAATCGGCCCAGCACATCCTGTTCGTCGCCGCGGAAGACCTTGACGCCCAGGCTTTCGGCGCACTCCGCCACCGGGTCGTCGGTGGCGTTCACCGTCGTCGCCAGCACCACCGCATCCAGACCGGGCGTGCGGGACAGGCGGCCGAGATGGTGGGCCAGCAGCGGCCGGCCGGCGGCCGGCATCAGCACCTTCCCCGGCAGCCGGGTGGAGGTCATGCGGGCCTGCGATATGGCGACGATGCGCGGCTTATCCATTCGGGTCCTCCCCTCGCGGCGCCAGCATGTCCCAACCCAGCGGCTCCCCCCGGCGCAGGGGGCGGGCGGCGCGGCGGCCCAGCACGTCGGGCAGGTGCTTCGGCGCCATGCCGAAGCCGGGGCGGATGGAGCGGACGTTGGCGGCGGTCAGCGGCTCCCCCGCCTCGACATCGGCGACGACATAGAGCGAACGGCGATAGTCGCGCCCGCCGGCCTCGCTGGGCTTCACCGTGTAATCGACGCGGCCCATGGCGGCGGTCGCCGTGCGCACGGCCTCGGCCATCGCCTTGAACTCGGCCGGCTCCAGGGAAAAGGCGCTGTCGACACCGCCGTCGGCACGCGACAGGGTGAAGTGCTTTTCGATCACCGTGGCGCCCATCACCGCGGCGGCGACCGGCACGGCGATGCCCTGGCTGTGGTCCGACAGGCCGGCGGCGATGCCGCCGAAACTCTCCGCCAGATGCGGAATCGTCCAGAGATTGCAGTCCTCTGGCGGCGTGGGATAACCGCTGACGCAATGCAGCAGGGCCAGCGGCACGTCGCCGGCCGCCGCCACCGCCTCCTCGATCTCGCCCAGCGTCGCAAGGCCGGTGGACATGATCAGCGGTTTGCCAGACCGCGCAGCGCGGCGGATCAGCGGCAAGTCGATCAGTTCGAAGGACGCGATCTTGAAGGCCGGCGCGTCCAATTCCTCCAGCAGTTCTATGGCCGTCTCGTCGAATGGGGAGCTGAAGATGGTCAGCCCCAGCGCCCGCGCCCGCTCGAACAGCGGAACATGCCACTCCCAGGGCGTGTGCGCCTCGCGGTAGAGGTCGTGCAGGGTGCGCCCGCCCCACAGCCCGCCCTCCAGCCGGAAACCGGGACCGTCATGGGCGATGGTGATCGTGTCGGCGGTATAGGTCTGCAGCTTGACCGCATCGGCCCCCGCCTCCTTCGCCGCCTCCACCAGCGCCAGGGCGCGGCCGAGGTCGCCGTTGTGGTTCCCCGACATCTCCGCGATCAGATAGGGCGGATGACCCCGCCCGATCGGCCGACCGGCAATCGACATGGGGAGACGGGCCATGGGGGAATGGGTGGAAGCGGCGTTCGGCAAGGGTCGGCTTTCCAACGGGATACGGGACGACTGGGTCAGTCTTCCACGAAAACGTGAAGGAAGGTTAATTCGTGCCGGCGCGTTCGGCACGCAACAGCGCCCGCGCCTCTTCGCCATAGTCCAGCAGCCGTTCGACGCAGCGGCGCCGGTCGCCGATCACGGCGAAACGTGCCCTGGCCGTCGCGGCGGCCGCCGCATGGACGTCGGCGTCCGTGGCGAGCGTCACGGCACGCTCCAGATAGGCGTCGCGGTCCGCCACGCAGAAGTCCGGGCCGGAGACGCTGGCACCGTCGCCCCAGCCATAGGCGACCACCGGCACCCCCTCCGCCAGGGCATAGGCGGTGCCACCGCCGCCGCCCTGGCGCGGCGGGTTGAGGAACACGCGGCAGCGGCCATAGAGCGCCCGTATGTCGGGAACATGCCCAAGGCAGCGCATGCGCTCCCGGTTGCGCAGCGGGGCGAGACGATTCGGCAGGTCCCGCACCTCTCCGGCGAAGACCAGCGCGGCGTCGGGACAGCGATCCAGGATCTCGTCGAACAGCGCCAGCATCTCCGACTGCACCTCCTTGTCCAGGCGGGTGCCGACCACCACGAACAGCGCGGTGCCGTCGGCAAAGCCGGTCTCGACGCGCACGCCGTCCGAAGGCGGCGGCGTGAAGCCGAAGGTGAAGGGGCGGAAACGGCGGGCGAAGGGCGCCCGGTACAGCGGGGAGATCGAGCGGGTGTGATCCTCCTCCTCATATCCCAGCACGATGGGCGCGAGCGACAATGTGATGCCGGAACTGGTGGGGATCGACACGACCGGACGGGCGGCCGCATCGGCAAACAGATCCGCGATGATGTTCGATCCGCCGAACGAGACGATCAGGTCGGGATCGTAGCCGTCGATGGTCTCGACGATCACACTCAGCTTGCTCCGGCTGAAGGCCGGTTCGGTGAAGGACGCGACCTTGACCTGCCGGCCGAACATCTTCAATGCGAAGACTCCCTCCAGATCGGCCGCCACCTCCGCCACCATCGGCGGGATGAAAACGCTCTCCACCCGGCTCGGCAGGCAATTGACGTTGACGATGGCCACGTCCAGCCCGAAATCGTCCTGCAGGCGCGCGGCGAAATCGAAGCAGTCGCGGGTCGGCTGGTGTCCCTGATTGGTGAACTGGTTGGTGACGACCGCCACGCGCCGGATCGGTCCGTCGCGCAACGGCGCCGCGGCCGGCGCCAGTCCCCAACGCCGCGCCACTTGCCGGACCAAGGCCGTGTAGTAGCGGAACAGGTCGCAGGGCACGAAGCTCGCCTGCTTCTCCCCGTGCGCCACACCCAGGAACAACTGGCGCATGATGCACCAGTGGACGAAATGCAACACCGCCGGATCGGCGCTGTCGCCGCCCAGCATCAGGTAATGCAGGATCCGCTCATAGTGGTAGAGGTCGCCGGTCAGCAGGAACAGGACCGAGCGCAGGCGGATCGTATCGTTCGACGGTGCTTCGCGTTCGATCCGTTCCGACAGCACCATCCGGCTGTCCAGGTCCAGGTCGCGGCGCAACTCTTCGCAAAGCGCAGAGATGCCGTTGATCTTTTCGGCATTGATCTGCCGGTCGGTGAGAAAGACCATCAGCGCGTCGACCACCGTGGACAGGCGGTCGGACGGACCAGTTTCCGGCATCATATGGACCTTTCCACTGCGGGCAGCCTTCCCGTGTGTACCGCCGCCGCAATCGACCGCGCAAGCAGGCTTTGCCGGCAAGGGAGCGCCCATGCAGTGCTTGTGCGGCGCAGCAGAAGACGTTGCGCCGCAAGCGGGAATGCGACACACTCGCCGAAGACCACAATCAAAATATGGATGTTCCCATGGCTGGATTCGATAGCGCCGCCGGACCGGCCGGCGTGGTGACCGGACTGATCGAGAAGGCGGCGGCGGAACTGGACGCGATGTCCGATGCGGCGGGCGAGATCGCACCGGAGGTCGGCGACCTGACCGGCGTCCTGGTGGAGGCGCAGCGCGTGGCCGACCGCGCAGCGCTGGAGCTGCGCCGGCTGGCCCGGAAGGTGCCGCGCGCCACGACCTGACGCCGCGCGCAGTCTGTCTACAGCTTCAACCCCGCCACGCCATCGAGGATCGCTCCCTCGGCCAGCGAGCGGCGCTCCAGCTTGGCGCCGAACAGCTTGGCGCCGGTCAGGTCGGTCCGGGCGAGGTCGCAGCCGCGCAGGTTGGCGAAGGACAGATCGGCATTGCCCAAATTGACCGAGCGAAGGCAGGCACCGCCGAGATCGGCGTAGCGCAGCTTGGCCCCCGACAGGTCGGCGGGGCGGGAGCGCTGCTCGTCGAACACCAGGGGCCGAAGGTTGACATTGCGCAGGTTGGCGTTGTTCGGCTTCGCATGCCTCAGGCTGATGCCGCGCAGGTCGCCGTCGGTCAGGCTGGCACCGCGCAGATCCGCCTTGTCCAGCACCGCCGCCTGCATCTGGACACCGGACAGATCCAGGCCGTAGAGAGTCGCTCCCTGCGCCCGTAGCATGGTCAGGCACATGTGGGCCAGCGACGGCGCATGGCGCAGGTCGAAGCCCGACAGGTCGAGCATTGCGCCCTGCGCTCCGCTCGACCCCACCCAGGCCATGTGGTCGGCCAGCAGATCCTCCAGAGAGCGCCCAAGCTCCGCCACCACGCGGCCGACGGGTTTGTCGGTCAGCGCCTCTTCCACGTCGGCGTCGGTCAGGTCGGTCATCACCATGGTGGCGCCGGTCAGCACCGCCCCGCGCAGGCAGGCGCCGCGCAGGTCGGCGCCGGACAGGTCGGCCCCTTCCATGTTGGAACCGGTGAAGTTGGCGCCGCGCATGGTGGCCCGCACCAGCTTGCAGCCCCGCATCACCGCGTCGGAGAAGTCGGTGTGGATGGCCATGATGCCCGACATCCGGGCATTGGTCAGGTTGGCACCGGACAGATCGGCGCCGTCGGCCTCCGCCGGGCTGGAGTCGATCTGCACCATATGCAGATGGCCGGACCGGTCCTTTTCGGCCAGTGAACCGTCACGCAGATCCGCTTCGAACAGGTTGGCGCCAACCAGGATGGCGCCGCGCAGGCAGGCGCCGCGCAGATCGGCCTTGATCAGGCTGGCGCCGTCGAAATTCGCCTGCCGCAAATCGGCGACGAAGAATGAGGCGCAGTCCAGCCGCGCCCCCGCCAGGTTGGCGCCGCGCAGGCTGACGCCGACGAAGTCGGCGTGGGCAAGGTCACGGCCCGACAGATCGAGCCCGGACAGGTCGCAGAAGGACAGGTTGGCGCGCGCACCGCCAACCCGGGCATTGCGGAACATCTCGTGCCGCCGCACCGTCTGGTCGAGCTGCGTCTGGTCTAGACGCCTGAGCGTGCGATTCTGCACCATGCCCCCATGAACTCCCTTTTGGGCATCATTCTGGCAGCTTCCGGCTTCAGAAAGGGTTAATTCAGGCCACCGTCTGGTCTTGCAGCAGCTGTACGCCGCCGTCGGCCGCCCGGCCGCCCGGCCGTTCCGACAGAATGGCGGCGATGGCATCCCGCAGGTCGTCCGGTGTCACCGGCTTGTGCAGCAGGCGGCAGCCGGTCGCCACCGCGTCGCGGATCCGCTCCGGTGCGGTGTCGCCGGTCAGGATCAGCCCCGGCACGGCACGGCCCAGACATTCGCCGACCTTCGACACGGTCTGGACGCCGGTGAACCGGCCGGGAAGGCGGAAGTCACTGACGATCATGTCCGGACTGAGCATGGCGGACACTTGCCCGGCGTTCCCCGCGAACAGGGCGATCGCCGCCTCGCCGTCGACCGCCTCGATCACGCGGTGCCCCCAGCTTTCCAGCAGCAGGCGCACAGCGTCTCGCTGGACCGGATCGTCCTCCACCACCAGGATCAGCCGGTCGCCGGTCTCGGCCGGGGCCGCGTCCTGCACCGTCACCGGCGACTGCAGCCGTTCCGTTCCCACCACCTGCACGTTCACGGCAAAGACGGAACCGCGGCCGGGAAGCGACCGCACCACCACCGCATGACCCAGCAACGCCGCCTTGCGCCGCACCTTGGCGAGGCCGAGGCCGAGCCCCTGGCGGCGGTCGCGCTCGGGATTGCCGAGTTGCACGAAGTCCTCGAAGATGTTGTCCAGCTGTTCGGCCGGGATGCCGGCGCCGGTGTCCCACACCTCGATGCGCAGCCAGCGCCCCCTGTGCCGGCATCCGATGGTGACGCGCCCGGCATCGGTGAAGCGGATGGCGTTGCGCACCAGATCGCCCAGCATGCGGGTCAACAACGTCCGGTCGGTGCGGATCACCATCCGGGCCGGGATCGCACGCAGGACCAGCCCCTTTTCCGCCGCCAACCCGCGGAACTCGTTGACCAGATCCTCGAGCACGGCAGACACCGGCACGTCGGCCAACTGCGGCCGCACCACGCCGGCATCGAGCGTCGCCACCTCCAGCAAGGCATGCAGGAGCTTTTCCCCGGCATCCAGCGCCTCGCCCATCTTCTCGGCGATGCCGCGGTCGCGGGAGTCGGTCAGGCGTTCCATCAGAATGTGATGAAACAGACGTAATGCCTGGAAAGGCTGACGTAAATCATGGTTGGCCGCGGACAGGAATCGGCCCTTCGCCTGGTTCGCCCGCTCCTTCTCCTCCAGCGCACGGCTCAACTTCAGATTGGCGGAGCTGAGGGCGGCCGTGCGCTCCTGAACGCGCTGCTCGAGCTGGGCGTTGGCCTGTTCCAACTGGGCGTTCGCGTCGGTCAGCGCATGGCGGGCGGCAGCCTCGCGCCGCAGACTGGCCACCCCCAGCAGGGACAATCCGGCGAGCGCGGCGACACCGGCGACGATCACCACCAGACCGCGCTCCATCCGGGCTTGCCACGGCGCCAGCACGGCCGCCCGCTGGATCGCCACCACCGACAGGACCGGCAGACGCGTCATCCGCTTCAGGCCGAGGACCGACGGCTTCCCACCGACCGTCCACTCCGCCTCCACCCGCTCCGCATCGGGCTCCAGCCGCGGTAACGTCCCGAGCGATCCGACGCCAGCGCCGGCAAGCCGCACGCCGTCCGGACGGTAGAGCCCGATCAGGCGCTGCCTATCGTCGGCGAAGGCGTTCAGCACCGGAGACAGGGCGGATATCGGCACCGCGACCAGCAGCGCGCCGTCGAGAGCGCCCGTCACACCGTGGATGCGGCGGGCGAGGAGAATGGAGGGCTGGCCGGCCATGTGACCGGCCGCCGGCTGGATCGCATGCTCTTCCACCGGCGGCAGGGGACGGACCAGCAGGGACAGGCCGTCGGCGGTCTCCGGCTCCGAAAAGGCGACGGACGGCCCGAACTGCACCGACCCATCGGCACTTATCAGGGTCATGCGGCCGAAACGTTCCACCGCCATCGCTTCGGCGAGGCTGCGCTCGGCCCAGCTCCCGACGCCGCGACCATCCATGCGGCCGGCGACGCGCTCCAGCAGATTGACACTCGTTTCCAGCACGCCGCGCGCATGACCGTCGAACAGGACCGCGGCCTGCCGCACCTCCTGCTCGGACCGTTCCAGCGTATCCTGGTAATCGAGCAGCGTGACGGCGGCCCAGGAGGCGGTACCCAGCAGGGCCAGCGTCGTACACAGGAAGGTCAGCAGCGCACGGGGGGAAGCGGAGATCCGGCGCAGAAGCGTGGAAGAGCGCCACCGGCTGTCGGCGGCACCGTCGGAAGATGGCATGCGGAAATCGGACATGCGATGTGATGACCCGACCCGATCAGGCCGGCGCCGGCAGAACCGGCGGAGCCTGCCGGCGCCGGTTCGGCAGCAACGGCTTCGGGTGCGTGAAAGTCATCAGGGAGCGGTCCTCGACAATGATGTGGGCAGGCTGCGATCCGACCGGAACGGACAATCAAAGGTTCATTTGAAGAAAGCAAATCCCGACAAGGTGAAGCTTCCGGTCTCCCGAATGTTCGATCGCTAAACCGGCAGAGCATCACCCAATGGGCGAATTCTTTTGGAACAACAGCTTAGCTCTACCGCACCAGGGAACAATATCACACGAACAAATGCAGCGCGATCCACCTTGGCGACTATGACCATTATCATAATCGATACACCAATTGGGTGAATGCGCAGCCGGTTCTGCCTTGTCTTTAGGGAAGACCCGAAGTTTTCACGTAAAAGGGCAAGAAAAAATAGCCGCACGCGCTGGATGCGCGGCGGCTTCCGATTGGGGCAGGCCATGTCCGATAGGGAGGACGTGAACAGCGACGATTGCGGTTCGGTAGGTTACGGTTCGGTAGGACTGCGGCTCAGTGCGGCGGGGCGCTGGTGGGGGTTTCGCCGCGCACGATCAGGATCAGTCCGTCGTCGGCCGCCTCAAGCTCCTTCCCGGCGTCGCGGGGGATCGGAACCTTCTGGCGTCGGCAGAACAGCAGAAGCAGCGCCAGCGTCTTGCTGGGCGTGAAGACGACCTCCCGCGACTTGGAGGCGCCGCTCTGCTGGATTTGTACCGACAGTCCGCCGTCGGGCTTGGGCGCCACCGTAGTGACGACGCCCAGCGGCAGGTCCGTCTGGTTGGGAGCCTTCTGATACCAGGCGATGGCTTTCTTCAGGGCGGAATTTGTGAAGAACAGTTCACGGGTCTCGACGATCATTCCATCCCTGACCAAAACACTCAGGCCCGGCCACCCTCCAGTCCCGGGTTCAGCCGGAACGTTATCGCGCGCCCCAGTTTGGATTCCCGCAGAAGGATCTGCTTGGTTTCCAGCAGCTTGATGGCCCGGTTCACATTGGGCCGCTGCATGCCCAGCGCATCAGCCAGTTCGGACTGGAGCACCGGAACGGAGCGATCGAAATGGAGCCTCCGGCTCAGATAAGTGAACACACGAAGCGCCTCCAGAGTGATCTCTCGGTCGGTCGACACAGCTCTGGAGATGACGTCATGATGATGCAGCATCGTGGCCTCGGTACGCAAGGTTGTCAGGTTGCTGGAGCGATAATCGGAAAGCGTGGGCGCACCCTGCAGGCCCGCTGTGCGGGGCGAGGAAAGCTGCGTTCCGGCATTCGGTTCCGCCATCGTCCCTCGTCCTTCCGCTGGGGCCGGCCGGGCCGGCAATTTCGACAGCACCGACGCTACCGCACGATTATTGTTCGAGTATGTCTCCATGATTTCGCGGCTGACATAATTGGTGTCTCCGGAAGCAATCATGAAATCGGACTGAAACGGATCGCATTCCGTCCGGCCCAGCCGAACCGCTGCGGCGATCCGCCGCGGGAACCCGCGGATTGCGGGCCTGTTTCAAACCGGATGCGTCCGGCCGCGGCACACCGCCCACATGTCTGCCGAACATGCCTGCCGAAGCGAGGGGGGACCCGCCATGCACCGATTGATCCTGCTGCGTCATGGCCAGAGCGTCTGGAATGCGGAAGACCGCTTCACCGGATGGACCGACGTCGGGCTGACCGACCGCGGCATCGCCGAAACCCATCAGGCGGCCGAACTGCTGAAGGGCGCCGGAATCGATGTCGACGTCGCCTTCACCTCTGTGCTGAGCCGCGCCATCGAGACGCTGCACCTCGTCCTGCGCGACATGGACCGGCTGTGGCTGCCCGTGCACAAGCACTGGCGCCTGAACGAACGGCATTACGGCGCGTTGCAGGGATTGAACAAGGCGGAAACGGCGGAACGCCACGGGGCGGAGCAGGTGTTCCAGTGGCGGCGCAGTTGGGACATCCCGCCGCCGCCGATCGAGCCGGACGATCCGCGCTCCGCCGTGACCGACCGCCGCTATGCCGGCCTGGCCCGGTCAAACCTGCCGCGCGGCGAAAGCCTGAAGGACACCACCGCCCGCGTCCTCCCCTTCTGGACCGAGGCGATCAGCCCGGCGCTGCGGCTGGGCGCCCGCGTCCTGGTATCGGCGCACGGCAACAGCCTGCGCGGACTGGTCAAGCATCTGGACAATGTCGCCGACCACGACATCCCGCTGTTCGAGATCCCCACCAGCCGCCCCCTGGTCTACGAACTGGGCGCCGACCTGACGCCGCTGCGCCGCTATTTCCTGGGCGAGAACGGGGCGGTGGAGGAGATCACCTGGCCCAATCGGGAAGGGGCCGGTCGGGACAGCGGCGCGGCGGCGTGAACCGCCCTCTCCCGCCACGGGAGAAGGCGCTCAAGACGTCGGGTTGCGCCGCTTGGGACCGCCGCGACCGGTCCGGGGCGGCGCGCCCCTGCCAGTTCCCCGGCCGCCGTCCTTCACCGGATGGTGAAAATGGTGCTGGTGGCCGGGGGCCTTCTCGCCGTTGCCCCGTTCCGGTCCGCCGCGATGGCCGCCGCGGCGTTCCTCGACGCGGCTGCTGTAGCAGTTGTCGCAGACGCGGAAGCGGTGGTTGGCCTTCAGCCGCGTGCCGCAGACCGGACAGGCACGGGCGAGCGAGCGCTCGGCGAGCGTCCGCTCGATGAAGGCGTTCAGGTGCGCCCGGCGCTCCTGGCACAGATCCATCTCGGGATAGGCATCGGGGAAGCGGTAGGCCAGCCAGGCGTAGGCGGTCAGCTCCTTCACCGCACGCTCGGCCTTCTCCAGTTCCACGTCGGTGCCGACGCTGTGACGGAACCGCTCGGCGGCATCGGGAGCGGCGTTGGGAATGCCCCTGCCCTGGTTGACCGCCCAGCCGCCAAGAAGGCGGAGATTGTTCTGGTCGCGGGTGTCGATCGGGCAGCGGGCCAGCATGTCGCGTTGCGCCAGCGGCAGTTTGGCGCGGTCCACCGCGGATGCCGCCTGGATGCGCTGCTCCAGGTCGGTCATGCGGAAGGTCTGGTTGGCGCGCAGCAACTCCTGCCCCGCCGTGCGCAGCACCTTGGCGAGGCTGTCGGTGTCCAGTTCCTGCGCAATGGCCTCGACATGGCTGAGGTTGGGCGAAATCCACGAGCGCGGGTCTTCCGGCGGCACCGGCGGCGAGGTCAGCGCCCGGCGCACCGGATTGATGTTCTCGCCGTCGAGCACGGCGACGCGGCCCTCCTCGCGCATGCCGAACCGGCCGGCGCGGCCGCCGATCTGCCGGATCTCCGACGCGGTCAGCTCGCGCTCCTCCCGCCCGTCATATTTGCGGGTGGTGGACAGCACGACGCGGGCGACCGGCAGGTTCAGCCCCATGCCGATGGCGTCGGTCGCCACCAGAACATCGGCGGTGCCCTCGCGGAACCGGCGTGCCTCGGCCCGGCGGACCTCCGGCGACAGGGCGCCGTAGATCACCGCGACATTGTGGTTGCGGCCCAGCAGGTCGTGGCGCAGCGCCATGACGTCCTTGCGCGAGAAGGCGATCAGCGCATCGCCGGACCTCACCTCCTCCAGCTTCACCCGCTCTTCCTGGACGCGCAGCGGCGACTTGCGGGTGAACTCGACGACTTCCAGCTCCTCGCCCATCGCGTCGGCGAGACGCTTGACGTAGGGGATGGCGTCGGCGGAGCCGGTCATCAGGATTTCCGGCGCCGCCACGCCGGCGACCGCCTGGGTCCAGGCCCAGCCGCGGTCGGGATCGCCGATCATCTGGATCTCGTCGATGACGCAGGCGCCCCACACCTTGGACGTGTTCACCATCTCGATGGTGGAGGAGGTGAAGGCCGCGCCCGGCCGCACGTCGCGCTCCTCGCCGGTGACGAGGCTGCAGGGCCGGCCGCGTGTTTCCAGCGCCTCCTGCCCTTCCAGCGCCAGCAGGCGCAGGGGCGCCAGATAGCAGCCGCTCTCCGCCTCGGCCAGCCGGTCCATCGCCGCGTGGGTCTTGCCCGAATTGGTCGGGCCGACATAAAGCCGCAGCTTGCGGATCATCGCGCGCGCGGTGGTGAAGCTGTCCAGATAGACGCCCATGCCGGAGGCGTTCTCCAGCCGCTCCCGCCGTACCTTCAGGCCGGCGCGGGCGGCGGCGGTGGAGAAGGCCTCCTCCATCGCATCCAGCAGGGTCTGCAGGCGCGGGATGCGGCCGCCGAAGCCGACGACGCGGCCCAGCTCGTCGGCGAAGCCCTTCGGCCGCCAGGACTCGCCGAAGCCCGACGCACGCTGCCCCATCGACGCGAACCAGCCGTCGACGCGGTCCCTCGCCTTGGCGATGGCCGGCGAGGACAGGCAGGCACCCTTCACCCGCTTGCCCAGCGCCTTGGCCTGCGGCCGGCCGAACCCCTCGTCGATGGTCAACAGGCCCCACAGGTCGGCCTCGATGTCCGGCAGCGGGCCGAGCGCCACCTTGAAGCGCAGCTTCAGCTTCCGGTCGGTGCCGGGGATCTGGACGACGTGGTTGACCGCGACCGACCAGCGCGCCGGGGTGCTGTCCGCATCCACCTCGATCCCGTCGCCGCGCACCACGGCGGCCACCGCGCGCAGGGCGTCGCGGCGATCGAATTCATCGGCAGTGCCGGGAGTACGGCCCGAGCGGCCGTTGTCGGAAGTGTCGTCGGTCATGAATCGTCTTTTCTTGGAATTGCCCCGGTCATGCAAGCGCTTCGGCCAGGCTCATCGGCTGGGTGGCCAGTCCGGCAGGGCGGAGATGAATCTGCCCCAGACAACAGCCATAGAGCGCCAGGGTCTCTCTTTATGGCCGGGGTCTCTCTTTATGGGTCTGACCGGCCGATTCGGCAAGCCGAATCCCCCGAAGGGAGCAAGCCCGGGCTAATTCGAATCCGTCGCCGTTTCGCCGATCTCGCCCGTGCGAAAAGGGGGGAGCACCGGCCACATAGAGCCACGCAGGTTTGGTGGTCCGCCCCCAACGGGTTAGCCGCCGCTGACCGGCAAACCGGTTGGCCGGATCGACAACAAGATCCGGCGCGAAACGATCAACGCTTTGCTCTGATTAATTTTCTGGGAGATGCGCATGCCGAATCCTCGTGAGGTCCTGGAACTGATCGAGCGCATGCGGTGCATTTCGAACGACGGCGAGCGCCGGGCCCTGGTCGACCGGCTGGGCGCGGCCGACCGTCCGACGGTGCTGTCCTTCCTGAACGCGCACGGGCTGAACGTCTGCATGGAGTCGGATCAGGCGCTGGCCGCCTTCGGCGCCTCGGACGTCCTGCTGCGCGACGGGATCGGGCTGCAGGCGGTCCTGCCCGTGCTGGGCATGCCGGCCGGTCTGAACATGAACGGCACCGATTTCATCCCGCTGCTGCTGAAGTCGCTCACCCCCCGCACCGTCGCGATCTACGGCACCGCCACCCCGTGGCTGGACCGCGCCCGCGTCGTGCTGGAGGAGGCCACGCCGCACCGCTATGCCGACCTGCAGCACGGTTTCCACCCGGTGGAGCATTACATCGCCCAGGCGCGGGCCATCCGTCCCGACGTGATCATTCTCGCCATGGGCATGCCCAAGCAGGAACA
>JBKHVJ010000479.1:0-65496 GCA_046570145.1 Alphaproteobacteria bacterium
CGGCCTCGTGCTGACCGGCCTCTACACCGGCTATATCCTGCTCACCAGCATCATCCGTCCGTCGGCGGTGCCGGCCCTGCCGCCGGAGGCCCGCACGCTGCGCGGCTTCCAGCTGCTGCTGCGCGTCCTCACCTCGCTGGTGCCGCCGCTGGTGCTGATCTTCCTGGTGCTGGGCACCATCTTCCTCGGCATCGCCACCCCGACGGAGGGCGGCGCGATGGGTGCCGCCGGCGCCATCCTGCTGGCGCTGGCCAAGCGCCAGTTCAGCTGGGGCCTGATGCGCCAGGCGATGGACTCCACCGCCAAGCTGTCGTCCTTCGTGATCTTCATCCTGGTCGGCTCCACGGTGTTCGGTCTGGTCTTCCGCGCCGTCAACGGCGACCTCTGGGTCGAGCACCTGCTGACCGGCCTGCCGGGCGGCGAACTTGGCTTCCTGATCGTCGTCAACCTGCTGATCTTCGTGCTGGCCTTCTTCCTCGATTTCTTCGAGCTGGCCTTCATCATCGTCCCCCTGCTGGGGCCGGTGGCGGAGAAGCTGGGCATCGACCTGATCTGGTTCGGCGTGCTGCTGGGCGTCAACATGCAGACCAGCTTCATGCATCCGCCCTTCGGCTTCGCCCTGTTCTATCTGCGCAGCGTAGCGCCGCGAAACGACTACAAGGACAGAATCACCGGCAAGAAGGTGGCGAAGATCACCACCGGCCAGATCTACTGGGGAGCGGTGCCCTTCGTGGTCATCCAGCTGGTGATGGTGGCGCTGATCATCGCCTCCCCCGAACTCGTCCTGTCCGGCTTGGACAACGGTCCGGCGATCAATCTCGACAATGTGAAGATCGAGATTCCGGAGATCTCCGACAGCATCCAGCCCTTCGATCCCAGCACCATCGGAAACGGCGACGCCCTGCAGGACTCCGACCCTGCCCTCGACGCGATGCGCCAGTTCCAGAAGAGCAACTGACGATGCGGCTCCCCCGGGCGCCCCGGGGAGGGTCGGTCATGTCCACAGCACACCATGAAAGAGAGACGGCGAGGATGACGAACAGGATCAGGAAGATCGCTCTGGAGGAGCATTTCACGGCGCCCGGCTTCGAACGCTATTCCAAGGTGTTCACGGCCTTGATGGACAATGCCTCGCAGGCCCGGTTGGCGGCCAGGCTGGCGGATTTCGACGATCAGCGCCTGGCGGAGATGGATCTCGCCGGGATCGACGTCGCGGTCCTGTCGCAGACCGGCCCCAGCGTGCAGGCCGAGCCGGACCCTGCCCTGGCGATCCGCTATGCGCGGGAGAACAACGAGTTCCTGGCCAGGCAGATCGCACGGCATCCGGACCGTCTGGCCGGCTTCGCCTCGCTTCCCATGCAGTCGCCGCGGGCTGCGGCGGACGAACTGACCCACGCCGTGACCGCGCTGGGGTTCAAGGGCGCGCTGGTGAACGGCCACACTCGCGGAGTCTATTACGACGATCCCGCCTATGACGAGTTCTGGGAGCGCATGCAGTCGCTGGATGTGCCGCTGTACCTGCACCCTACCGATCCGTCGCCGATCCCCGCCGCCTATGCCGGCCATCCCGAGCTGAGCGGCGCGGTGTGGGGCTGGGGCGTCGAAACCGGAACCCATGCCCTGCGGCTGCTGTTCGGCGGCGTTTTCGACCGCTTCCCCCGCCTCAAGCTGATCCTCGGCCACATGGGCGAGGGGCTTCCCATGCTGCGCTGGCGTTTCGACAGCCGCTTCGCCGTCTATTCGCACGGAATCAGGCTTGAGCACCCTCCGTCGGAGTATTTCGGCCGCAACATCGTCATCACCACGTCCGGCGTCTGCTCTCCGGCGGCGCTGCGATGCGCGATCGACGAGATGGGGGCGGAGTCCGTGATGTTCTCGGTCGACTACCCCTATGAATCGACGGCGATCGCGGCGGACTTCATCGAGAACGCCCCCATTCCGGAGGATGTCCGCGCACTGGTGTGCCACGGCAACGCCGAGCGCCTGCTGAAGCTGTCGAGCTGAGCCGGGCGCCGGCACAAGGGTATCGGCTGCGGGCGGTCCGAACAATCGCCGGGCCTCCGGGCGGGGCATGGCGCCCTGCCCGCCCGGCGTGGTCCGCAGCGCCGCACACCATCCCTCGACGGCTTGCGGTCGGGACGGATGAAAGGCATCGAACCTGGCGCGACCGCCAGCCTGTTGCATGAAGGCGGCGAAGGTCGAAAACCACATCGGCCGCAGGCAGGCCCTTCGGCGACCGGTCCCGGCCGTCGAAGCGACGAAACAGCCCCGCTCCGGCCGCGCATGGCCACAAGTCGGGGGGAGGCAGTCGTCATGCTCGATGTCGTGAAGGGCCTGCTGTGTAACTCCGTCCTGACCGTCAATGGGGCGCCAGACTGACGAACTTCACTTGCTCGAATGCCTGGAATCCCTCGGTTCCCCCCTCCAGCCCGATGCCGCTGTCCTTGATGCCGCCGAAGGGTGTTTCCGGGTGCGACACCACCCAGTGGTTGACGACGACGTTGCCGCACTCGATCTCCGCCGCGAGCCGGTCGGCCAGCGCGAGGTCTCGGGTGAAGACGTAGGAGGCCAGCCCGAGCGACAGGCGGTTCGCCAGTGCCACCGCCTCGCCCGCATCGCGGAAGGAGGCAATCAGCGCCAACGGCCCGAACGGCTCTTCAGCGGCGGCCCGGCAGGCGTCGGTGACGCCGGTCAGCACCGTCGGCCGATAGAAGAAGCCGGGCCGGTCGATGCGGGCACCGCCGGCCGCGACCTTCGCGCCGTTCCGCCGGGCATCCTCCACCAGGGCGTCGATCGCCGCCAGCCGGCGGGCGTTCTGCACCGGACCCATTTGCGTCGCGGGATCGAAGGGATCGCCGACGCGGATCGCCGACGCGGCCTCGGCGAAGGCGGCGGCGAAGCGGTCATGGACCGAGTCATGCACATAGAATCGCGTCGGCGACGTGCAGATCTGCCCGGAACTCCGGAACTTGGCGGCTGCGGCGCTGCGGGCCATCGCCTCGACATCGACGTCGGGAAAGACCAGCACCGGAGCGTGGCCGCCCAGCTCGAACACGCCGCGCTTCATCGTCCGCGTCGCCAGGGCGGCCAGATGCTTGCCGACCGGGATCGAACCGGTGAAGGACACCATGCGGATCGCCTCGGCCTCCAGCAGCCGGTCGGCAACCGCACCGGGATTGCCGAACAGCATGTTGGCGACGCCGGCCGGCAGACCGGCTTCGGCCAGCGCGCGGGCGATGAAGAGGGCCGCCGCCGGCGTTCCTTCCGACGGCTTGATGACGATGGAGCAGCCCGCCCCCAGCGCACCCGCGATCTTGCGTGCCGGCGTGATCGCCGGAGCGTTCCAGCCGCTGAAGGCCGCCACCGGCCCGACCGGCTCGCGCAATGCCATCAGCCGGTGGCCCGGCGTGCGGGACGGGATGATGCGGCCATAGGACCGGCGGCATTCCTCGGCCGCCCAATCGAACATGCCGGCCGCCGTCTCGACCTCGCGCGCGGCCTCGCCGACCGGCTTGCCCAGCTCAAGCGCGATCAGGGTGGCAAGGCCGGCCGCATCCGCCCGCATCAGGTCGGCTGTCCGGCGCAGCAGTGCCGATCGCTCGACCGCGCCGGTCCGCCGCCAGACCCGGAAGCCCTCGCCTGCGGCAGCGACCGCCGCATCCACGTCGCCGATGGTCGCATGGGGCAGCAGGCCAAGCGTCGCGCCGGTCGCCGGATCGATCACCGGCTCGCTGATCCGGTCTCCGGTCTCGATCCAGCGCCCACCGATCCACAGGCGAAGGTCAGGATAGGTGGTGTTCGTCATCGTCGCTCCTGTCGAGCCAAGTTTGATGGAATCAGGCGGCGGGAAGCACGCCCGGATCGCAGCGCCGGAAACCCGGCCCGCTGAGCTCTCCCAGCCTCGCCAGTTCGGCCCCGAGCCATGCCGGATCCTGGCGGCCGGCCCAGAACAGCGGCCCGCCCTCCCAGGCCGGGAAGCCATAGCCGTTGACCAGCGCGAGGTCGATGTCCGATGCGCGGGCGGCAACCCCCTCGGACAGCAGGCAGGCGGCCTCGTTGACCATGGTCAGCAGCACGCGGGTGACGATCTCCTCGTCGGACACCGTGCGGCGGACGATGCCCTTGGCCGCCGACGCCGCTTCGATCAGCGCGGTCACCTCCGGATCCGGTTCGCCACGCCGGGCACCGGGCGGATAGCGGTAATAGCCGGCGCCGGTCTTGCGGCCGAGCCGTCCGGCCTCGCACAGCCGGTCGGGTATCTCGACATAGCGCGCAGCCGGACAAGCATACGGGCTTTGGGTCGCCGCCTGCTGCCGACGCATTCGCCACGCGATGTCCAGTCCCGACAGATCGGCGACGGCGAACGGCCCCATGGCGAAGCCGAAGCGCTCCAGGGCCGCGTCGACTTCGGCCGGCAGGGCGCCCTCTTCGATCAGGAATTCGCACTGGCGGCGGTAGGCGGCATAGATGCGGTTGCCGATGAAGCCGAAGGCGTTGCCCGCCACCACCGGGAGCTTGCCCAGCCGCTTCGCCAGCGCAAGGCCGGTCGCCAGAACGGCGGGCGCGGTTTTCGCCCCGCGGACCACCTCCAGCAGGCGCATGACGTTGGCCGGGCTGAAGAAATGCAGCCCCACCACATCCTGCGGACGCCCGGTGGCCGCCGCGATGGCGTCGAGGTCGAGATAGGAGGTGTTCGACGCCAGCACCGCCCCCGGCGCCAGCACGGCGTCCAGTTGGCGGAACAGGTCCTGCTTGACCTCCAGATCCTCGAACACCGCTTCGATCACCAGATCGGCAGCGTCGAGCCGTGCCAAGTCGGTGGTGGGGTCGAGTGCCGCAAGCCGCTTTCCGGCCGCTGGGGCGCTCATCTTCCCGGCATCGACCCGCCGGGCATAGTGTTCGCGCAGCCGCGCCATCCCGGTGTCGAGCGCCCCGGCGTCGCGTTCGAGCAGGGTCACCGGGAAGCCGGCATCGAGCGCGGCGATGGCGATGCCGGTGCCCATGGTGCCGGCACCGATCACCCCGATCCGCTCCATCCGCCGCGGCGCCACGCCCTCCAGCCCCGGAACACGGGCCGACTCCCGCTCGGCGAAGAACAGGTGGCGCCGGGCGAAGGCTTCGGTCTCCAGGCGCAGCCGTTGGAAAACCGCACGCTCCTCGGCCAGCGCCTCGTGCAGCGGACGCTCGGACGCGGCACGGATGGCACGGATCGCCTCCACCACCGGCGGGCGCCCGCGGCCGGCACGCAGGGCGGCACCGGCGGCGGCCTCGACACGCTCGGCCGGTTCCGCCGGAACGGGGCGGTCGGCCACGCGGCGTTTGCCGCCCGCAAGCCTCCGCGCATGCGCGATGGCGGCGGCGCGCAACGCTTCCGCCCCCTCTCCCTCCGCCCCTTCGCCCTCCGCCAGGGCGTCGACCAGGCCGAGCGACACCGCCTCGGCCGCGGCCACCCGACGGCCTTCGCAGATCAGGCCGATGGCGGTGGAAGTGCCGACCAGACGCGGCAGGCGCTGGGTTCCGCCGGCGCCGGGAATCATGCCCAGCGTCACTTCCGGCAGACCCACCCGCGTGCCGGGTGCCGCGACGCGGGCATCGCAGCCCAACGCCAGTTCGAACCCGCCGCCCAGCGCCGCCCCGTGCAGGGCGGCGACGACCGGTTTCGCGCAAGCCTCGATGGCGGCGATGACGGCGGGAAGCTGCGGTTCCTCCAGCGGCTGGCCGAATTCGCGCAGATCGGAACCGGCGATGAAGGTCTTGCCGGCGCCGATCAGCACCGCGGCCTCCAGTTCTGGGTCCGCCGCGACCGTCGCGATGGCGTCGAGCACCCCGCGCCGCACGGCGGTGGAGCCGGCGTTGACCGGCGGGTTGTCGATGACGATCACCGCCACCCCGCAGTCCCGCTCCAGCCGGACCGTTCCGCCGGCATGCGCCTCCCGCCTGCCGGTCACTTCGCCACCAGCGGGCAGCCGCCCTGGTCCATCGGACGGAAGGCCTTGTCGCCCGGCACCGTCTCCAGGATCTTGTAGTAGTCCCACGCGCCCTTGGACTCGGACGGCCTCTTCACCTGCATCAGGTACATGTCGCGGATCACCCGGCCGTCGGGACGGATGGAGCCGTTCTTGGTGTAGAAATCGTTGATCGGCGTCTTGCGCATCTGTTCGGCCACCTTGGTGGCGTCGTCGCTGTCGATCGCCTGGATCCCCTTCAGATAATGGGTGACGGCACCATAGACCGCCGCTTGCAGGCCGCCGGGCGCCCGGCCGTTGAAGCGCTCCATGAATCGCTTGCTCCAGGCCCGCGTCTCGTCGTTCATGTCCCAATAGAAGCTTTCGGCGAAGGTCAGATCCTGTGCGCTCTCCAGCCCCAGGGCATGGATGTCGGGCAGGTTGACCAGCAGCGCCGCCATCGTCTTGCCGCCGGCGGTGATGCCGAACTCGCCCGCCTGCTTGACCGCGTTGATCATGTCGGCGCCGGCGTTCGCCAGCCCGATCACGCTGGCGTTGGACGCCTGCGCCTGCAGCAGGTAGGATGAGAAGTCGGAGGTGTTCAGCGGCGCCCGCACCGCCCCGACGACGGTGCCGCCGTTGGCCTTGACCACGCGGG
The DNA here is from genome assembly GCA_046570145.1 of Alphaproteobacteria bacterium. GTDB lineage: Bacteria > Pseudomonadota > Alphaproteobacteria > Azospirillales > Azospirillaceae > Azospirillum. The sequence continues at coordinate 6,604 of JBKHVJ010000479.1, forward strand.
TCGCCTCGCCCTCCAGCGCGTGGCCGAAGCTGTAGTCGGCGGTCAGGAAATACCAGTCCTTCAGGCCGCGCTTGACCAGCGCGGTGGTGGCGACGGTCGGCAGGGCATAATTGTCGTAGGCCCAATGCACGCCGACCGGCGAGCAGGCCTTGCCGGTCAGCTCCGGCGTACCCGGCCCGGTCGCCAGAAACATGCGGTTCTTGTCGCGCGAGATTCCCTGCACCGAAAGCGCCACGGCGGACGACACCACCTCGGTGATCGCATCGACGCCCTCGACGTCGTACCAGCGCCGCGCGATGCCCGATCCTACGTCCGCCTTGTTCTGGTGGTCGGCCGAGACGATCTCGATCGCCGCACCGTTGACCTTGCCGCCGAAATCCTCCGCCGCCATCTGGGCGGCCAGCACGGCGCCGGCGCCGACATTGTCGGAATAGGGGCCGGACATGTCGGTCAGCACGCCGATCTTCACCGTCTTGCCGGAAATCTCGGCGGCCGCCCCTCCGGCCAGACCGATGGTCAGCGCTGCGACAGCCGTGGCGGTCAGCGCCCGCAGACCGGGCACCCGAACAGTGATGGCACGCATGATTGGTCCCTCCCCGGGGAATTGGTGGCCGCCGCCTTCGTTGCGGGCGGCCGGTTATTGTCGAAGCGCCGGCAATCGGAAGCTTGCCGTCGGACCCCTTGCCGTCGGAACGGGGCTCAGCGGTGGGCGATCTCGCTCAGGACCGGCAGCAGATGGGCGGTGAAGCCTTCCGGATCCTCGCTCATCGGGAAATGGCCCAGACCCGGCATGATCGATACGGTGGCGCCGGGAATGCAGGCGGCGGTCTCCAGCGTGTCGGCCGGAGAGCAGGAATAGTCGTATTCGCCGGTCAGCAGATAGAGCGGGCAGCGGCTGGTGTCGATCTCGCTCAGCCGATGACGGATGTCGCCGTCCACCTTGTAGAAATAGAGGTCGCCTTTGAAGATGCCCGGACCGCCCTGCATGTAGTGCCAGACCGTTTCCCAGCGGTGGGCGTCGGGGGCGTTCGGCCCGACCAGCCCGGCGGCGATGGCGGCGCAGACCTCTCCGCCATGCACGTCCGGATGATGGAGCCAGGTCGTGTCGTAATAGGGATGGACATGGGCGGAGGATTGCAGCCCGATGATGGCGCGGAACTCCTCGGCATGCTCCATCGCCAGATGCAGCGCGATGCGGCCGCCGATGGAACAGCCCATCGCCACCGGCCGGTCCAGTTCCAGCGCCCGGCAGACCGCCAGGATGATGTCGGTATAGTCGGCGCTGGTCAGCTGATAGTCGCCGTCCTGCCAGCCGGCGGGCGGCGAGGACTTGCCATGCCAGGGCAGGTCGAAGGCGATGACGCGGAAATCGCGGGTGATGCGCGGATCGTTCAGGATGCCGCGGAACTGGCGGCCGTCCGATCCGGCGGTGTGCAGGCAGACCAGCGGTATGCCCTGCCCCGCCTCCTCGAAATAGATCCGGTGCTCGCGGCCCTTGTGGTCCAGCCGCATGTAACGCCCGGTGATGGATTCGATCGTCGCACGCATCAGGCGGTTTCCTTCGGGCTGCGCAGGCTGGCCATAACGTCCTTGATGTAGAGGAGGTTGGCCATGAAGGGTTGCAGGTTGCCGGACAGGGTCAGCTCCCCCCGCCGCAGCAGGGCGAACAGGTCGTGGAAACCCGGCGGCGGCAGCGGCTGCCAGAAGCGCCCCAACGCATCGGCGCCGCAGGACAGGCCGAAGGTCCAGGACGGCATGACGAACGGACCCTTGCGCACTTCGGCGATCCGTCCGCGGTCGATGGAGATCAGATAGGCGTCGGCGCCGATGTCCAGCCGCATCACCGCGGTCAGGAACCTGCCGCGATGGACGAGCCGCTCATTGGCGTTCACAAGCTCCGGCAGCGAGAGCACATCCGGCCTGGGCATCATCGGTTCCTCCCGGAACTGTTTTCGGTGTCGTTTTCTTGGGACCGGGCGGTTGCATCCGCCGTTGCGAGTTGGACCAGCGCATCGACCGCCACCGCGCCCTGCCCGTCGGCCATCACCATCAGCGGGTTGATCTCCGCCTCCAGCACGGTCACATCGTCCAGCAGGGCGAGGCGGGAGACGGCGACCAGCGCGTCGGCGACGGCACCGAGGTCGCCGGCCGTCCGGCCACGATAGCCGGCGAGGGCCTGGAGCGCCTTCACCTCGCCGATCATCTCCAACGCGGTGTCGCGGTCCACCGGGGCCAGCCGCAGGGCACGGTCGCGGTAGATCTCGGTCAGCACGCCACCGGCGGCCAGCATCACCACCGGCCCGACCTGGGGATCGCGGCGCAGGCCGACCAGCACCTCGCCGACACCGCGGGTCATCGGCTGGACCAGAATTTTGCGCACGCCCACCCCCGGCCTTGCAGCCTCGACCCGGCCGCGGATCGCCGCCATGGCGGCGGACAGCGCCTCGGCATCGGCGATGTTCAGCACCACGCCGCCCACATCCGTCTTGTGGGCGACGTCCGGGTGCAGGACCTTGGCGACCACCGGATAGGCGAAGGGAAGCTCCGGTACCGGGTCGCCGGCCGTCAGCACCGCGGCGGGCGCATGGGAAACGCCGACGTGGGCGAACAGTCGGTAGGCCTCGACCTCGTCGATGGTCCGCCCGGCACCCGGCCCGGCTTCCTGATGAGCGAACGGCAACGGTGTCGCCAGATCGGGACGGGGAGCCCGGCGGCCAAGCGCGGCGGCGATCACGTCGGCGCAGGATTCCGGCGCGCGGAAACAGGGAACCCCGGCGGCATTCAGGCGCAGCAACGCTTCCGGAGCTTCCGGCACGATGAAGGCGGCCAGCGGCTTGTCATGCTCGCGCGCGCTGTCGATCACCGGCGCCACCGCCAGATCGGGCTGGAAACGGGCCGAGGATCCGACGGTCGCCAGGACGAGATCGAATTCCGGCGCGGTCTGCATCACCCCCAGCGCGGCCTTCATCACATCGTAGCGGGTACCGGCCAGCGTCAGATCGACCAGACGCCCCTCCCCCGCCTCGATCCCCACCTCGGCGAGACGGCGCACGGTGTCCGCGCTGGGGGCGCTGACCTGCACGCCGCGGATGGCGAGCTGGTCGATGGCCATTGCCGCACCGCCGCCGGTGGTGGTGACGACGCCGACGGCGGGCCGTCGCCCGGCCTTCGACTGCATCCGGGGCGGGATCCGGCTGAGCAGCGGCATGACCTCCAGCAGCCCGTCGAAGGAGTCCAGCCGGGCGATCCCGCATTCGCGCAGGAAGGTGTCGGCGACGTCGTCCTCCCCGGCCAGCGCGCCGGTGTGGGAGACCGCCAGTTCCGCCGCCTCCGCCGAGCGGCCCAGCTTGTAGGCCGCCACCGGCTTGCCGCGCTCAGCCGCCGCCAGTGCGAAGCGACGCAGCGCGTCGGCGTTGCGCATCGTTTCCAGGAACAGCAGGTAGCCGCCGATCTTCGGATCGTCGAGCGTCGCCTCGCAGATTTCGCCGACCGACAGATCCACCTCGCCACCGACCGACACCAGCCCGGCGAAGCCGACGCCGCGCGCCTTGCCGCGCGACAGCATGGCACCGATCAGGCTTCCGCTGTGCGAAGCGACGAATACCCCGCCTTCCGGCAGGTCGGGTTCGGCGAAGGCGGCGTTGGCGGTCAGCACCAGCCGCTCATGCAGATTGACGACGCCGATGCTGGACGGGCCGAGCACGCGCACGCCGTAGGACCGTCCGATCTCGGCCAGCCGCCGTTCGCGCTCGACGCCGGTGGCGCCCGCCTCGGAAAAGCCGCCGGCCAGGATTGTCGCGACCGGTACTCCCAGCCGCCCGCAGTCCTCCAGCGCGGCGACGGCCGCGTCGGTGCCGGTCAGGATGAAGGCATGGTCCGGCCGCTGCGGCAGGGCCGACAAGGACGCGAAGGCCGGCTCCCCCTGCACGGTGGCGCGGGTTGGATTGACGCTGTAGACCTCGCCGCCATAACCGGCGCGGCGCAGGAAGCGCAGCGGGCGGGCGGCGGTCTTGGCGATGTCGTCCGACACCCCGACCAGCGCCACCGAACGCGGCCGCAGCAGGGCATCGGCCAGGGCGGAACCGGTGCAGCCCCTGACCATACCCGGGGCAGCGCCGCTCACGACCGGTTCTCCCGCGGTGGACGCTGATCGAAGCGACGCTCGAACAGTTCCTCGGCGATGCGGTTCTTCAGAATTTCGATGGAGCCGCCGGCGATCATCCAGCCGCGCGTCCGCTTCACGCAGTATTCCACCAGCGCTTCCTGGCTGTAGCCGGTGCCGCCCATGATCTGCAGGGCTTCATTGGCGACCTCGAAGCCGGCAAGGTTGCAGGCCAGCTTGGCGATCGAGGTTTCATAGGCCGACGGCAGGCCATTGTCGGCATTGGTGGCGGCCCGGTAGAGCAGCAGCTGCGCACCTTCCAGTTTCAGCGCCATGTCGGCGAACTTCCATTGCAGACCCTGGAATTCGCACAGCGGGCGGCCGAACTGAACCCGCGTCTCCGCATGCGCCTTGGCGAGGTTGAACGCATGGCGGCCCAGCGCCAGCGCCCGCGAGGCATTGCCGATGCGCTCCACGTTGAAGCCGGCGATCTGCTTCTTGAAACCGCCCGGGCCCAGCAGGACATTCGCCTTGGGAATCCGGCAATCCTCGAAATAGAGCTGGCACCATTCCTCTCCGCTCATGAAGGCGGAGGGCTGGCCGACGGTGAAGCCCGGCGTTCCGCGTTCGATCAGCACCGAGCCGATGCCGCCGACGCCGGGGCCGAAGCGGACATAGATCAGGAACAGCGTCGCTTCCGGGCTGTGGGTGGAAAAGACCTTCGATCCGTTGATGACATAATGGTCGCCATCCTCGCGCGCGCTGGTCTTCAGATCGGTGACGGCCGATCCGGCATCCGGTTCGCTCATGCCCAGCGCCAGCAGCTTGCGTCCGCCGAGCAGGTCGCCCAGCCAGCGCTCCTTCTGCTCGGCGCTGGCATATTCGGCAAAGGTGCGGATCGGCCCGAAATTGCCCGCCTGGACGACGTCGGCGCTCTTGGGGCAGACCAGCGCCAGTTCCTGGATGGCGATCACCGCATCCATCAGCGTGCCGCCGATGCCGCCATCCTCCTCGCGGATGGTGATGCCCAGCAGGCCCATCTCCGACAGTTTGGCGGCCACGTCCCAGGGAAAGGCCGGGGAGTGGGCACGCCTCAGCGCGTCGGCGGCCAGCTCGGCGCGGGCGAAGCGGCGCACGGAGTCGGCGAAGGCGCGCTGTTCCTGGTTGAGTTGAAAGTCCATGGCTCCGACGGGGCTATCGATTTGCGTTACGAACAATCAATCGCATTGACGAACAAGCGGCAAATTCCTAGTTGTTGGGCATGCATAACCTTATGTAATGGGTCAGAGACGGTGCGCCCGATCCCCCCGCTCAATCCGCTCCATGTTTTCGAATGCGCTGCCCGGCACGGCAGCTTCACCAAGGCGGCGGATGAGTTGCGCGTCACCCAGCCGGCTGTCAGCCGGCAGGTCGCCTTGCTGGAGGATTACCTGGGGGTCCGGCTGTTCCACCGCGAAACCCGCGGCCTGACCCTCACCACCGAAGGCAAGCGCTACGCGTCGCAGATCGCTCCGGCCTTCCGCTGCATCGCGGAAGCGACGGACGAACTGGTGTCCGCCCGTGCCGCCGCCCCCCTGAAGCTGCAGGTCTACGCGACCTTCATGGCGAAATGGCTGATGCGGCGCCTGCCTCAGCTGCAGACCAATCACCCCGATCTGCGGTTGCGCACCCGGACGGCGGTGGCGCCGGTCGACTTCGCCCGCGACAATGTCGACGCGGCGATCCAGCTCGGCACCGGCGATTGGCAAGGCATGGAATCGGTCTTCCTGTTCGCCGACGAAATCCTGCCGGTGTGCAGTCCCGCCCTTCTTGCCGGTGGACCACCGGTGAAAACTCCGGCCGATCTGCTGCGCTACCCGTTGCTGCACTCCCATTACCGGCGGCGGGACTGGCCCGACTGGCTGGACGCAGCCGGCGTGGCGATAGCGGAAACGCAGGAACCGCTGATGTTCCCCAGTTCGCTGCTGACCTATCAGGCCGCCCTGGACGGGCTTGGCGTCGCCATGGGCCAACCCGCCATGCTGGAGACGGAATTGCGCAGCGGCAGTCTGGTCTGCCCGATCGACCGGCCACTGCGCCGCGATCTCGGCTATTACTTCGTGGTGCCGCCCAACCACCAGGACCGCGCCCGCATCGCGAAGGTGCGCAACTGGCTTCTCGAACAGGTGGCGACCGGCTGACGCCTGACGGCCCACCATTACCGAAGGTAATGCATTGCCAAACTTATGTCGGTTGCCGCCGCCATACCGGCTTCCGATGGCCGGGTCTGCAGCCGGCCGCATCACCGCTGCCGCGCCGGGCCGCCATCATCCCGCCCAGCCGGGGGAGCGGATCGTTCTGAAGCCCAAAGCGCCGGCAACTTGACGATGCACCTCGATGACCGTCACATGATCTTCATGCATCCGTCATGATCGCACACCGCTGGAGGCAATAATCTGGCACGGTTGGAACAGGTGGGATCCGGGCGGTCAGCAATGGAAGCATCCGATGATAACGATGTACTCGATATAATCGAGGATGAGGACCAGATCGGCAGCACGACACCTGGGCGGGTATGGCGCCTTCTGGTGGTCGATGATGACGAGATCGTACATGCTTCGACCAAGTACTCGCTTCACGATCTCGAAATTCTTGGTCGGCGGCTGGAACTGACCCACGCGAAATCAGCGGAGGAGGCCCACGCCATCCTGCGGAAGGATAGCGATTTCGCCGTCGTCCTTCTCGATGTCGTGATGGAGACGCCGGATGCGGGATTGAAGCTCGTCCGCATCATCCGCGAGGAACTGAGGCTCACCGCATTGCGGATCATCCTCCGCACCGGCCAACCGGGTTACGCGCCCGAACTGGCGGTGATCCGCGACTACGACATCGACGACTACAGGACAAAGTCGGAGCTGACGCGCAACCGGCTGCTGACGTCGCTTTTCACCGCGTTGCGCGCATACAGCCACATCCAAGCGCTGGAGTTGAGCCGCAAGGGTTTGGAACGGATCATCGCGGCCTCGGCGGGGCTGTTCCGGCGCAGTTCCCTGCGCTCCTTCTGCGAGGGCATCCTGCTGCAACTCGGCGGCCTCCTCGATGTCGAGACGAACGGCTTCGTTCTCGCCCGAGTGGCACCGCCGACGACGGCGAGGATCGGCAATGGCGAGGAACCGCTCATCCTGGCGGCGGCCGGCCCATTCCGGCACCTCTCGGGCACGCGTCTCAGCCATGTGGAAGACGAGCCGCTGCGCTCGCTGATCGCCTCGGCGCTGGAAGAAAAACGAAGCGTCTATCTGGACGGCGTCACGGTGCTCTATATTCCCGGCCAGTCCGGGGACGATCTGGCCATCTACGTCGCAACCGGCCGGGAGATCGGACCGGACGTCCGGCGCCTGCTGGAAGTCTTCTGCTCCAACGTGGCGCTCGGCTTCGACAACGTATCGCTCCTCGACGACGTCCGGTCGCTCGCCTATTACGACACGCTGACGGGATTGGCCAACCGCACCAAGTTCCTGGAGGAAATCGGCAGCCGGATCGCGCGCCAGCCGGCATCGGGCGGCGTGCTGACGGTCCTTCTTCTCGACCTCGACCATTTCCAATCGGTGAACGACGGACTGGGACACGAAACCGGCGACCGGCTGCTGCTGGCGGTGGCCAACCGGCTGTGCTCGGTGTTCAGCGACCAGCATGCGGTCAGCCGGATCGCCAGCGACATGTTCGGGGTGTTGGTCTGGCTGAAACCGCCGCTCGATCAACGGGATCTGGTGCGAGCGATCGAACTTTGCTTCGTCGATCCCTTCACCATCAACGGGCATCCCATCGATATCCGGATATCGGGCGGCTACGTCCTGGCCGACGAACGGGAGTTGGACGTCCATCGGCTGGTCCGCCGGGCGGGGATGGCCTTGAAGGGAGCCAAGCGCGGTGGGCGTGGCCGCATCCTGCGCTTCGACCCCGCGATGGAGGAGGAACTGCACGGGCGGCTCTCGCTGGTCAGCCGCCTTGCCGAAGCGCAAGCCAACGGACAGTTCTCACTCGTTTACCAGCCGCAGATCGCCTTGTCGGACGGGACCGCCTTCGGCAGCGAGGCTCTGCTGCGCTGGCAACTGCCGGAAGGGACCTGGGTCAGGCCCGACCGGTTCATCCCCGTTGCCGAGGATGCCGGCCACATCCTCAGCCTGGGCGAATGGGTCCTGCGGCAGGCCTGCCTGCATCAGGTCCACTGGCGCGACGGTGCCGTCGGGCGGCTTCGCATGGCGGTCAACGTCTCGGTGCGGCAACTGCGCGATGGAAGCTTCGTCCACAGCGCCGACCGCATCCTCTCCACCTGCAACGCCGACCCGCGCGACATCGAACTGGAGATCACCGAAAGCCATGCCCTGGAGAACGATCAGGTCCTTGCGACGGTTCGGACGCTTCGCGGCATGGGATTCAGCATCGCCATCGACGATTTCGGCACCGGCTACTCGTCGCTGTCGCGGCTGCAGCAACTCCCGGCCTCCGTCCTCAAGATCGACCGCTCCTTCGTGACCGATCTCGGCACTCTCCCCGAAAGCCGCAGCATCGCCGCAACCATCGTGAAGGTCGGTCATGAACTGGGAATGACCGTCCTCGCCGAAGGGATCGAGACGGCCGAGCAGGAGGAAATCCTGCGGTCGCTCGGCTGCGACGCCGCGCAGGGCTACCTCTATGCCAAACCGATGCCGGCGCAGCAGTTCGAACGCTGGATCCTGGACAACGCGCCGGTCCGACTGCCGGCAGCGGTTTCCTGACCGCAGGCCGGGGCCGGGAACGATCGGGTCAGGAGGGGATGATCACCGGCTCTTCGACAGCGTCCTGCCCGGACTGTTGCGGAGCCGCCAGCGGCAGGACGATCGAAAAGCGGGTTCCCTGGCCGGCCTGGCTCTCCACCGCCACCGCCCCGCCGAGAACCCGCGTGACGATGGCATAGACGATGTGCAGGCCAAGCCCGCTGCCGCCCGAACCGAGCTTGGTCGTAAAGAACGGATCGAAGATCCGCGGCAGAACCGCCGCCGGGATGCCCGCCCCGTCATCGGCCACCGTCAGGGTCACATGCCGGCCATCCTCCTCCAGCGTCGCGCCGATGGCGATGCTCCCCGCCGCCCTCGCGTCGGCAAATGCGTGAAGCATGGCATTCGTCATCAGGTTGGTCAGCACTTGGCCGAGAGCACCCGGAAAGCTGTCCATCACCACGCCGCCGGGCAGCTTCAGATCGATGGACACCGGGGAATGCCTGTAGGTCGGCCGCAGCATGGCGACGACCTCGCCGCAGACGACATCGAGCTCGAATCGGCGGCGCAGCTCGCCCGTCCGGTCGACGGCCACGCGTTTGAAACGGCCGATCAGTTCGGAAGCCCGCAGCAGATTGCCGACCAACAGCCGGCTCGCCGTGCCGAAGCTGTCGGAATAGTCGCGGATGACCGACCGGCGCAGTTCCTTCCCCTGGAGAATGGCCTGGAACTCCGTGATCTTCTCGGACAGCGTCGTCGCGACAGTCAGGCCGCTGCCAACTGGCGTGTTGATCTCATGCGCAATGGCGGCGACCATGCCGCCGAGCGCCGCCAGCTTCTCGGAACGGATCAGTTCGTTCTGCGTCCGCTTCAAGGTTTCCAGCGCCGCGGTCAGCTCCTCGGTGCGTTTGGCGACGATTTCTTCGATCAGCTCCATCTGGCGGGCCTGACGCTCGATGAACTCCAGCCGCTCCGCCGCATGCTGCTTCAAGGTGCCGAGCGCCGCCGCCATCCGTCCGACCTCGTCCCGGCGGTCGACCCGCGGGATCTCCAGATCGACCCTCCCGGCCGCCAGCAACGCCATGCCATCGGTCATCTGGCGGACGGGTGCGGTGACTCCACGGACGATGACCGCCAGCAGACCGCACACCGCGACCAGCAGGCCCAAGCCGCTCAGCGCGATGGCCCAGGCCCGGCTGCCGATGGTCCGTTCCGCATGCGCGGTCGTCAGGTAAAGCCGCAGCTGACCGATGTGCTGTCCCCTGCCCTGCTCCCCGGCCTGTCCCCCTGCAGTCGGTCTGATCAGGGAAACCTGTTCGACGATCAGCCCGCCGCGCGACGGGCCGGCGTCCCCCAGTCCGAGAAAGACCGAACCGCCACGCTCGATGACGACCGCGCCGACAAAGTCGGGATCCTCCGACAGAGGATGCAGGATCGACTGCGCCGCAACGCGGTCGACGTTCCACAACGCGTCGCCGACCCCGCCGGCGAGAAGCGCAACCGTCTGCCGGGCCCTCGCCTCGAGCGCCGTCCGGGCATCCCGGCTGGAAAAGCTGATCGCCACCACCACCGCCAGACCGACCGCAAGCAGCAGGGGAAGGCAGATCAACCCGACGGTCCGCACCATCAGGCTTTCCGAGAACGCGGCGCCGATGCGGGCGAAAACGCCGGAAAGGAAGTGGGCCGGCCGTGGAAGGCACCGCCGGCAGCCGCGCCGCATAGAATTCAGCGGCATGGCTCGACCGATTCGGCCGGACGCACGTTCAACGAGCCGGCGGCGATCTCCGCCGCAGCCGATTCAAGCCGGGCCGCCAGGCCGGCGACCAGGGTCGCGTTGGCCTCGTCCCTCGCCCAGTCCACGCCTTGCTCCGCCAGCCCCAGATATTGCACGCCGGCGGTCCATTTCCCCTCATGCGCATCCCTCAGGGCAAGATAGGCGGCGACGTCGACCCGCTTCAGCGCCGATGTCAGGACATGGCCGGGAAACAGGCCGTTCTGGTTGGTGTCCACGCCGATCCCCAGACGCCCGGCGGCCGCCATCGTCTCCAGCACACCGATTCCGGCATAGCCGGCGGCGGCGAAAACGACGTCGGCCCCCTCCCCGATCAGTTGTTCCGCCACGCGGTGCGCGGCGTCCTTGTCCCGGAAGGCGGTCGCCTCGCTGCCGAGAAAGCGGCGGAGCAGCCTGACCGACGGACGGATCGCCATCGCGCCCTGGATGAAGCCGCATTCGAAGCGCCTGATCGGCGGAATGGGCATCGCGCCGATGAAGCCGACCGTGCCGGTGCCGCTCGCCAATCCCGCCGCGATGCCCACCAGATAAGCGGCCTCGTCTTCGCGGAAGAGAACGGAGCGCACGTTCGGAAGATCGACCCGGCCGTCGATCAGGGTAAAGCGGACCTCCGGAAACTCCTGCGCCACGGTGGAAACCGCGCCTTCATTCACGAAGCCGATCAGCAGGATGTTGCGGATACCGTACTCCGCGAAGTTCCGCATCGACCGGACGCTCTCCTCCTCCGTGCGGATGATGTTCTCCCGCGCATCGATGCCGGTTTCGGTCTTGAACCGCTGCAGGCCGCGCAACGCCAGTTCGTTGAATCCTCCGTCCGTCTTGGTGTTGTTGAAGATGACGGCGAACTGGCGGTCCGCCGGAGTTTCGGCCCGGCCGGATGCAGCCATCGCCACGACGAAAAACAGGATCAGGAGGAACGGCACCGGGATCCACCTTGTCAGGATCGACTTGCCCGGACTTTCGCAGACCAAATTTGCGCAGAGATGATCGTCTCATGACAGTTTGGCGACAAATGAAATAAAACTGAAATCCCAAACCACATAAAGCTCGACGGTTTGCGAGCAGTAATTGAACAATGAATTTTCGATGAAAATATTCGAATGGCTTATATTGGTAACGACCGTTTAACGATCCGGAATCGACAGTGTCGCGGCGAATTTCACAACGTGACACTCTGTCCTCTCGCCCTGTGCCGGGGCCAGGACCTTCCAGGGAGTATTGCCATGATTGGAAGACTGACGGCTTTCAACCTCATCCTGGCCGGCACCATCCTGGCGTCGACCGCCGGAGCGCGCGCGGACATGGTTCGCCTGACCACGCTGGAGTGGCCCCCCTACTCCGGCTCCCTGCCGGACAACGGCTTCTCCAGCATCGTGGTCCGCGAAGCGTTCAAGGCCATGGGGCATACGGTGAGCATCGAGGTGCTGCCCTGGCAACGCGCCGTGCACAGCGCCAAGGAAGAGGCCGGCGTCGTCGGGTATTTCCCGGAATATCCCTCGGATCTCGATGGCTTCGCCCTTTCCGGCCCCATCGGGGACAGCCCACTCGGCCTGATCGTTCCAGCCGGCGCTAGGATCGCGGACACCAGCCCATCCGGTCTGGCCCGCCTCAAGCTGGGCGTGGTCAATGGATACGTGAATGCCAAGCCGGTGGGCGACGCCATCGCGGCGAACGGCCTGAAGCCGGAAGCCGTGGTGGACGATACCACCAACATCCGGAAAGTGGCCGCCGGCCGCATCGAGGCGGCGGAGATCGACCGCTATGTCTTCTCCTATCTGATGCGCAACACCGCCGAACTGAAGCCCCTGCAGGACAAGGTCGAATTCGGCCCGTCGCTCGAATCGAAGACCCTGCACGTCGCCTTCAACACCAAGCCGGAAGGGCGGAAGTGGGCGGCGGTCTTTGCCGAAGGGCTGACGAAGATCGACATCGGCACCCTCCAGAAGCAGCACCTGTCGGCGCTCGCGAAATAACGGCACCCGGCCGGCGCCTCCCGGTGCCGACCCGGCAACCATGGCCATTGCGCGGCTTCGCGGGGGCCGCCGCTTCAACAAGGAGTCGCGATGTTCGGAATCTACCGCCGCAGCCTTACGGTCCGCGTCCTGTTCCCGATCGCCGCCCTGTTCGTCGTCCTGGCCCTGGCCTCGATGACGGGGATCGCCTACATGAACATGACCGTTGCCCGCAACGGCCTTACGGAACGCGCGCAGATGGTTGCGACGGCTCTTGCCGGCGGTGCCGGCGAGGCGCTGTGGAACATGGATGCGAACGCGGCGTCCGCCTTGCTCGCCGCCCTTTCGGCCGATCCCGACTATGTCGGAAGCTCGATCAGGGACAAGGACGGCAAGGTCTTTGCCGCCCACGGCGCCGCGGCGTCCCTGCCGGAGGCCGGGATCGTCAGCAGCGCTCCCGTCACGCGGAACGAGGGCGCGAAGGCGACGCAGATCGGAACGCTTCAGGTCACGCTGTCGACCCGGCGCATCCAGGCCGACATCCGCTCGACCACCATGGTCATCGCGCTGGCCGCGCTGCTGTCGGTCCTGGCGATCTGCGGCGTCCTCGGCGCCATCGTCCGGACCGTCACCCGTCCCATCGCGCAGATGACCCGCGTGATGAGCACGCTCGCCGCCGGCGAAACCGAAGTCGAGGTTCCGGCCACCGGCCGGGAGGACGAGGTCGGCAAGATGGCTCTCGCCGTTCAGACATTCCGGGAAAATGCCGTCGAACGGCGCCGCTTGGAAGCGGAACAGCTGCGCCTGCGCGAGGAGGCCGAGCAGCAGCGGCAACGCGCTCTGGCCTCGGTCGCCGAGACCTTCGACCGCGATGTCGGACGCCTTCTGGCGGATGTCAACGGAACCGCCACCTCCATGGGGTTGGCGGTCGGTGAGGTGGCAGCCAGCGCCGGCGAAAACGCCACGGTCAGCCATACCGTGGCCGACACCTCGGAGGAGGTCAGCAGCAACGTGCAGACCGTTGCGGCGGCAGTGGAGGAGTTGGCCGCGTCGATCCGCGAGATCTCCGTCCAGGCACAAAGTTCGCAGTCAGAATCGCAGGGTGCCAGCCGGCAGGTCGCAACCACCGTGGAACTCATGAACCGGCTCGTCGGCGACGCCGGGCGGATCGGCGACGTTCTGACCCTCATCACATCCATCGCGGGGCAAACCAACCTGCTGGCGCTGAATGCCACCATCGAAGCGGCCCGGGCGGGAGAAGCCGGCAAGGGTTTCGCGGTGGTGGCGACCGAGGTGAAGAACCTCGCGGGCCAGACCGCCAAGGCCACGGAAGAGATCTCGGCACTGATCGGCGCGATCCAGGCGTCGACCGGCGACGCCGCCGGTCAGATCGGCGATATCTCGCGGGTGATGGGCAAGTTGAACAGCATCAGCGCTTCGATTGCCGCCGCCGTCGAACAGCAGAATTCGGCGACCACGGAAATCAGCCGTGCGGTCCAGCAGGCCGCCCAAGGGACCGAGCGTCTCCGCCTGAACGTCCGCACCGTCGCCGATTCGGCGCAACGCAACGGCACCGCGGCCGCCAGCCTGCATGGCGGCATCCAGGAACTGGAGCGCAGCGTCCACGAACTCCAATCGCAGGTGGACCGCTTCGTCGGCACATTGCAGAACGGCTGAGCCATGGCTGCCGATGGATGGGTTCCATCGGCCGAACGACCGGCATCGCGGCGGAACGGCTGCTCAAGTCCCTGAAAAATCCCGATTGCGTCGTCAGGCAGACCCGATAGCCTCGGCGACGAGTGCCAGAGCCCGCTCCAGGTCGGCCTCGGCGATGGTCAGGGGTGGGGACAGGGTCAGAACCGTTCCCTGCGATATCTTCAGGCTGACGCCGGCGGCGAGTGCCGCGTAGAAGGCCGCTTCCGCCCGGTCGGCGGCGCTGCGGCCGTGATGGTCGGCCAGTTCGATCCCGATCAACAGTCCGGCGCCCCGGATGTCGGCGATGCCCGGCAGTGCCGCGGTCAGTTCGCGCAGGCGATCCAGCGCCAGGGTGCCGAGAGTTGCGGCACGGTCCGCCAATCCTTCGTCCCGTATGATGTCCAGGGTGATCAGGCCGGCACGGGCGAGCAGCGGGTTCTTCTCGTGGGTGTAGTGGCCGAGCGCACGGTCGGCGGCCACGTCCAGCCCGGGGCGGGCGATCACCGCGGCAAGCGGCAGCATGGCGCCGCCAAGCGCCTTTCCCAGCACCAGGATGTCCGGCCGCGCGCCGAACGGCTCATGGCTGAACAGGCTGCCGGTCTTGCCGAGGCCGGTCGGGATTTCGTCGAAGATCAGCAGGGCGCCTGCGTCGTCGCAGGCCCGCCGCACCTCCGCCCAGAAGCCCGGCGGGGGCACATAGGGCACGGCGCGCACCGGCTCCGCCACCACGGCGGCGACGTCGCCCTCCTTTTCCAGCACATAACGCAGCATCCGCGCGCAGGTCATCCGGCAGGCGTCCAGGTCGGGGCCGCCGCCGGGGGCAGGGTCGAAGCCGTAGGGACAGCGGGCGCAGGCGAAGGGCGCCACATGTTCGGTTCCCGCCAGCAGCGGCCCGATCCCGTTGGAGCGGAACAGCGCCTCCCCACCGACGCTGGACGAACCGAAGCCGGCACCGTGGAAGGCGTCCCAGAAGGAGACCGTCTTGAAGCGGCCGGTGGCGACACGGGCCAGTTTCAGCGCGATCTCGATCCCCTCCGACCCGCCGGGCGCAAACAGCACGCGGCTGCCGCGGCCGGTCGGAGCGATTGCGCTCAGGCGTTCCGCCAGTTCGGCCGCCGGCTCGCAGGCGAAACGGCGCGGGGCGAAGCTCAGATCGTCCATCTGCGCCTTGAGCGCCGCCAACAGCCGGGGGTGGGCATAGCCGATGTGATGGACGCTGTTGCCATGGAAATCCATGAAGCGGCGGCCGTCCATGTCCTCGATCCAGATGCCGTCGGCCTTGCGGATCGCCGACAGGCAGGGAGTGGACAGGGACTGCCTCAGGAATGCGGCCGCGTCGCGCTCCACCAGCGCGCGGGAGCGGGGGCCGAGCGCGTCGGCCATCCAGCCTGCGCGCCGCGGCCCGAGATTGATGTCCCCTTCGGAACAGTCGGGCTGCATCGGGTTTTCCTTTCGTCAGCCGGCGGTCTTGCCGGAGCGTGCGGCGGCGCAGGCATCGCGCAGTGCCGGGGAGAAGGGATCGACGGCACCGAGCCGGCCGGATGCGAAATGGGCCATCCCGACCGGACCCGGCTTGCCCAGGATCGCGGCCGCCACGGCCCGGCCGATGCCGCCCGACGCGGCGATGCCGGCACCGCAACAGCCGGTCGCCATGAAGAGGCCCTCCACCTCCGCGACAGGTCCCAGTACGAACCGTCCGTCGGCGGTGTAGGTCGAGAGACCGGAGACATAATGGGCGATGCCGGTCTGGAGCAATGGCGGGCAAAGCCGTGCCAGCGCCTGCCAGCCCTCCTCCAGCGTCTCCCAGCCGCCGTCGGAGTCGGCAAGGTCCAGTCCGGCCGTGTCGTCGGGAAGCCGGGCCGGATCGAAGGCCAACGACCGCCGTCCGCGCAGACCGAACAGCAGCGCGCCCAGTTCCGGACGGGCATAGGCGCCGGCGTCCGGCATGACCAGGGCAGGCAGGTCGCGGGGGAACAGGTCGGGGCGCGGCTCGGTGATCCAATATTGGCTGCGCACCGGCGCCTGCGGCAGGCCGACCCCGGCGGAACATGCCAGTCCGGCTGCCCAGGCGCCGGCAGCGTTCACCACCACCGGTGCGCCGATGAGGCCATGGTCGGTGTCGATGCCCGCCACATGGCCGCGCTCCACCCGGATCGCCTGAACCGACAGACCGCCCCTGATCCGGACGCCGGAGCGACGGGCGGAGCGGCGATAGGCATCGGCCAGCCGGACCGGGTCGATGAAGCCGTCCAGCGGCATGAAGGCGGCGCGCTCGACGGCCTCCGCCGACAGGCAGGGAGCGAGACGGGCGGCTCCGTCGCCGTCCAGCCACTCGACCGGATCGGCGGCGTCGGCGACCAGGGCACGCAGGGCCTCGACACGCGCGGCACTGGCGGCGACATGCAGGGTGCCGACCGGCCGCAGGCCGAGATCCTCCTCCAACTCGTCTTCCAACGCCTCGATGGCGGCATAGGTCTCCCGCACCAGCGCCGCCGTAGCCGCATCGCTCCGCGCGCGGGTCAGCAGGGCGGCCGCCCGCGCCGTCGCCTGGGTGGCCGGCGGATGGCGGTCGACCACCAGAACCGCCCGGGCGCCCCCGGAACCCATCCCCTGCCCCAGCGCCCAGGCGACCGCCAGCCCCAGGATGCCGGCGCCGACCACCACGATGTCGGCGCCGTCGATAGACGTTGCGGTCACGGCTTCTCGCCGCGGGCCAGCCGGGCTTCGATGGCGTCGAGCAGCGGCAGCGCCTCGGCCAGGGACCGGACGACATAGTGGGCGCCGGCCCTTGCCAGCCGGTCGGATGCTGCGGCATGCAGCGCGTCGCGCCGCTCGGGCGCCAGCGCCTGCCAGTCGGCGAGCGGCAGGCCGACCTCGTTGCCGGTGTCGGCCACCGCGATGGTCCACATGCCGGCGTTCAGCCCCTCGTCGACATCGACCACGGTGTCGCCGATCTTCACGCAGGCTTCCACCGGCGAGATGGACAGCTCGACGACGCAGCGCAGGGCCATCGCCGGGCCGGGACGACCGGCCGGCGTCTCGCCCGCGCAGACGGTGATGTCTGGCGTGTAGCCCTGCGCCGACGCCACTCGCTGCACCACGTCCATCACCGGGCGGGGATAGCCGGTGGTCGAGCCGATCTTCAGCCCGCGCGCCCGCATCGCGGCGACCGTCTCCGCCGCACCGGGGATCAGGTCGGAATGTTGGGCCACCACATCCACCTGCAGGGGCAGGAAGGTCTCGTAGAGCCGGTCGACATCGGCATCGGCCGGAGCGGCGCCATGGACGGCGGTCCAGGCCTCGGCCACCGGCGCCATGCGGGTGATCGCCTGGATGTGATGCCATTTGGCCATGCCCATGGGGGCGCGGGCCTGATCCAGCGTGATGGTGACGCCGGAGCGGCGGAAGGCCTCCATGAAGGCACCGGCCGGGGCGAGACAGCCATGGTCCACCGTGGTTCCGGCCCAGTCGAGGATGACGGCCTGCAGCGGGCCGGTGTAGCGGCGCGAATAGACGAAGCTCATGGGTTCGGGCTTTCGGGAAAGGGGAGCGGTCAGGGAGCGCCGGAAGCGACGCCCATCTCGGCCAGCGTGGCGCGGATGGCGGCGATGGCGGCGGTCATCTCCTCCGCATCCAGCCGGCCGATGCAGCCGATGCGGAAACTGTCGGCCACCGTCAGCTTGCCGGGATAAATGACGAAGCCGCGCTCGCGCAGCCGGTCGTAGAAGTCGGAGAAGACGAAGGCCGGATCGGCCGGCATGCGGAAGGTGACGATGATCGGGGCCTGCAGGCGGTCCGGCAGCAGCGTCTCGAACCCCAGCGTCCGCATGCCGTCGATGAGGATCGCGGCGTTGGCGCGATAGCGGGCACCGCGCCCCTCGACGCCGCCTTCCACCTCATGCTCGTCGAGCGCCTGGGCGAAGGCGGCGACCACATGGGTGGGCGGGGTGAAGCGCCACTGCGCGTTCGCCTCGAAGCCGCGCCACTGGTCGTGCAGGTCGAGCGACAGGGAATGGGCGTTGCCCTTGGCAGCCTCCAGCGCGTCGCGGCGGGCGATGACGAAGCCCATGCCCGGCACCCCCTCCAGGCATTTGTTGGAGGACGCGGCAACCGCCACGGCACCCAGCGCCACCATGTCCAGCGGCAGCGCGCCGAAGGCGCTCATGGCGTCGATCAGCAGGGCGCGGCCACGCGAGCGGACCACGTCCGCCACCGCCTCGATGGGGTTGAGGATGCCGGAGGTGGTTTCGCAGTGGACGACGGCGACATGGGTGATCGCCGGATCGGCATCGAGCGCCTCGGCTAGCGCTGCGGGCGACACCGGTTGGTCCTCCGCCGTTTCCAGCGCGGCGACGGACCGGCCGGCCACCTCGGCGATGCGGATCATGCGCGTGCCATAGGCGCCGTTGACCAGCACCAGCAGCCGGCCGGCGCGCGGCACCAGCGTGCCGATCATCGCCTCCACCGCGAAGGTGCCGGAACCCTGGACGGGCACCGCGGCATGGCTGTCGGCGCTGCCGCCGGCCAGACGCACCAGCCGGCCGCGGATGCCGGCGTTGAGATCGATGAAGCGTCCGTCGCGCGAGCCCCAGTCGCGCAGCATCGCCTGCTTGACGGTGGCGGAGGTGGTCAGCGGCCCCGGCGTCAGCAGATAGGGGGTCACCAGATAGGGCACAGGGTCAGGCATGGGGAATATCCCGAAGGAGAAGGGAACCCGAACTGTCGGAATGGCCCCATGACGCCGGTTCGCCTATCATAAAGCCAATCCATTCGGCCTATGGGTCCATAGATGAAATCAATGAACTTCGCCCAGCTTCGCGCCTTCCACGCGGTGGCGACGGAGGGGGGATTCACCAAGGCGGCCCGCCTGCTGAACGTGACGCAGCCGACCTGCTCGCAGGAGGTGAAGGCGCTGGAGGAGACCTATGGCGTCACCCTGTTCGACCGCTCCAACCGCCAGGTGACGCTGACGGAGGTCGGCACGACCCTGTTCGCCGTGACCCGTCGCCTGTTCGCGGCCGAACAGGAGGCGATGGAACTGCTGACCGGGGTCCGGCATCTGGAGGGCGGCACGCTGGCGGTCGGGGCGGACGGGCCGTTCCATGCGGTGCCGCTGATCGCCCGCTTCACCAGCATGCATCCGGGACCGACGGTGACGCTGGCGGTCGGCAACTCGCGGACCATGCTGGAAGGGCTGATGGAGACGCGCATCGACGTGGCGGTGCTGGCCGACGTGCCGGGGGATTCGCGGCTCTATGTGCTGCCGCTGCGGCGCGATCCGGTGCGGGTGCTGCTGCCGAAGACGCATCCGCTGGCGCGGCGACGGGCGGTGGCACTCGGCGATCTGGCGGCGGAACGGCTGGTGCTGCGGGAACCGGGATCGATGACCCGCCGGCTGATCGAACGCGCATTGTCAGCGGCGGAGGTCACGCCCGCCGCAACGATCGAGATTCAAAGCCGCGAGGCGGTGGTCGAGGCGGTGGCGGCGGGGCTTGGCATCGGCTTCACCTCCGTCGCCGAATTCACCGGCGACGGGCGGCTGGTCCTGCTGCCGATCGCCGGGGTCGAGATCGAGATGGACGAATATGTGGTCTGCCTACGCGAACGCCGCCGTCTGGCCGTGGTGCGCGCCTTCCTGGATTTGGCGCGGGAGGTGGCGGCCGAGGCTGGGGGCGGCATCTCCGGCGTCAGCGCCGCCGCCACGCCTGCGTCCGCCGCTGCAGCGCCCACGACAGCAGGGCATGCAGCGCCCGCACGGCGGCGGAGGTGAGGACGATCATCATCGCCATGGCGGCGGCCCCCGCCACCTCGCCGGCATCGTCCATGTTCAGCACGGCGACCGACGCCGGCTTGGTTTCCGGCGCATAGAGGAAGACCACCGCCGAAACCGTTGTCATGGCGTTGACGAAGAAATAGATGGCGATGTCGAGGATGGCCGGCAGGCAGAGCGGCACCGTCACCCGCAGGAAGGTGGACCAGACCGGAACCTTCAGGCTGGCCGACACCGCTTCGAACTCGGCATCCAGCTGCTTCAGGGCGGTGACGGCGGTCAGGTGGCTGACGGTGTAGAAATGCGCCACCGTCGACAGGACCAGGATCGCCATGCCGTGATAGAGCCAACCCAGCGGGTTCCACGGAGCGTTGAAGAAGAAGATGTAGGCGAGGCCCAGCACCATGCCCGGCACCGCCAGAGGCAGGATCGCCATCAGCCGCACCGTGCCCTTCATCATCGCCCGTCCCGGCGCCCGTTCCACCAGCCAGGCGCCGGTGAAGACGATGGCGGTGCCGGCCAGCGCGGTCCAGAAGGCCAGGATCAGGCTGTTGGCGTAGCTGCTCCAGCCCGCCGAGTCGAACTGGGCGAAATCGTAGTTCGCCAGCGTCGGCGTCAGATTGTAGGGCCAGAAGGTGACGATGGAAGCGAAGCCCGCCACGCCCAGCAGCCCCAGCAGCAGGCCGCCGACCAGCGCGCAGAACAGGAAGGCCAGCCGGTCGCCGACCGGGTTCAGGCGCGGCTGGAACGGGACCGAGCGGGCGGACAGCAGCGCCATCTGCCGGCGCTGGCCGAACCAGTCGGCGACGAAGGCCAGCACCGCCGGCAGAAGCAGGACGATGCCGACCACCGCCCCCATGCCGAAATTCTGCAGGCCCACCACCTGCTTGTAGACGTCGGTCGCCAGCATGTTGGTGGAGCCGCCGATCACCTTGGGCACGCCGAAATCGGTGACCACCAGCGTGAACACCACGAAGATCGCGGAGATCAGGCCATAGCGCACGCCGGGCAGGGTAATGGTGACGAAGCGCTTCCAGGCGCCGGCCCCCAGCGCCTCCGCCGCCTCATAGAGGCGCGCGTCTGAGGTCGACAGCGCCACGGTCAGGATCATCACCGCATGCGGGAAGGCGTAGAAGACTTCGCCCATCACGATGCCGATGGGGCCGTAGATGCTCTCGCCCATCAGCAGGCCGCGCAGGATGCCCTTGTTGCCGAACAGGTAGACCAGCGCGATGGCCGGCAGCAGCGACGGCGCCAGCAGCGGGATCTGCGCCAGCAGCCGGAACACCCCTTTTCCCGCCATGGCGGTGCGGGTCAGGCAGAAGGCGTAGAGGAAGGCCAGCGGAACTGTGATCGCGGTGGTCAGCAGCGACAGGATCAGGCTGTTGACCACCGACCGCACCAGCGTCGGCGTTTCCAGGAAGGCGGCGAAGTTGGCCAGCCCGACGAAGGCGCTGTCCCGGTCGTAAAGGCTGCGCAGGAACAGCGCGCACAGCGGCAACAGGACGAACAGCGCCAGGAAAAGTGCGATTCCGCCCATCCCCAGCCCGAACAGCCAGCGCTCGCCCCGCTCCACCGGCCGGGCGCTCTGCCGGGCGGCGAAGAAGGAGGATTTCACCATTGTCGCCCGCAGCGCGCTCATCGCACGGCCTCGAACACGCGCAGCCGCTCGCGCGGCAGGGTCACCGCCAGGCGGCGGCCGGGATCCAGCGACAGGTCGCGCACCAGATTGGCCGACAGGTCGGCGGTGACGCGGGCATCGCCCAGCCCGTCGGCGGACAGCCGGGCGCGGTGGAAGGGGCCGAGGAATTCCAGGCTTTCGATCACCGCGTCGAGCGTGTTGGCGCCGCCCGCCGCGCGCACCTGCACGTCCTCCGGCCGCAGGCAGACGGTCACGGCGACGCCGGGGGCCGCCGTGGACAGATGGTCGCCGTCGCAGTCGAAGCCATGCTCGCCAAGCCGCACGCGGCCCGGTGCCTCCAGCACGCCGGGCAGGAAGTTCATCGCGCCGACGAAATCGGCGACGAAGGGGCTGGCCGGCCGGTGATAGACCTCGTTGGGCGTGCCGACCTGTTCGATCACGCCATTGTTCATCACCACGATGCGGTCGGCCATGGTCAGTGCCTCCTCCTGGTCGTGGGTGACCATGATGGTGGTGATGCCCAGCCGACGGTGCAGGTCGCGGATCTGGCGGCGCAGATGCAGCCGCACCCGCGCGTCCAGCGCCGACAGCGGCTCGTCCAGCAGAAGCAGGCCGGGAGATGGCGCCAGCGCGCGGGCCAGCGCCACCCGCTGCTGCTGCCCGCCGGAAAGCTGGCCCGGATATTTCGGGCCGGCATCGGGCAGGCCGACCAGCGTCAGCAGTTCCTCCACCCGCGCCCGCTCGGCTGCCCGGCCCAGCTTCAGGCCGTAGGCGACGTTCCTGTGCACGGTCAGGTTCGGGAACAGCGCGTAGGATTGGAAGACGATGCCGTAATCGCGCGCCGACGGCGGCAGGCGCGACACGTCGCGGTCTCCCAGCCACACCGTCCCGCCGCTCTGCGGGTCGAGCCCCGCGATCACCCGCAGCAGCGTGGTCTTGCCGCAGCCGGACGGGCCGAGGAAGCAGACGAACTCGCCGCGCCGGATGTCGAGCGACACGCCCTTCAACGCGGTGAAGGTGCCGAAGGTCTTGACGATGGACTCCAGGCGGAGATGGGGCGCGGCGATCATTGGCGGAGTGTCCCGGCGGGAAACGGCAAGGACGGGCGGGCGCGCATGGCACCCGCCCGCCGGCTCGATACGGCTCGGCTTTTTGCCGGCGTCAGCTCTTCGGCTCGGACTTGGCGCCGTAGCGCTTTTCCCAATCCGCCAGGATGCGGTCGCGGTTGGCGGCGGCCCAGACGAAATCGTTGGTCTTGTTCATCGCCGCTTCCGCGTTCTTCGGATAGTTCGGCGTCTCCTTGGTCACGGCCGGATGCGCCGTGACCTGATAGAAATTCACATACTGCTCGTTCGCCTTGCGGCTGGCCGCCCAGTCGGCGAGCGCCTTCGCGGCGTCGGCATTGCGGGTGCCCTTGACGATGGCAGTCGCCTCCATCTCCCAGCCGACCCCTTCGGAGGCCAGGATCACATCGATGGGCGCGCCCTTGGTCTTCTGCTGGGCGCCGGTGTATTCGATGGAGATGCCGATGGGGTATTCGCCGGCCGCCGCCATCTTGCAGGGCTTGGAGCCCGAATGGGTGTAGAGCGCGACGTTGTCGTTCAGCCTGTCCATGTAGGACCAGCCCTTCTCCGCCCCCATCGTCTGCAGCCAGCCCGACACGGCGAGGAAGCCGGTGCCCGAGGAGGCCGGGTTCGGCATGACGATCTGCCCCTTGTATTCCGGCTTCAGCAGGTCGGCCCAGGAGGTCGGCTTCGGCAGCTTCTTCTTCTCCGCCTCCACCGTGTTGAAGCAGATGGCCGCCATCCAGGCATCCATGCCGACCCAGGCCGGCGGGGTCTTGGCATCGCGGAAGCTGGGCTTGAGATCCCCGGCGCCCTTCGGCTGATAGGGCATCAGCATGCCCTGGGCATCCAGGATCATCAGGCTGGAGGCGGCGAGGCCCCACACCACGTCGGCCTTCGGATTGTCCTTTTCCGCCAGCAGCTTGGCGGTAACGACGCCGGTGGAATCGCGCACCCAGTCGATCTCGATGCCGGGATTGTCGGCCTCGAACGCCTTCTTGTAGGGGGTGAGCTGTTCGTTCTCCAGCGCGGTGTAGACGGTCAGGCGGGTGGCTGCCCCGGCCCCCGTGGCGGACGTAACGGCGGCCAGCAGCGCAAGCGCACAAGTCCCAAGCAGAGTGGTGCGGCGGATCATCAGGAAGCTCCCGTGGTCGGATCGGCGGAGTCTGGAGGCGTCCCGGAGCGGCCTTGTCCACCGCTCCGGTACAGGAAGCCTCTCTACGCCCAAGCGCCCGTTCACTCCCGTTAAGCTTTGGTGACTCCGGGCGGGTGAAAACCTGACCTTGCCGATGCCCTTGCTTGAGCCGGTGATCGGGAAGCTGCGTCTCATCGTCGATCTCCAGCCCACGCTCCGCCGTGGGCCGGAGGCCTTGTTGAAAGCGGGCGGGATCGACGGCGATCAGGCGGCCGCCGTCCGGCCGGCGCTGCGCAGTGCCGGCAGCATGTCCTCGGGCTCGGGCCGGCGGGTGTAGTCCGGATTGACCTCGGCGTAGAGGATCGTGCCGTCCTGCCCGATGACGAAGCGGGCCGGCATCGGCAGGGTCCAGCTTGGATCGCCGTTGAACGCCGGCAGGTCGTTCTTCAGCCCCTTGTACAGCTCGACCAGATAGTCGGGCAGCGCGAAGCGCAGGCCGAAAGCGGCGGCGACGTCGTTGCGCGGATCCGACAGGATCGGGAAATCGAGCGCGTTCTGACGCACCGATTTGCGGCTGTTCGGAGCCGTCTGCGGCGAAATGGCGAGCAGGTTTGCGCCGAATGACCGGAAGGTCGGCAGTGCCGCCTGCAGCGCCTGCAGTTCCATGTTGCAGTAAGGGCACCAGACGCCGCGGTAGAAGCTGACCACCAGTGGTCCCTCCGCCAGCAGGCTGGCCGACGACACCGCGCTGCCGTCGGGGTCGTCGAGCGTGAAGGCGGGGGCCTTGTCCCCGGCCTTGAGCGCGAGGCCGGCAGCGCCCGAGGAGATCAGTTCGGCTGTGGCGCGGTGCATCGTCTCGATCACCGAGCGGGGAACGTTGTAGGGCGGCTTGCCCGCCTGGAAATCGGCCTTGAAGGCGTCGAGCTTGTCCTGGAGCGACATGGGGATCTCCTTCGTCCTATGGAGTGGAGGCAAGTGCGGATCAGCCGTTCGTGGCGGCGGAGCGGGCGACCTCGGCCGCGCTGATGCCTTCCAGCGCCAGGCCGTAGCCGGCGCCCTCGTCGATGATCCGGCGCAGCTTCTGCGTCAGTGCGATGCGCGTGTAGCGGCTGGTGAGCGGCGGCAAGGCGGCCAGTTCTTCGGCGATCTCATGCGCCCGGGCGAGCAGCTGGCCGGAGGGCACGATCTCGTTGACGGCGCCCCAGTCCTTGGCGGTTTGGGCGTCGAGAACCTGGCGGGTCAGGATGAAATAACGGCCGCGGATGCTGCCGATCACCTCAGGCCAGAGCAGGTTCACGCCGTCTCCGGGGACGATGCCGAAGTCGAAATGCGGCTTGTCCTGAAAGACCGTTTCCGGCGTGGCCAGCACGATGTCCGCGAGCAGCGCATATTCGGAATGCAGCAGCACCGGCCCGTTGAGGGCGGCGATCAGCGGCACCTCGATGTCGAGGATGTTCATCAGCACTTTCTTGCCCTCGCGGAAAATCTTGTCGTATCCGCGCGGGCTGAAGAAATCGAACCCCTCGGGGCTGATGGCGTCCATGAAGGCGTCGCCCGATCCGGTGAGGATCACCACCCGGTTCTCGGGATCCGATCCGATCTGATGGAACAGGTCGACGAACTGCTCGTGGGTATGGCCGTTGAAGACGAGCTTGCCGCCATCCGTGTGCAGCTTCACTTCCAGAATACCGCTGTCCGAGCGGGTCAGGCGCGCATTGGCGAAGACATCACGATAGCTCTCGAAACGGGACATCAGGGTCACTCCTTGGATTGGCTTGGTTCGTATCGGCGGTGTCAGGCGGTCTGCGGGATGAGAGCCTCGACGCGGGCGATTGCGCGGCGAACGGCGGGCCGGGCGGCCACGGCGTCGAACCAGCGGACGAGGTTGGGGCGGCCGTCGAGCGTCATGCCCGGGAACTCGCGGCGCCACAGCCAGCCGAAATGGGCGATGTCGGCGATGGTGAAGTCGTCGCCGGCGACGAAGCGGCGCTCGCCGAGCAGCGCGTCGAGCCGGTCGAGCAGGCGGTTCGCCTCGACGGTGAAACGCGCTTCGGCGAGCGGCTGCGGCTCGGCGGCGAGGCGCTTGAAGAAGCCGGCGTTGCCGAAGGCCGGGCTCAGGGCGGAGGCGTGGAAGAACAGCTGTTCGAACACCCGCGCCCGGTCCGTACCGTCGCGCGGCAGCAGTCTTCCGGTCATCTCGGCGAGATGGACGAGGATGGCGGCACTTTCCGTCAGCACCAGCGCCCCGTCCACCAGCACCGGCACCTTGCCGTTGGGATTCAGAGCGAGGAAGTCTGCGGTCTTCTGCTCGCCCTGGCGGATGTTGACGGGCTTCAGGACATAGGAGAGGCCCATCTCCTCCAAAGCGACCGGAACCTTGACGCTGTTCGGCGTCGCAAATGCATAAAGCTCGATCATGTTTCGCTTCTCCCTTGCAGCGTCGCCGCCGATGGGAGACTTATCGCCATTCCAATCTCCGGCCGGCAGTCTGGCTGGAGCGATAACGGCAATTCCTGTCAGGAATAACGATGGACCGTTTGCAGGCGATGGCCAGTTTCGTGCGGGTGGTCGAGACCGGATCCTTCTCCGGCGCGGCCCGGCAGTTGGGGGTGGGACAGCCGGCCATCTCCAAGACGATCGCGCAGTTGGAGGAGCGGCTGCAGGTGCGCCTGCTGCTGCGGTCGACGCATGGCCTGACGCCCACCGAAGCGGGACTGCGCTTTTACGAGCGCGCCCGGCTCGCCATCCGGGAGGCCGATGAAGCGGAACTGGAGGCGCGGGGTGCCGGCGCGGGCCTGTCGGGCCGGCTGCGCATCTGCGCTGCGACCACCTTCGCCCGGCTGCTGATCGTGCCGCGCCTGCCCGAATTCCTGAGCCGTCATCCGGAGCTGGACATGGAGGTGATCCTGGACGACCGGGTGATCGATCTGGTGTCCGAGGGGATCGACGTTGCGCTGCGCATGGGCACGCTGTCGGACTCGACGGCGGTGGCGCGGCGGATCGCGAGCGGTGGCCGCTCTGTCGTGGCGACGCCCGCCTATCTTGCCCGCGCGGGCGTGCCGCGGACCCCGGCCGACCTCGCCGATCATGACGCGGTGGTCTACAGCCAGCTCAGCAACAGCTGGGCGTTCCGGCAGGGAGGAACCGAAGCGTCGGTGGTGGTACGCGGCCGTCTGCGGGTCAGCGCGGCGGAAGGGATCCGGGCGGCGGTGTTGGCCGATTTGGGGCTGGCCGTCGCGTCCGACTGGATGTTCGGTCCCGAGCTTGCAAATGGGTCGGTGCGGCGCGTGCTGGAGGACTGGACGCTGCCGCCGATCGACCTGTGGGCGGTGTTCCCCACCGGCCGGCTGGCCAGCACCAAGGCGCGCGCCTTCGCGGAGTTCGTCGCCACCATCGTGAACGGCGACGGTGCGCCGGCGGATGAGGTGGAGTTGGGGAGAGACCATTCTCGGCGGGATCATTCCCCGGAGGCATAGGCATTAGTCGCGCGGCCTGCCTACGCGCCGCCTCTGGAATGGGTCAGGGTCCGATCCGTCGAACGCAACCGATGGAACAAGGAACCGCCACCATGACCCAGTTCACCAGCCACACCCTCGACACCGCTCCGGATGCCGCAAAGCCGATTTTCGAGGGCGTGAAGGCCGCTTTCGGCTTCGTGCCCAACCTGCAATCCTATATGGCGGAATCGCCGGAACTGCTGGCCGGCTACACGGCGCTGTGGGACCTGTTCGCCAAGACCACGCTCAGCGCCCATGAGCAGCAGGTCGTCTATCTGACCGCCAATTTCGAGAACGAGTGCCACTACTGCATGGCCGGCCACACCACGCTCGCCCGGATGCAGAAGATGGGCGAGGACGTGATCGCCGCGCTGCGCGCCGGCAGCGAACTGCCCGATGTCCGGCTGGAGGCGCTGCATCGCTTCGCCACGCTGGTGGTGCGCAATCGCGGCTGGGTCGCCGACGCGGACGTCGATGCCTTCCTGGCGGCCGGCTTCACCCGCCGCAACGTCCTGGAGGTGGTGCTCGGCGTCGCCACCAAGGTGATGAGCAACTACACCAACCACATCACCCACACGCCGCTCGACGCCTTCATGAAGGGCAACGAGTGGAGCAAATCCGCCGGTGCCTGACACAGGGTGGAGCGCCGTTCTCGCGACGCACCCCACAAGTCCCGTCACTGAATCGAACAATGCGGAGTTGACATGATTCTCTCTGGAAAACGCGCGCTGATCACCGGCGGCTCCAGCGGTATCGGCTTTGCCGTCGCCCAGGCGCTGGGCGAAAAGGGAGTGGCCCTCGCCATCACCGGCCGGCGTCCCGACCGGCTGGCCGCCGCGGTCGAGGCCTTGCAGAAGGCTGGAACATCGGTGACCGGCATCGTGGCCGACGTCTCCACCGCCGACGGCCGCAAGCAGACACTCGAACGCGCACACGGCGCCCTGGGCGGACTGGACGTTCTGGTCAACAACGCCGGCGGTGTTCGCGCCGGGCGGCTGGAGCAGGTCACGGAGGAGGATATCCTCGCGATGATCGCCGTCGATCTGACCGCGCCTATCCTGCTGACGCGGGCCGCCCTTCCGGTGCTGCGTGCCAGCGGCGGTGGAATGGTGGTGAATGTTTCGTCGGGCCTGGGCCTCGTCGGAGCGCCATTCTACGCCACCTATGCCGGCGCCAAGGCGGGCCTGGCGCGGTTCGGCGAAGCCTTGCGCCGCGAGTTGAAAGGCGAAGGCGTCCATGTGCTGACCATTTATCCCGGCGCCACGGATACCCCGATGATGGCATCGAACAATGCCGGTCCGGAGTTGGGCTTTACCCGTGAGAGCGCCGAGGATGTGGCCGCGGCCATCGTGGCGGGGATCGAAACGGCGGCGCTCGAGGTGATCCGCGGCGGCGAAGCGCGGGCGGCGATGATCGCGCTCAATCGGGACGATCCGCTGGCCATCGATGCGCGGTTCCTTGATCTCAAAACCCGCCTGGAGGCGGCGGTCAAGGAGCATGCCGCTTTGTGAGTAAAGATCGGCGTCCCGGGCCTTTTGCCGATTCGGTTGCGGGGGGTGTAACCAACGCGATTCGAGGTTGCCTGCTGCTGAAGTTTGAGCTTCTGGAAATAGCAGGCCAACGAATATGGCGAAATACCGGCCAGCCCCGCAACTGCATCACTCCATGCCTATAGACGGGATTTGAATATCGAATTTTTCTGTATGAAAAAACCTATCCATTGTATGGATTTTTCCCGGAAGCACCGACGGCCCTACCCAAATATTCGGCGGCGTTCAGATTTTCTTCAGAGAATCGCGGTGATATTGCCAGTTTGCACTGGCAATTTCTGCGCCGGCGAAAGGGCCGTGATGACAGACCTTCTGAAGGCCGACACCATGTCCGCACCGCTCCTGACCATCCCTGAGACGCTCGCCTCGGAAGCGGCGGAGATGCTGCTGGGCGGGAATGCGGAAGCGCTGCTGTCAGTGCAGGAGAAGATTGCGGCAGCCTTGAGCAGCCAAGGCTTGCCTGGAAACGCCGCCGGTACGCTGGCGGAAGGCTGGATGCAAGATTTCGCCAATGGGCTCGGCACGCATGCCACGCCCGATGCTGCCATCCTCCAAGCGAACCGGATCGCCGCCGGTGCCGCCGCGCGCATGGCCGAGGCCACGCAGGACGCGGCATCCCTGACCGGCGAGCAGCGGATGGCGACGGCATTGGCGCAAGGCCAGGGAATGGACGCGCAGTCACTGTCCGCCCCTGGCGCGGCAGCCGACCTGTCCGCCGCCCTGTTCAACGGCGTAATGGATCCGCTCGCCCGACCGGCGGGGGCGGCGGACCCGCTTGCCGCCCTGTCACAGGCCCTGAACGCGCCGACAGCCCAGACGCCTCCTCCAGCCGCCCCGCTCTCTCCGGTCGATCAACTGACCACCGCACTCGCCTCCGGCACGGGGGTCCAGGATGCCGTGAAGGCATTGGGAAGCAATCAGAACAGCCACTTCGCCGATACGCTCGAACGGGCGCTGTCCGGCGGTGCGGAGGCCAACGCCGCGGTGACCGCAGCCCAGGAACGGAGCGCCGGCAGCGAGGCCCTCGCCCACTCCGCCTCGGTTGCGCAGTCCGAAGGCGACCATATGCTCGCCGAGCTGGCGACCGGCGGCGTGGAAGCCCGCGATACAATGGGCGGCCCGGCCTTTTCAAGCGTCCTGAACGATGCGCTGGCCCGCGGCGGAGCGCCCGATGCAGCGCTCGGCGCCTCGGTCAGGGCGCAATCGGACATGACGGCCAGCCAGAATGCCGCCATCGTACCGCCGAAACCGACCGACGCGCTGGTGGCGTCGCTTGCGTCCGGCCGCGACGTGGCCGAGACCGTCAAGTCCTTCGCCACGGCCGCCGGCATCGACGCGAATGCATCCGGCGGTTTCGGACAGGCGTTGGGAGGCGCACTGTCCGCTGGCCATGAGCCGGCCGGGGCATTGGGCGCGGCAAGGCAGGATGTCGCAATGGTGTCCGCCCTGTCGGCCGAGACGATGAAGGGGGTCAAGGCCGACCCGCTCGTCACTGCGCTCGCCAGCGGGCAGAATGTCCAGCAAGCCGTCCAGGCCCTCGGTGGAAGCGGCGCGGCATTCAGCGCGGCACTGGGACAGGCTCTGGCGGAAGGCCGACCGGCCGCGCAGGCCTTGGCGGCGGCCCGTCTGGCCGCCGAGACCGTCCAGCAGAACACCGATGCCAGCGAAGTCCCGGTGTCTCCGCAGGACAGGGCGATGGCCGACCTTGCCAACCCGGACAAGGCCGCCGCCCAAGAGCCCGGCGATGGCAAGAAGGCCGCGGAGGGTTCCCCACAGCACGGCGAAAGCGCGGATGGCAAGGCGGCCGAACAGGTGGCGGACGCCCAGGCGAAGGACGGCAAGGAAGACGGGGAGACGGAAAAGGACGCAAAGGAGGACGGCAAGGCCGACGACAATGGCGATGCCAAGGAGAACGCAGGCGACAAACAAGCGGCCGAAGCGCCCGCCGATGGAACGCCTCCGGCGTCGAACACCTCCTCTCCTCCGGCGGCAAAGCAGGCGACGATGAGCGAGCCTGCGCTCAAGGCCATCAGCTTCGATCAGGCCGGCACGGCGGACAAGGAAACCGCGAGCGATCCGTCCACCCACGCCACTGCATCCCCGGATGCACGGTCAACGGTTTCCACACCGTCGGCGACCAAGGCGCTGAACACCACCGACGCCTTCGCCGTTGCCGCGCAAAGCCAGCAGCGCACGGTCCAGGCGGCGGTTCGTGCCCTCGAAAACGCGGCATCCGACACCGGAAGCACCAGTTCGCCGAGCAACACGCCGACGCTTCCCTCCACCCCCAGCCTTCCGGCGGAACATCATAGCGTGGCGCCTACCCTGTCGTCGTCCTTCGACGCGGCGGCCCTGGCGAAGGCGCTGGCAGTTGCCGAGGGAACGGCCGCTCCCGCCGGATTCGCCGTCTTCCACCTGATCGAATCGATGTTCCGCCCAGGCGAGACGGGCGGCAGCGTGGTCGGCGTCGCCGTCGTGGCCAACAACGGCTCGGCGCTCGGCGTCTGGCAGTACAGCGTCGACGGCAGCACTTGGCTGGCGGTGGGATCGGTGGCCGAAACGGCGGCGCTCGTGCTGCCGGGCAATGCCCTCCTCCGCTTCCTGCCCACGGCAGGCGCCTCCGGACAGGCTCCCGCCCTGGACCTTCGGGCGGTGGGAGATGATTGGACCGGCGGCTTCAGCGGTGCCGAGCACCGCTTGTTTACGATTTCCGGCACGGGAGGCACGACACCTCTTTCGTCGGAGGTCGCGCAGCTTTCCCTGGAGATCACCCCCGTCAACGGCGCCCCGGTGGCGACCGGCGCACAGGCGGTCCTCGATGCCGTGGCGGAGGACAACGCCAACCCGGCCGGCGCCAGCATTCTCTCGCTGTTCGGCAAGCTGTTTTCCGATCCGAGCGACGCGGTCTTCGGCCACGCCGGCGACGGCTTCGCCGGCGTGGCCGTGGTCGCCAATCCCGGCAACGCCGCCCAGGGGGAGTGGCAGTACTGGAACGGAAACAGCTGGGTCGCGGTCGGCGCGGCGTCGGACGGCAACGCCCTGCTGCTTTCCGCCGACACCATGCTGCGTTTCCTTCCCGTCGCCAACTGGAACGGACAGCCCCCCGGCCTGATGGTGCGGTTGGTCGACGATTCCCAAGGTGCCATCGTCAGCGGCG
Source organism: Alphaproteobacteria bacterium (assembly GCA_046570145.1). Classification (GTDB taxonomy): domain Bacteria; phylum Pseudomonadota; class Alphaproteobacteria; order Azospirillales; family Azospirillaceae; genus Azospirillum. The sequence continues at coordinate 38,693 of JBKHVJ010000479.1, forward strand.
GCCGTGTCGACCTGAAGAGCCTCGGCGTCGGTGGAACGACGCCCTACAGCGTGTCCGCCGTCCTGCTCGACAGCCAGGTGACCGCCGTCAACGACGCCCCGTTCGCCACCGGGACGACGGCAACCCTGCCGAACAGGTCGGAAGACACCGCCGATGCCGCCGGGGCGACCATCTCCACCCTGTTCGGCGGGCTGTTCTCCGACCCGACGGACGCGGTGACCGGCGGATCGACGGCGAACACCTTCGCCGGAGTGCTGGTGATCGGCAACGCCGCCACAGCGGCCCAGGGATCGTGGCAGTACTGGAGCGGAACCGCCTGGACCGACGTCGGCGCGGCGAGCGACGGCAACGGGCTGCTGCTGGCGGCCGGCACCGCTTTGCGCTTCCTGCCCGCGGCCGACTGGAACGGCACGACGCCGGCCCTGACCGTCAGGCTGGTGGATGATTCGCTGGGGTCCTTCGCCAGCGGCGAGCGTGTCACCGTGACCGCCGGCGGAGGAACCAGCCGCTTCAGTGCCGGCACCATCGCGCTGGCCGGCACCGTCGAGGCCGTCAACGACGCGCCGGTCGCCACAGCCACGACCGCAATCCTGCCGGACATCGCGGAAGACGCCACGGATCCGGCCGGGGCGACCGTCACCAGCCTGTTCGCCGGCCTCTTCTCCGATGCGGCTGACGCCGTAGCGGGAGGATCGGCAGCCAATGGGTTCGCCGGCATCGCCATCGTCGACAATACGGCGACCACCGCGCAGGGCGTCTGGCAGTATTGGACCGGCACCGGCTGGACGGCCGTCGGAGCCGTGTCGGACGGATCGGCTCTCTTGCTGACCGCAGCCGCCAAGCTGCGCTTCGTGCCGGCGGCCGACTGGAACGGCACCGCCCCGGCGCTGACCGTCCGGCTGGTGGAAGAGGGCGGCACCCCCGTCGTCACCGGCGGCAGGGTCGACCTGACGGACGGTGTGGGCGGCAACGGCGTCTACAGCGCGGAGACCATCGAACTGACCGGAAGCGTCACGCCGGTCAACGATGCGCCGCAGGTGGTCGCCGGCACGTCATCGCTGACGACGGTGAAGGGCGTGGCCGTCGCAGTCACCGGCCTGTCGGTTTCCGACATAGACGCCGGCTCGACACCGATGGTGGTCACGCTGTCCGCCGGACATGGAACGCTCACATTGGCCGATGGCGGAACGGACGCCGTCATCACCGGCAACGGGACGGACACCGTCATCATCCGCGCGACGCTCGCCACCATCAACAGCCTGCTCGGCGCCACCAACGGGCTCCTCTACACCGCGACCTCCTACACCGGCGCCGACAGCATCCATGTCCTGGTCGACGACCAGGGCGGCGGCGGAGCGGGCGGACCGCTGGCGGCCAGCACCTCGGTCGCCGTAACCGTGGCGCCGCCGAACGCTTCCCCGGTCCTGGCCGACACCGATCTTTCGATCTCCATCGCCGCCGAAGCCCTTGCGGCCCCCGGCGCCGGAACCGCCGGTATCGCCGTGGCGGCGCTGGTCGGCCTGAACGGGACCGGTCCGGCGAACGTCACCGACAGCGATGCCGGCGCCCTGACCGGCATTGCGCTGATCGGCGCCAACGAGACCTACGGCCACTGGTGGTTCTCGACCGACGGCGGCACGACCTGGAGCCTGGTCGGCACGGTCAACGACAGCGACTCCGCCCTGCTGCTGCGCTCGACCGACCGGTTGTATTTCCAACCCAATGCGTCGGTGCCCGGCACCGTCCACAACGCCCTGACCATCCATGCGTGGGACCAGACCAGCGGAACCGCGGGCAGCAAGGTCTCGTTGGAAACCGGCGCCGGCAGCGCCTTCTCCGCTGCAACCGACAGCGTCACGCTGCATCCAGGCGCGCTGATCCCCAACGGCTCCTTCGACAATGGTCTCAGCGGCTGGACCTACACCGGTGGGACGACCGTCGGGACGACCGGCGACGGCCATGAAGGCACCATCACCTCCGCGGTCGGCCAGACGCCGGTCCAGCTTGAGGACTTCCTCGGCCTGACCCACGGTGCCATCGCCACGGCGACCGGCACGGTGCCGTCTCTCGGCCATGCGATGAAGCTCGCCAGCACCGTGACGGTGACGCAGGACACGACGCTGACCTTCGACTGGTCCTTCATCTTCACCGACAATGCCTCCTACCACGACTTCGCCTTCGTCAGCGTCAATGGCACGGTGACGCTGCTGGCGAAGGATGCGAGCGCCAGCGGCAGCTTTAGCGTGGTGGTTTCGGCCAACAGCACCCTGTCGCTCGGCTTCGGCACATCCGATACCGGGGACAACAGCGTCAACCCGATCCTACGGGTCGACAACATCAGGCTGACCACCGTCGCCAGCGATCCCATCGTGCTGGATATGACCGGTGACGGACTTGCCCTGCGCGCCCTGTCCGACGGCGTGCATTTCGACGTGACCGGGGACGGGGTGGCCGACCAAACCGGCTGGATCGGGTCTGGCAACGCGTTGCTCGTTCGCGACGAGAACCGGAACGGACAGATCGACGGCGCGCGGGAGCTTGTGTCGGAACAGTTCGGCAACGGCTTCAACAGCAGCCTGGAGGCGCTCGCCTCCCTTGACCACAATCAAGACGGGCGCCTGGATGCGACCGACGAAACCTTCGCCACGCTGAAGGTCTGGCAGGATTCCAACGGCGACGGGGTGAGCCAGCCCGACGAATTGCGGGGGCTTTCCGAAGCAGGCATCCAGTCCATCGCCACCGGTTCGACGCCGAGCGATTCCACCCTGGCCGGCAACCGGATCCTGGGCACCACCAGCATGACGATGGCCGACGGCAGCATCCACATGGCGGCCGGTGTCGCGTTCGACGTGAAGGCCGCCTCCGCCGCACAGGTTCTCGTCCAACCGCAAACGGCACCGGACGCTTCGGGAGGGACGAGCTTCACCGCACTTCTCGCCTCCGGTCTCGGCCTGCCCGTCGACAGCGGGGTTGTGCAAGATCCCACTTTCTCTTCATTGCTGAACTGGAGCCCAGAGGCGCACACGCCCGATCAACATCACCCGCAAAACAGCGATGCGCAAAACGGGCATCACATCACGGCATCCTAATGCCTCTGACAGATTTAGAGTATTTGTTAGGAATTTGAACACTGTTTTGTCCTAATTCCCGATAAGGGTTGTCGGCTATGTTCGCCATCGTCGCAAGCCATTAAGCTTCCGCGGACGGCGATCCCCAGGACCCCCATGCACAAGTTTTTTCTCTTTGCTGCGGCTCTGCTTCCGCTTCTTGCCTGGGATACGCAACCCGTGCTTGCATCGCAACGCGAGGAGGTGGTTTCCCTGATCGGCAAGGCGACGGACACGCATGACAGGCTGAAGGCGGCGGAAGCGGCGGCCGAGTCCGCCCGCAACGCGTTGCGCATCAGCCATGGCGGCTGGTATCCGACACTCAGCCTGTCGGCGAACGGCGGACGGGAATCGACCAGCAAGCCGGCGGGCCTGCCCAACACCGACCTGAACGCCGGACAGCTGTCCGTGCGCGCGACGCAGCTGATCTGGGATTTCGACGCCACCAACGCAGATATCCGGCGGTCGCAGGTTTCCGTCGTCCGCTCCGACATCGCGGTGGAACGCACCCGCCAGGAACTGCTGGTGGAGGGTCTCAGCGCCTATGCCAGCCTTGTGCGCGCCCATCGGCTGCTCGCCTTCGCCCGCCAGTCGGAAGACAACATCCGCCGCCAGACCGGCCTTGAGGAAGTGCGCCTCCAGGAAGGCTACGGCTTCTCCACCGACGTCCTGCAGGCCAAGAGCCAGCTTGCCGGCGCACAGGCCCGCCGGGTCGCGGCGGAAGAGGCGATGCAGACGGCGCTGAACCGTTTCCAGGCCTATTTCGGCCATGTGCCCTTCCGGCTGGACGGCGCGGAAGTGCTGGCGATGACCAAGGCCGCCCTGCCCACGTCGATGGACGCGGCGGTGGAGGAGGCGCGCCGCCACAACCCGCGCCTGCAGGAGCTGGCCCTGACCACCGCGGCGGCGCAGGAGGCGGTGGCCTCTGTGCGCGGCCGCAGCCTCTATCCCCGGGTGGAGGGCTATGTCGAGCGCAACATGAAGCGGGATGTCGCCGGCCAGCCGGGACGGCAGGACGAACTGCTGTTCAAGCTGCAGGTCACCTTCTCGCTGAACACCGGCCTGACCGCGATCAACAGCGTCCGGCTGGCCGAGGCCGACCTGCGCGCCGCCGACGCCACCTGGGCCGATCAGGAGCGCACGGTGCTGGAGACGGTCCGCAACAGCTGGAACCGGCTGGAGAGCGCCCGGTCGCAGGTGAGGCTGCTGAACGATCAGGCGAGCCTCGCCGCCGGCTTCCTCGACGTGGCGCGGGCGGAGCGCGAGCTGGGGTCCCGCTCCCTCATCGACATCCTGACGGGCGAGACGACGCTGATCAACGCCCGCAGCGACGCCGCCGCCGCAGAGACGGAACTGGTGCTTGCCGGATACCGCCTGCTGGCGGCCATGGGCAGGCTGAGCGCCGCCGACATCCAGACCAAGCCGATGCCGAAGCTGTCGGCGATGGGGCGCGGCCTGTTCGACGGGCCGGGCAAGGCGGAACCCGCCCCCCCAGGCAATCGCGACGGCAAGCGCAGGCGCGGTACGGGAGACCAGCAATGACCGGCGGCGCCATCGGACTTCTGCTGCTGCGGCTGCGGTCCAACCTGCGGCTGACGGCGCGTGTCTTCGCAGCCTCGCTCGCCGCGAACCTGCTCGGCCTCGCCTCGTCCTTCTACACCATGCTGGTGCTGAACCGGTATGTGACGCACGGCGTCGATTCCACACTGGCGGCGCTGACCGTCGGCGTCGTGCTGTCCATCGCCTTCGAGCATCTGTTCCGCCATGTCCGACTGGGCATCGCCGGCCGCATCGGCCGTGCGGAGCACGAGCGGCTGTCCACCGGCTCTTTTGGCATCCTGATGACCGCGCGCAGCGGCGCCGGCTCTGCGGAGGGCGACGCCGCCCGGCGCGAGGCGGTGCGCGCACCCGAGCAGATCGACGCCGCGCTGGGCTCCGCCAATCTGGCGACGCTGTTCGACCTGCCCTTCGCCCTGGGCTTCATCCTGGTGGTGGCGCTGGTGTCCTGGCCGCTGGCGGCGATCTGCGTGGTCTTCACCCTGCTGTCGATCGCCGCCGGCCTGCTGGCCCAGTCCGACATGCGCTCGGTCGGCCGCGATCTGGCCCAGGCCGGCGCGGACGCCCAGGGGCTGGTCACGTCGGCCATGGTCGGCCGCGACGCGGTGGCGCTGTTCGGCGGTGCGAAGCCTCTGCTGGGCGACTGGCAACGCGCGGCAAAGACGCTCCGGACCTTGCGCGAACGGATGTCGATGCGCCAGGGCCGCGCCCAGTCGGCGGCGCAGAGCCTCCAGGCGCTTCAGGGCGTGGCCGTCATCGCCGTGGGTGCGGTGCTGGTGGTGCGCGGCGAGCTGGATGTCGGCTCGCTGATCGGCGTCAACCTGCTGGTGGGACGGGCCCTGGCTCCCTTCACCCGGCTGGCGCAGATCGGGGAATCGCTGGCGATGGCGCGGCAGGCGCAGACCCGGCTGGAGCAGTTCGCCCGCACGGCGGTGGAGCCGCAGACCGGCACCAGCCTGCCCCGCTATGGCGGAACGCTGGAGCTGCGCGACCTGACCTACACGCCGGCCGGCGCCGTCACACCCTTGCTGCGCCGCCTGAGCCTGTCGGTTCCCGCCGGCAACATCCTGGTGCTGAAGGGCCGCAACGGCTCCGGCAAGTCGACGCTGATCCGCCTGATCGCGGGGCTGGCCGATCCGCAGGAGGGGGCGGTGCTGGCCGACGGCGTCGACATCCGCAAATTCGCCCCCGTCTGGTGGCGCCAGCAGATCGGCTACCTGCCGCAGGAGCCCGTCTTCCTCAACCGGACCATCCGCGAGAACCTGCTGCTTGCCAATCCGCGCCTGTCGGAGACGGAGCTGCACGCCGTCCTGCACCGGGCCGGCGCCGACCGCGCGGTGGCCGACTGCGCCCAGGGGCTCGACACGCCACTGCGCAACTTCGGCCAGGAACTGCCGGTCGGACACCGCCGCCGGCTGGCGCTCGCCCGCGCCCTCGCGGTCGGCGGCCGGCTGATCCTGCTGGACGAGCCGACCGACGGCCTGGACGCCGAAGGCACCGCCGTCGTCTACCGCACGCTGATCGAACTGGCGCGGGCCGGCCACACCGTGGTCATCGCCTCGCACGATCCACGCATCCTCCAGGGCGCCTCGCTGGTGCTCGATCTCGATCAGCCGCAGGGCACGGCGGTGAGCCGTGACACGGCCGGGCTGGTGGCGCCATGAAGCCGTTCCCCCTGCTGACCCGCAAGTCGGCCGCCGGCCCTACCCTGCCGCTGCCGTTGGGCGTTGCGGCGACCCCGGCGCCAGCGGCTCCCGCGCCTTCGCCCCTGCTGTCGCAGCCCGGACAGGAGGCCGACAGCCGGTTCGGCGACGGTCTGTTCGCTGTCGGCATAGCCGCCTTCCTCGCGGCGCTGGGCTGGGCGTCCGTCGCCGAACTGAACATCTCCAGCAGCGCGCCCGGCGACGTGGTGCCGCTCGCCTACAACCAATCCGTCCAGCATTTCGAAGGCGGCATCGTCCGCGACATCCTGGTGCAGGAGGGCGATTCCGTGAAGGCCGGACAGGTGCTGGTCGAACTGGACCAGACCAAGACCCGCGCCGACCTGGAAGAACTGCGCCTTCGCCTCGGCTCGCTGTCCGCCGACATCGCCCGGCTGGACGCGGAGGTGGCCCGCCGCGAGACCATCGATTTCCCCGACCGCCTGACCCGCGAACGGCCCGATCTGGTGGCGCAGACCCGCGACCTGTTCCGCGCCCGGCGCGACCGGCTGGCCTCCGACCTCGACATCCAGCGCCAGGACAACATCCAGCGCGAGCAGCAGATGTCCGCCGTCCGCGCCCGCATCGCCGGATCGCAGGTGGCGCAGGGCCTGATCCGCGAACAGCTGTCGATCAGCGAAAGCCTGCTGAAGCGCGAGATCACCAACCGCATGAAGCATCTGGAGCTTCTGCGCGACGATGCCCGGATCACCAGTGCCATCGCCGAGGACCGCGCCACCCTGGCCCAGGCCGAGGCGGCGCTGGCGGAATCCCGCAGCAAGCTGGTGTGGATCGGCCGCAAATACGAAGAGGAAAGCCGCAATGCGCTGGACGAGGCGCGGCGCAACCATGATGAGCTTTCCCAACGGCTGACCCGCTACCAGGACAGCCTGGACCGCTCCAGCCTGCGGGCTCCGATGGACGGGATCGTCAAGACGCTGGCCGTCTCCACCAAGGGCGCCGTCGTCAAGGCCGGCGAAACCGTGGTGGAACTGGTGCCGCGCGACGGCAATCTGGTGGTGGACGCCCGCCTGCCGGTGCAGGACATCGGCTATGTCCGCGCCGACCAGCCGGTGGTGGTGACGCTGGCCGGCAGCGACGCCTCGCGCTTCGGCCATATCGAAGGGCGGGTGCGGACGATCAGCCCCGACACGCTGCTCGATGCCAACAAGCAGTCCTACTACAAGGTCCGCGTCGAGTTGCCGGTGACCCGCTTCGATTACGGCGGCAAGACCTACGAGCTGTTCCCCGGCGTGCGGGTGACCTGCAGCATCCTGACCGGGCGGCGCACGATCCTCGACTACGTCTTCTCGCCGGTCCTCAACGGCCTCCAGCACGCGATGCAGGAACGGTGAGAATGGTCCGCGCAACGCGAATTTTCCCTCTCCCGAGGTTCACCCGATGCTGAGTTCGCTTCAGCCCCGTTCCCGGCCTCCGCTGCGCTGGTCGCACATGACCAAGAAAGCGCGCTTCGCCCTGATCCTGGCGGCGGCGATGCTGGTCACCGTGCTGGTGTCCCTGTTGGTGCGCGCCGGCTTCCTCGGCGAGCGGACCGGGGAGCCGCTGACGCTTGCCGTGGTGGGTCCGCTCAGCGGGCCGGACTCGGCGCTGGGACTGGCGTTGCGCAAGGGTGCGGCACTCCGGGCCGACACCATCAACGCGGCCGGCGGCATCGGCGGACGGCCGGTGGAGATCAGGCCGTTCGACGATGAGGGCGACAGGGGCAAGTCGCTGGAGATCGCCCGGCGCGTCGCCAACGATCCTTCGGTCATCGCGGTGATCGGCCACACGCCGGACGCCACGGACAGCGCGGCAGCCATTTATGCCCAGAAGAAGATCCCGCTGATCGCCCCGCGCCCGCTGGTCCGTGCGGCAGACACGGCTGGGGCCGCCGCACCCAGCCCCTGGCTGTTCAGCATCACGCTCGACCGCACACACGAGATCCGCTTCCTCGCCAACTATGTGCGAAACGTGGTGGGCGAGCCGACGGTCGCCGTCATCCGCGAGGACAGCGAGCAGGCTGCTTCCCTGGCCGGACAGTTCGACGGCATCCTCCAGCGCTTCGGCACCAAGCTGGTCAGCCAATGGACCTACGCGCCCGGACGCGGCGGGGCCGGCGCATTGCCGGCGCTTGCCCAGGCGGTGAAGGAGAAGATGCCGACGGGCGCCATCGTCGTCATCGGATCGGCGGTGGACAGCGCGCGGGTGGTGGTGGCTTTGCGCGACGCCGGGGTACGCAACCTGATCGCCGGCAGTTCGGAAATGGCGACCGCCGCCTTCCGCACCGAGATCGTCACCCGGGCGCAGGCCAATCCCAAGGCTCTGACGCCCGAGGCCTATGGCCATGGCCTGCTGGTCTCCTCGCCCGTCCTGTTCGATACGGCGAACGAGCGGGCGCAGCGCTTCTACGGCCAATATGTCAAGCGCTTCAACGCCGTGCCCGACTGGGCGGCGGCACTGGGCGCCGACGGCGTCGATCTGGTCGCCGGCGCCGCCGCCGGTGTCGCACCCGCCACCGGCAAGCCGGACGGCGACAGGCTCCGCCACGCCATCGCCGGACATGACCGGGCGGAGGCGGCCTTCCAGGGCACCGTCGGCACCTGGACCTTCGACGGCCGCGGACAGGCGACCCTGCCGGTGATGATGGCGACCTACAACGGCCTCAACCCGGTGGCGGCGCTGACCCAGCTGCAGCCGATCCGCGAGGCCGGCGTCTCCAATTTCCTGGAGGAGGTGCAGCGCGGACGGGCGCTCTACGTCAACGACCGCTTCATGTACAAGACGGACGTCATCTACACCGGCGTCCAGCTGCACGAGATCCGCGACCTCAACCCGGACGCCAACGAAGCGACGCTGAACCTGACCATCTGGTTCCGCTACCGCGGCGCCTTCAATCCGGCCGACGTCGTCTTCACCAACGCGGTCAAGCCGGTGGAACTCGGCAAGCCCTACCGCGAGGAGCGCGGCGAGGTCACCACCTACGTCGCCTACCGCATCGAAGGCCGCTTCGCGCTGAATTTCTCCGACCAGCGGCCGCCCTACGGCAGCCATTCCGTCGGCGTCAGCTTCCGCCACCGGACGCAGAACCGCAACACGGTGATGTTCGTCACCGACGTGCTGGGCATGTCGCTGGTGAACACCAACGACTTCGTAGAGAAGCTGAAGGCGATGGCGGCGGCGGAAACCGCGTCGGCCACCGACCTCGGCCTCGCCGACCGTTTCCGCCGGGCGCTGGAAGGCGAAAGCGAAGGCTCCACCCTGCTCGACCAGCTGCGCGCCAGGCGGGTGCTGGCCCCGTCGCCCGGCTGGCGGTTGTCACGCGCCTGGATTTCCCAGGATGTCGCCACGGTGAGCAGCGAGGGCGATCCCAATTACGTCGGCTTCGGCCGGCCGCAGCCGGACTTCTCCCGCGTCGATTTCGGCGTGGTGACGACTCCCGATGCGCCTGCGGCGCGCGACTTCATCCATCGCGACTTCTTCGTCTACATCGCCATCTTCAGCGCCGTGCTGGCGGTCTTCGCCGCCGTCATGGACCGGCGCGACCGCGGGCAGTTCTGGAAGATCCAGACCCTGTTCATGCGCATCCTGTCCTGGCCTCTGCTGCTGATGTCGGCCGGCAACATCGCGCTCGACCAGGCGGTGGCGACGCTGCCGCCCAGCGGCATCGCGATGGTGGTGAACGGCATCAGCGTGCTGTGGTGGATCGTGCCGGCCATCCTGCTGGACCGCACGCTGGAGCGGTTCGTCTGGACGCCGCTGGAGATCCGGACCCAGCGCAGGATCCCCGCGATCGTCCGCCGCTTCTCCACCCTGATCGTCTTCGGCTTCGCCGGCTGCGGCATCATCGCCTTCGTGCTGAAGCAGCCGATCACCAGCCTGCTGGCGGCGTCGGGCCTCGTCGGCATGGTCGTCGGCCTCGCCATCCAGGCGAACATCGCCAACGTCTTCTCCGGCATCGTCCTCAACATCGAACGGCCGTTCCAGATCGGCGACACCATCCAGATCACCGACATCGTCCGCGGTGTCGTGGTGGACATGACGTGGCGGACGGTGCGGGTGCGCAACGTCGCCGGCTTCATCGTCGCCATGCCCAACGCCAAGGTGTCGGAGGCGACCGTCGTCAATTTCAGCGCGGTCGAGCGCGTGTCGATGAAGCTGGAGTATTTCGCCGATGCCGACCACGACCCCGGGCGGATGGGCGGGCTGCTGACCACGGCCTTGCGCGCCGCCGACAAGGTGATGCCGAGCGCCGCCGGCGGGCTGCCCTTCGTCCGCTACGACGGCTTCCGCGCCGTCAACGGCCAGTGGCTGTGCAAGTACAACCTGTTCTTCTGGGTCAAGGACCACGACGCCACCTTCGCCGTGCCGGAACTGGTCTGGCGGTCCGTCTATCGGACGCTGGCGGACGCCGGCATCGATCCGACACCGCCCGACCTGATGGAGGCGGGTTCCGCCGTGACAGCCGTGACCGCCACCGTCTCCGGCCCGCAAGCGGCCATCCCGGCATGAGCAGGAGCAATCCAATGGCCCGCCCCCTCCGCCGCCACCTTGCCGCGGCGTCGCTGCTGCCGGTCCTGCTTGCCGGATCGGGCTGCGCTCCCTTCGGCTCCGGGAAGCCCGCCGCGATCCTGGAACGGATGGCCGACGGCGAGTACGACGTCGGCATCCGCTATCCGTCCAAGCGCACCCGCTACGTCATGATCGTGGAGGACGACGAGGAGTCCTTCGCCCTCACCAACCGGCCGGCGCCCGGCAGGGAATCGGATGGCGCGGTACCGGCGGCGGCTGAGCCGGCCTTGCCGCAGCGGAACGACCGGGTCCTGGCGCCCTGTGCCGAAGCGGCCGGCAACTGGTATCGCCACACGCCAGCGGGCTATGTCTGTGCCGGCGGGGCGGGTGGCTGACCATGAAGCATCTGGTTCCGGCGATCGCCCTGCTGCTTGCCGGCTGCGCCATGGGCGAGTCCGCCCGGCCGGCAGCCGACGCCTCCACCCCGATGCTCCGCATCATGGCCGACGCCGATGCCAACGACCGCCGTCCGGTTGCCGTCGACGTGGTCCGGGTGGCCGACGCGGCGTCGGCGCGCCGGATCGGCCTGATCGATGCCGCGACATGGTTCCGCGACCGGGCGGCCCTGCATGCCGAGGCCGTCGGGCGGATCGCCATCGCGTCATGGGAGATGGTGCCCGGCCAGAACGTGGTCCTGAACAGCCTTCCCCCCTTCGCCGCCACCCCGTCCGCGACCATCGTCTTTGCGCGCTACAGCACTCCGGGCGCCCACCGGCACCGGCTGGACGGCGCCGCCGCCTTGGACATACGGCTGGGACGCGACGGCTTCACCGTGGCTCCGCTGCCGAAGGAGATCGCGCCGTGACCGTCCGGTCCGCCCCTTCACCCCTCGCATCTCCCGTCGCCCCCGCGGGCCGTCCCGAAGCCGCGCACAGCGCCGCTCCCGGTGCCCTGGCCCTGTTCCGCGCCTTCCATGCCGATCTTCTGGCCGGCTGCGCGCAGGAGCAGGCGCCCGCCGGGTCGGTGGCCGAGCGGCTGGTCGCCACGCTTCATGGCATGAGCGCCGCCGCAGCGGCCCGAGGACCCGCGGCCCATGGCACGGTGGTGAAAGCGGTCTTCGCGATGGCGATGCTGGCCGACCGGGCGCTGGCCCAGGTGAAGCCCGCGGATGCAGCCGTCGCCGGCCGGCTGTTCGGCGTGAACGCCACGCTGCAGACTCTTTTCGTCCAGGCCGACGACCTGATCCGCCAGGGTGCCAAGGCCGACCGCGAGCTTGCCTCCGTCTATCTCGCCGCGCTGTCGCTGGGCTTCCCCGACGACGCGCAGGCGGCGGCCAGACGGCCGCAGCTTCATCGGATCGTTGCCGGCAAGGATGACGGAACCGAACGTCCGCAGGCCGGCCTCGCCAGTCCGCGCGCCTACAATCCGCCCGCCGGTGCGGTGATCGGCAGCTTCCGCCCGTCCAGCCGGCGCTGGTGGTGGGCGGTCGGCGGAACGGCGGCGCTGTTCCTGCTGGTCTCCCATCTGCTGTGGTCCGCCGCGGTGAACGATCTCCAACGCGATCTGCACGGCACCCGTGCTGCGGTCGAGGATATGGGGCTGTCATGGTCCTACTGATCCTCACGCTGGAACTGGTGCTCTCCACCATCGGGTCGGCCATCGGCTGGATCCTGTCCTTCGTCTTCGCCTTCCTGCCCTATGCGCTGGCGGCGCTGCCGCTCTACATCCTCTACCGCGCGGCACGGGCGGTCTGGCCAAAACTGCGCGCCCGGCTGCGCCGCCGACGCAAGCCCGCCCCCAAAACCACGGTCCGCGCCAAGACGCCGGTGCGCAAGGCCATGCCGTCCTCACCCCTGCATGTGAGGGCGGAGGCGCCGCCGCCGTCGAAGGCTGCCGCCGGCAAGCCGCCGCTGGCGCGCACCTACGGCGAAGGCATGGACATCCTCGCCCGCCAGATGCGCGGCCCCCTGAGGCGCGGCGACATTCCCTGGTTCCTCGCCTTCGGTGTCGGCGCCCCGGCGCTGCTCGCCACCGACCCGACCCATGTCAGCTGGCCCGAGGACGGCAGCACCGAGAACGGCTGCTGGTGGTTCTGCGAAGGGGCGGCGATCCTGCATGCCGGCGCCGATTCCGCCGACGGTTCCAAGCTCGACGGCTCCTGGCCGTCCCTGGTGGCGGCCATGCGCAAACGGCCGATGCGCCGGCCGCTGGACGGCATCCTCCTGATGGTCGGCGCCGACGAACTGCGTGCCGCGGCAGAGCGCGAGGCTCCGCGCAAGGCGCTGGCAAAGCGGGCGGAGTCCCTGCGCGCGCGGCTACGGGCGATCCACGACGATCTTGGAATGGTCTGCCCCGTGCATGTCGTCGTGGTCCGGGCGGAGTCCCTGGAGGGTTTCGGCGACCTCTGCGCCGCGGTTCCCGCGACCATGCTGGACAGCGTGCTGGGATGGACCAGCCCGCATGACTGGCTGCTGCCCTTCGAACCCGGCCGGGTGGACGAAGCGTTCGACGCCATCCAATCGGACCTGGCATTGCTGGAGGCTGACGCCCTCGCCGCCGGGACAGCAGGCGTACGCCTGCCGCTGCTTGCCCCTTCGCTGGAAACGCTGCGGCACCCGCTTGCGCTCTTCCTCGACGGCGCGCTGGGCGGGAACGAGGCCGGAGACCCCTTCCCGCTGCGCGGCATCGCCCTGACCGGGGCCTGTGCGACGACCACCGGCGGGCGCCGCCCGGCCTTCGCCCGCGACCTGCTTCCCGGCCGCATTTTCTCGGAACCGGGCTATGGCCGCCCGTCCGAAACCGCATTTCTGCAGGGCCGGCGCCGCCGGCGGATGGCGCAGGCCACGCTGGCTGCTTCCGCGGCGGCCCTGTCGGTCGCGGCGTGGCAGGGCTTCGCCACCGTATCGGCCGGCACCCCCGCGGTAGCGGCCTCGGTCACCGACCTGCGGCGGGCGCTGCTGTCACGCGACGCCGTCGCCGACGGACCCATGGCAGGCCGTGCGATCGCCGCGGCAGCCGTCATGGAGCGCGACCGGCTGGCCACTCTGCTGCTGCCGACCTCCCTCTTCAGCGGGTTCGACGAAGACAAACGGCGCCTCGCCTCGGTCACCCTGCGCCGGGCAGTGCTGCGGCCGATCCGTGACGCTCTGCTGCCCAGCGCCGCCCTGGCCGACCTGCCGCCGGTCACCAATCCCCGGCGCGTCGAGGACCTGCCGGCCTTCCGCCGGCTGGCCGCACAACTGGACCGCATCGGCGGCCGGCGCGGCGCGCTGGAGCGCTACGACCGCTTCCGCCGCAACAGCGGGTTCGACGAGCTGCTGGCGCTGGCGGAGAGCGTCCACGGCGCCGTTCCCCGTCCGCCGGTGACGGCGACGGACGGCTTCATCACGCGCATCGCCGCCGGTGCCGATCTTCCCAACTTGGATGCCAGGACGATCGCCGCGGCGGTTCGGGCGGAGTCCGTGCAACTCGCCGCCCGCTGGCCGAGGAGCTTTACCTCCGCAATCCCCTGCGCCTGCGGGCGCAGGCCCTGGCCGACCGGCTGCGCGAACTGCCGCAACCGCCGACCGGGGAGGATGTCGCAGAACTCCGCCGACTGGTCGATTCCATCACCGAGGCTGCCGGCTGGCCGATCGCCGCCGCGCTGCGGGACCCGTCGCGCGGGTTGCCGGAGGCCATCGCAGTGGCGCTCCAGAAGGCGGCCATCGCCGACCTGCCCGGCCGCGACACCACCGACCGCATCACCGAGGCGCTGTCGACCGCCGCCACCTCCGCCCGTTCAGCCGTCCTGGCGCTCGAAGCGCCACAGGTGGGACGCCTGCTCGCCAGCGGCGAGGGAGGAGCGCTGACCTTGAACCCGACGGTGGCCGCACTCCCGGCGACGATGGCCGATGCTCTCCCCGCTCCGACCCCGGAGAGCCTGCCTCCGGCCGCCGTGGCAAAACCCGGCAACGACACGGTGAAGGCGCCGCCACCCTCGACCCGGGCGGCAACGGCCCAGCCCGCTCCTCCCGAAGCGAAACCGGTGGAGAGCGGCGAGACACAGCCGGTTGCCGAACCGCGTCCCGCGCCGCCTCCCGAACCTGCCGCCGTCGCCGCGCCCAGGCGGATGGCCGCGGCCGGTCCGGTGCCGGTGTTGGACGAGCCTCTTCCGCCGGTCCGACTTTCGGCAGTTCCGGTGCCGGCTGCCGTTCCGTCGATGCCGGAAACCGAACCCGCGGTGACGAAGCTGGCCGCGATCTTCTCGCAGTCCCTCGCCGGACGCTTTCCCTTCGTCCGCCCCAATCTTGCGCGCGGCGCGCCCGATGCCGATCCGCAGGATGTCCGCCGCTTCTTCGTGCAGCTGGACGGGAACCGGGCCGCGGTCACGAAGACGGCGACGCCCGAACTCGCCGCCTTCCTGGAAAGGATGGAATCCGCAAGGCCGTTGCTGGACGCCGTCGTCCGCTCGACGCCGGTAAGCGTCCGCTTCACCTTCGGCACCAACCGCGCACAGGAGCATGGAGCGGAACACATCATCGACTGGTCGATCCGATCCGGCACCGGTGCGGTCGGGGCCTCCGCCAACCCGGCAGCGGTGGAGTGGAAGACGGGCCAGCCGCTGCTGCTCAGCTTCCGCTGGGCAGCCGGCTCGCCCTACCGTCCGAAGAACGCCATGGCGAGCGAGGCGGAAGCCGCGGCCGGCGACACGCTGACCCTGGTGGAACGCGGTCCCTGGGCCCTGCTGCGCCTGTTGAAGAGCAGGTCGGCGCCCGCCGCATCCACCGGTGACGGCACGCTGCTGCGCATCGCGCTGCCCACCCAGACCATCGGCGGCGAACCGGTGCGCGACACGGTGCTTTTCATGACCGCGTCGTTCGGCGCCGGTTCACGGACCACCCTGCCCGCGCGGGCCTTGGAACTGCCCAGCCATTTCCCGCAATGATGGAAAAACAGGAGATCGGAAGAAATGGCGATGACGAAAGTCGTCACAGGTCGCGACAAGACGATCCACGATCCTCCAAAAATCCCGATTACCCTGATAGGCGATTAATTCGTTTTTAATCAAAAAAACCGTATCAACGGTTTAGTACTCGAAAAGCTGGTGGCCAGATATTTCCTGACCGCCGGGCGGTTCAATCACAATCCGATTGTTTTTTGCGCTGCCCTGGGCGGCGATGGCCATTCGTTTGTCAATCGCCGGAACGCAATTGACGTTCATCCTCCGCTTTCCTCCGGAAAGCTCAACCGGACGGCGCAGGACGCACGAATGCGTGTGCCCGGCGCCTGACCTTCCATCAGTACTCAACTTTTCCAGACCCGAGAAAGGCTTCGGATCATGGTAGACCGTAAGAAGCGCGCCCAGGACCTGATCAAGTATCACAGCTACGCCTCGGGCGCCTTCGGGCTGATCCCCGTGCCTGGCGCCGACGTCGCCGCGGTCAGCGCGGCGCAGCTCAACCTGGTCCACAAGCTCGCCAAGCTGTACGAGGTCGAGTTCGCCCAGGAGCGGACCCGCGCCATCGTCGGCGCCCTGCTGGGCGGCGTCATGCCGGGGGCCCTCAGCTCCAGCGTGCTGGGCTCCGCCGTCAAGGCCGTCCCCTTCATCGGCACCGCCCTCGGCGTCGCCGTGATGCCGGCGCTGTCGCTGGCCGCCACCCAAGCGCTCGGCCGTGTGTTCGCCCAGCATTTCGAGACCGGCGGCACGCTGCTCGACTTCGATGTCGAGACGATGCGCGACTACTTCCGCAAGGAGTTCGAGGCCGCCAAGGGCGAGGCCGCCGCCGATGCCCCGGCAGCCGCGCCGCAGATGGAAGAGCAGCCGGTCCAGAAGGCCGGCTAAGGCCTGACCGACGGGACGCCGGGCAAAGAAGGAAGCATCGCCGTGTTCGAGCTGATCTATATCGGTCTCTGCCTGCTGGTCGGGTTTCTGGGGATCGGCCGCCGCGGCGGCTTCCTGCTTTACGCCTTCCTGGCGGTGGTGCTGACGCCGCCCGGCGCCCTTCTCGTCATGATCCTGCTGACGACCCGCCGCAAAAAGCCGGCCAAGGCGTGAGCGCAGCCATGACCATGATCCTTCCCGCAATGGCGGTCCGCCGCTTCGCGTGGCTGCTGCTGCTAGCCCTGGCGACGCTGATTGCCCTGTCCCTGCCGGCGCGCGCCGAATACTGGACCATCGCGTCGGAAGACCATTTCCCGCCCTACAACTACTCCTTCAACGGCAACCGCACCGGCATCGATACCGAAATCGTCAGCGCGCTGCTGAAGGAGCTGAACGTCACCCCGGTCCACCGCCCGCTCTCCTGGTCGGAGGTGGTCCAGTCGATGGACGAGAACACGGTCGATGTCGGATTCCAGTTCATCGCCTCGCCGACGCGCTTCGCGCAGTACAACATGATCGGTCCGTTCCGCACCGGCACGACGGTGTTCATGGTGCGCAAGGACTCGTCCATCACCTTCGACCGGCTGGAGGATCTGGCCTCCTACCGCATCGGTGTGGTCGACGGCTTCTCCTACGCGCCCGATTTCGATGCCGCCACCTATCTGGAGAAGGTCTCCTCCAGCAGCAACGTCGTCAATTTCCGCCGCCTGATCCTGGGCCGGGTGGATGCGATCATCGGCGACCTGCATGTGCTGAACTACATGGCCAAGCAGGACGGCCGGCTGAAGGACGTGCGCGTATTGCCCAAGCCGGTGGGCCTCATCCCACGCTACATCGCCCTGCCCAAGGCACGCAAGGAGAAGGCCGAGCGCCTGCAGGCCGCCTTCGCCAAGCTGCGCGACAACGGGACCATCACCCGCATCCTCGACGGCTGGCTGGCGGAGTGAACGGACGATGAGCAAGCGCAATCCCTCCAGCCGGCCCCCCAGCCAGCCGCCGTCTTCGCTGCTGCCGCTGATCGGTCTCGCCGACCGCAGCATCCTGACGCGGCTGGTCGTCACCGGCTGCGTCGCCGCCACCGCCAACCTGATCAGCCTGATGAGCCTCAGCGCGGAGCTGAGCGGCTGGATGCGCGGCGAGGTGCTGGATACCCCCTTCCTGGTCTTCTGCCTGTCGCTGCTGGTCGCCTATGCCTTCAGCAAGCGCTTCGTTTCCCTGGCGCTGACCACCGCCTTCAGCGCGCTGGCGGAGGTGCGGCGGCGCTTCCTGCGCCACGTGACGCTGGGAAGCCACGCCGACATCCTGGATATGCAGGCCAAGCGGTCCTTCGATCTCGGCAACTACCATCTGGAGCGCATCGCCGCACTTCTGCCCAACCTGTCCATCGCCGCCAACATGATGCTGGTGGCCGCGGTCGCCTATCTCTACCTGTGGACGCTGTCGACGGTGGGCGCCACGCTGCTGCTGGTCGCCGCACTGCTGGTCGGCGGCTGGTACGTGCGCGAGGCGCAGCGGACCCGCACCCTGCTGGGCGAAGCCAAGGAATCCGAAGTCCGGATGCTCCAGGGCTTTTCCGAGATGGTCGGCGGCAATGCCGAGGTCAAGCTGGGCAAGGCGCGGCGCGACGAGCTGACCCAGGGGGTGGAAGCCGACATCGCCCGCTGGGAGGAGCTGAAGCGCCGCCACGGCCGCAATCTGGGAGAACTGTTCTCCTGGATCGCGACGATCGTCATCGGCTTCTCGGCGGTCTTCGTCTTCATCTTCCCCCGCATGGGCGCGATGTCGGTGTCCGAGCTGCCGCTGGTCACGTCGGTCATCCTGTTCCTGGCCCGTCCGCTATCGAAGTTCCTCAACGCCGTGCCCGACTATGTGGCGGCGGAGGATGCGGCGGCACAGCTGTCCACGCTGCTCCGCACCATGCCGGCGATGGAATACGAGCCTTCGCGGCTGGCCCGCGCCCCGCGCCGCTTCTCCACCATCGAACTGCGCGGCGTCAGTTTCGCCTACCGTGCCGGGCTGCGTCCGGAGCCCTTCGTGATCGGCCCGATCGACATGACCGTCCCGGCCGGCAGCGTCGTCGGGATTGTCGGTTCCAACGGATCCGGCAAATCCACCCTGCTGCGCGTCATCCCCCTGCTTTTCCGGCCCGACGAGGGGCAGGTGCTGTTGGATGGGCAGCCGGTGGAGACCGACCGGCTGGAGGCCTACCGCGACCTGTTCTGCGCCGTGTTCCAGGACCACCACCTGTTCACCCGCCTGCCGCAAGGTCCCGGCTTCGACGCCGAACTGTTCCGCGAGATGCTGGCCTACCTGAAGATCGACCATCTGGTTCCGGACACCGGCGACGGTCTGGTGAACCGCGACCTGTCCAAGGGGCAGCGCCGGCGCGTCGCACTGGCGGTGGCGGTGGCGGAGGGCCGGCCGGTCGTCATCCTCGACGAATGGACCTCCGACCAGGACGCCGAGTTCCGCACCCGCTTCACCAACGAGATCATCGGCAAGCTGCGCTCGCTCGGCCGCACCGTGATCTTCGTGTCGCACGACGGCGATGTGTCGTCGGTCTGCGACATCACCATTCAAATGACCAACGGGCGAATGGACATGTCGGCCGCGACGGCCGCGTCCCGCCCCGCCATGGACCCTGAGTTGGACTCCGCCACGGAACCCGCCATGGCTTGCTTGCAGGAGACCGCGTGATATGGCTGAGCAGGCCTTCACCATCGACGACGCCGATGCGCTGCCGAAGCCGAAGTCGCGCCTGCGCGCGCTGCTGGCCCACTGGTACGACGAACACCGCCGGAGCCTGCTGTGCACGCTGCTGGTCGGGATCCTGATCTTCCTCTATTTCGCCCCGTCCATCGTCGTCTTCATCCCCGCCGGCCACGGCGGCGTGCTGTGGAAGCGCTTCCATGAAGGCACCCAGATGGCGCCGGCCCTGCCGGAAGGCGTGCATGTCATCTTCCCCTGGGACAAGATCGAGGTCTATGACCTGCGCCTGCAGGAGGACACCCGCTCCTATTCGGCCATCGCCAACGACGGCTTGAACGTCAGCATCGAGATCACGGTGCGCTACCGCCCCTATGCGGAGATGCTGGCCGCCCTGCACAAGAATGTCGGTCCGCGTTACCTGGAGGTGCTGCTGGTACCGGAGGTCGGATCCGTCTCGCGCGAGATCGTGTCGCGCTTCAAGGCCGACGAACTCTATGCCCATCGCCGCCTGCGGGTGCAGACCGAAACCTACGAACAGGTCGCCGACCGCGTGATGTACGCCCAGCTGATCGGTGCCGAGAATGTGCCGAAGCCGGACGGGCGGACCAAGACCGGTTACCTGCTGATCCAGGACATCCTGATCCGCAACGTTTCCCTGCCCGAAGCGATCATGGCGTCCATCGAACGGAAGATTCAGCAGGATCAGGCGGCACAGGAATACCAGTTCCGCCTGCAGCGCGAACTGTTCGAAAGCCAGCGCAAGCAGCTGGAAGGCCAGGGCATCCGCGCCTTCCAGGAAACCGTGCAGGCCAACCTGACCGAGAATTACCTGCGCTGGCGCGGCATCGAGGCGACGCTGGAACTGGCCCACTCGCCCAATGCCAAGATCGTCGTGATCGGCAACGCCGCCAGCGGCGGGCTTCCGCTGATCCTCGACGCCGCCTCCGGCCTGCCGGCGCCGGGCACAGTCCCGCCGCCGCCCGGCACCCCCACGGCCGCGCCGGGCGCGCCGCCCGCCTCGCCCAACGCCAAGCTGACCTCGGTGCCCACCAGCGCCGCGGTGCCGCCGGTCTCGCAATTGCCGTCCCTGAGCGGTGAGGGATCGCCGGGCCAGACGCCCGTCGGCCAAATGCCGAGCCTGAACACCGGCAGCTCCGAACCGTCTCCTGCCGCCCCGTCGCACACGGCGCCGCCCGCCCCCGGCACCAAGCCGGAACCGGCGAAAGACGGCTCCAAGACCGCGGCCTCGGCTCCGATCCTGTCGAAGGTGTCGCCGTCGCGGCTGCTCGACATGATCCAGTCGAAGTGAGGCGGCGATGGATCTCTGGCGTATCCTGAGACGCGACGCCCTGCGCAACATCCAGCCGCTGTTGCTGCTGGCGGTGCTGGCGGCCGCGCTCAATCTCGCGCTGCTGACCTCGCTGAACGACGCGCTGCTGGTGCTGGACGATCCGGAGGGGCTGCAGCGGCTGCTGATCGTCTTCCTGCTGTCCGCCTTCCTGTGGCGGATCGCCCAGGGCTGGATGATGAACGCGGCGTCCAAGCGCATGCAGGCGGCCCTTGCCGTCCTGCGCGTCGATCTGCTGCGCAGGGCGGTGGCCGCCGACCTGCCGGATGCGATGGCGGTCGGCTCCGCCCGGCTCGCCCAGGTGGCGGGACCGGAGCTGCAGCTGCTGGCGCAGGCCGTGCCGACGCTGGTCATCAGCTTCCAGTCGGTCGCCGCCATCGTTCTGTGCCTGCTGTATCTCGCCACCCTGTCGGGCGCGGCGGTCCTGATCGTGCTCTGCTTCCTGGTCGTCGGCGGTATCCTGATCGGCCGCTCCGTCATCCGGCTGGAGCTGATGTCGGAGTCGATCCACGAGGCCGAAGGCGCTCTGCTGGAACGCTCCGACCACATCCTGCAGACCCTGCGCGAGTGCAAGCTGAACCGCCGCCGCGCCGCCAACGCGCTGGCCGACGCAACATCCTGCGCCGAGACCCTGCGCAAGGAGCGCCACCGCTTCGGCGCGGAGTACAGCCACTATTTCACCATCAGCGAGCTAACCTATTACGCGGCGCTGGCCGGGATCATCTTCCTGCTGCCGGCGGTCACCGACACTGACATCGCGACCGTTATCCTGGCCGGCCATGCCGCCGCCTTCATCGCCTACCCGGTCATCACCATCGTCGCCTCCTACCCCTCCTACATCAGCGCGGAGACGGCGGCCCGCTCCTACCTCGCGGTGGAGGCGGAGTTGAAGGCGGCGCCCAAGCCGGTTGCTCCCGCACGCGGCGGCGGCACGGACGACGCCTTCTCCACCATCGCGCTGGACGGCGCCACCTTCCGCCATGCCGGCCGTGACGGGTCGGGGTCCTTCACCGTCGGGCCCATCGACCTGACGGTCGAACGCGGCAGCGTCGTCTTCATCACCGGCCACAACGGCGCCGGCAAGAGCACGCTGGTCCATATGCTGCTCGGCCTCTATCCGGTGCAGCGCGGCACCCTGTCGGTGGACGGCGTGCCGGTGGGGCCGGACGGCCTCGCGGCCTACCGCGACCGCTTCTCCGTCGTGTTCTCCGACAACCATGTGACGCGGCAGCTCTATGGCGCGGCGACGTTCGACGATGGCTTCGCCGAAGAGCTTCTCGACCTGCTGGAGATGTCCGACAAGGTCGCGGTCGATGGCCGCGCCTTCACCACGGTGGACCTGTCGCAGGGCCAGAAGAAGCGGCTCGCCCTGATCGCCGCGCTGCTGGAGCGCAAGCCGGTGCTGGTGCTGGACGAATGGGCAGCCGACCAGTCGCCCTATTTCCGGCGCAAATTCTACCGCGAGATCATTCCCTGGCTGAAGGCGCGCGGCATCACCGTGATCGCGGTGACCCACGACGACGCCTATTTCGACGCGGCCGATATCCAGCTTCAGGTCGACCGCGGCGGCATCCGCCGGCTGGTCACCACCGCTCCCCCAGGCGGCATCCCTGCCCCCGACCTGCTCCCCGCCTCCTCGTGAGGCCGGTCCACTCTCTTCCCCTGCCCCCCATCATCCAGACGCGAGACAGAGGCACACCATGATCCTTCTCACCGGCGGCACAGGCTTCCTCGGCGGCTCCTTCTACCTCGACGCCGTCCGGAACGGGACCGCGGCCGATTGCCTGCTGCTGATCCGCGGCGCCGATGAGGCAGCCTGCCGGGCCCGCCTCTCCGCCAACCTCGCCCGTTGCGTCGACCGCGCCACCGCCGAGGCCTATGCCGGCCTGTGCCAGATCCTGCCGGGCGACCTGCAATCGCTGGCGACCAGCACCGACCCGCGGCTGGATGCGGTGACCCACATCGTCCATGTCGCCGCCGACACCTCCTTCGACAGCCGCCATTCGGTCTGGCAGATCAACGTCGACGGCACGCTGGCGCTGGCCGCCCGCGCCCGGCGGATGAAGCATCTCCAGCGCTTCCTGCACATCGGCACCGCCTTCTGCTGCGGCGAGACGCCGTGGCTGGAGATGGTGCACGAGGCCCCGGCCCCCGGCCACGAGACGCCGCACATCGTCGAGTACACCCGCAGCAAGGCGGCGGCCGAGCGCGCGCTCGCCGCCGGTTTCCCCGACCTGCCCATCGTCGTCTGCCGCCCGTCGATCGTCGTCGGCCACACCCAGCTGGGCGTGCGCCCCAGCGCCAGCATCTTCTGGTTCTTCCGCCTGGTCGACCGCACCGGCATCCTACCCTGCTCGCCCGACGGCTTCATCGACATCGTCCCCGTCGACTGGGCCTCGGCCCGCCTGCACGACCTGCTGCGCAAGCCCGACCTGAAGCACAACCTCTACCACATCTCCGCCGGCCTCGGCAGCCGGACCACCTGGGTCGATTTCGAGGAAGCCTTCGCGAACCACGGACATGAGGGCACCCGCCCCTACAGCTTCTTCGATCCGAAGGGTCCGGAAGGGTGGAAGCCGTTCGACCGTGCCTATCGTCTCGCCTTCCCGCAGCGCGACATCCTTCACCGGACGATGGCCGCCGGCGGGCGCAAGTATCACCGCTTCACCGCCCAGGACATCGCCTTCGACAACAGCCGCCTGCTGTCGGAAGGCTTCGCGCCGCCGCCACGCTTTGCCGACTACATCGGCGTCTGCCTGCAACAACCGCGCACGACCATCGAGGAGCAGTTCGTCGACGACGCCGCCAGCTTCGAGTTCGACGAGTCGCTGGCTCCCGCCAACGCCGCCGCCTGACGCACCGACGGGTCCGCGAACGCCATGCCGCTCCTCATCCCCACCCGCCTCGCATCCAGCCCGATCCACGGGCTGGGTCTCTTCGCCGAGGAGCCGGTCGCGGCCGGCACGCCGATGTGGCGGTTCGACCCCCGCGTCGACCGCCTCTTCGCGCCCGACGACGCGCTGCTGGACGAGTTCCCCCAGCTTTCCCGGCTGGTGGATTTCCACGGCTGCGTGATCGACGGGGTCGGCATCCTTCTGCCGGGGGACGACGCCCGTTTCCTCAACCATGCCGACGACGCGTCGATCGGTCGGGCCGACGCCGGCGACTGGCGGATGTTCGTCGCCCGCCGCGCCATCGCTGCCGGCGAGGAGATCACCTGCAACTACGAGGACATTTGCGCCGATGTCCGCGATGCGGGCGCGACGCTCTACCTGTCCGGAGGGGCGGCATGACGCCGCGCGCGTCCCATCATCCCCTGCGGACCAGCATCGTCGAACCCGCCGCACTGACACCCGAGCGGCGGTCGGCGATGTTCACCCTGCTCAGCGTCTGGTTCGAGGGCTACGGCGAGGAGTATTTCAACGAGGAACTGGGCGGCCTAGACCATTGCGTCCTGCAGGAGGATCCCGACACCGGCGAACTGGTCGGCTTCGCCACCGTCTACCGCCAGGAGACGGACATCGACGGCACGCCGGTCGGGGCCTTCCACACCGCCCATTGCATCCTCGAGCGCCGCTTCTGGGGGTCCAACGGGCTGGTGCGCGCGATGCTCGCCGATATGGTCGCCCGCGCGCGCGCCGAACGGTCTGGGCGGCTCTGGTACTGGAGCTACAGCGCGGTCGGATACCGGTCCTACCGCTACATGCCGATGCTGTTCATCCGGCACACGCCCAATGCGGATTTCGCACCCGACGAGATGGATCGGGCGTTGCGCGACCATATCGGGCGTGAATGCTTTGCCCAGTATTACGATGCCTCGACCGGCACCGTGGACTGGAAGTGGCAGGGCTACGGCCTGACGGAGCAGGCCCGCGCCATCAGCGATGCCAAGCTCGACAGCCCCGCCGTGGCCCAGTTCCGGCGCCTGAACCCGCGCTGGGCCGACAGCGTGGAGATCCTCTGTCTCGCCCGCCTGACCGACGACAACCTCACCGCCTTCGGCCGGCGCTGGTTCCCCGCCACGCAAGCCGCCTGACACCGTTGCCCGACCTTTCCCAAGCCTCTCCGCACACCGCTCTCCCGCTGTCCAATTCCGGAATGACCATCCCCATGCGCCTGACGCCCTTGTTCTCCCTGCTTCGCACCTCGGCCCTGGCCGGCACCGCCTTCATCGCGCTTCACACGGCGCCGGCTCTTGCCGAGCCGGGGTTCGACCTGACCATCGGCGGGGACGCCTATTTCCAGGGCGCGTATGTCAGCCAGAAGCAAGACAGCGGCCTCCGGTCGACCGAGTTCGCCAACCGCCTGCGCCTGACCGTCACCCCGTCCGCCACCGCCGACAACGGGCTGACCTACGGTGCCCGGCTGCGTCTCGTCGCCGGGAACGGCGATCCGTCCGTGTCGAGCCGGACGGTCGAGAATGACCGCGCCTTCATCTATGCCAACGGCTCCTTCGGCACGCTGCAGGCGGGCGTCATCAACGGGCTGTCGGACGAATACGGGATCATCGGCCCCAACACCGAGGGCATCGCCGGCAGCCCGGACAGCAACGGCCTGCTGTTCCTCTATGGCTCCTCCACCTTCGCGGCCCTGCCGCTGGCGGCCACCAGCCTGCGGACGCTGGTGTCCTACGACACCGGAAGCAAGCTCATCTACATCAGCCCGAGCTACGGCGGGCTGCAGGTGGCGGTGTCCTACACGCCGCGCCTCGGTGACTCCAACAGCTCGGTCGACCGCCGCAAGGTCGATACGCTGGGCGATGCCCTGGCATTCCGCGATATCGTCGAAGCCGGCGCCGCATTCCAGACCGCGGTCGGCGACATGACGGTGGAGGCCAGCGCCTTCTACCAGACCGGCAAGGCGGTGCGGCAGAGCGACGGCATCCTCGCCCAGTCCTTCGAGGATCTGAGTTCCATTCATGTCGGCGCCAATGTCGGCTACGGACCGGCGAAGGTCGGCGCCAGCTATGCCTTCAGCGGCGACAGCGGCTATGCCAAAGGCAACGCCCGGTCGCGCGACCAGCAGAACCTGATCGTCGGCGCCCAGTATGTCAGCGGACCGCTGCTATTCGCCGCCAACTACATGCGGGCACTCGGCAATGACGCAGCGACCATGACCACGCCGGCCAAAGCCGACATCTGGCAGGGCGGCGTCACCTGGACCTTGGCCCCTGGACTGACCACCGGGCTGGAGTATGACTACGTGCGCTCGACCCTGTCCGGCGGTGCATCCGGCGGAGCCGATCTGACCGACACGGCGCATATCCTGATGCTGGATACACGCCTTACATTTTAACGCATCGATCATCGTTCGATCTGGCGCATATCGGACGTGCTTGAGGTCGCTCCAGCATTCCTCAGGCGTATAGAAGTCACAGATGGAGCCGACGGCATTCCAGAACTTCTCGATGGTGCCCGCGCCGATGCCTCGGTGATGCGCCCACAGCTTGGCGAAGGTGACCTGAGACCGGAAAATTCCTTCTAGGGTCGGGACTCATAACCAGCAGGGGATGGTTGCCACGATATGGATGGGGGCCATGAAGTTGGTGGCGGACCGGTCGTAACGGGTTGCGATGCGCCGGAAATCCTTAAGGCGCCCGAATGTGCGCTCGATGACATTGCGGTTCCGGTAGAGGCAGGGAGAGAAGCAGGACGGCTCGAAAAACCGTAGCGCGGTCGTGGTTCTGATGATTCCCTTTGTCTGAGGGCGAGGGAGGACGGGCTCATGGCCGGTCAAGCTGGACTGTTCGATCTTCAGGACCGCTGCGCAGAGCTGAGCAAGAGCGGGGATCCGCTGGAGCGTCTTTTGTCGGTGGTGGACTTCGAGGTTTTCCGTCCGACGCTGGACGCGGCCTTGGGGCGCAAGGATCGCTCCCGGGGCGATCGGTCTCCGCTGGACGCGGTGATGATGTTCAAGATCCTGGTGCTGCAGGCGCTGTACGGTCTGGCTGACGAGCAGGCGGAGTATCAGGTTCGCGACCGGCTGTCGTTCATGCGGTTCCTCGGGCTGGGGTT